>NC_014148.1:0-318750 GCF_000092105.1 Planctopirus limnophila DSM 3776 | reverse complement strand
GATCAAGACAAACAGCATCTCATCACTACATCCGGTTGCTCGCACGGCAGACTGCGAAGAGTGCACCCCCGGCCAGAGCGGCAAAGATCCCAGCATCCAGCCAGCTGATGGTGGCCACTGGTCTGGCCACTGGAGCCGTAGGCTGAGCAGGCGCTGCAGGCTGGGCCCACGCTGCCGATGGCAAATCGCCCATCTCCGGGAATATGAGCACTGCCGTCCACAGAAATCCCGTACGGAATATCAACCGGGCACTTTTGGGTCGTTGGTTTGCCGGGTGAACAGTTCTTGAATTGGTCATGGCCCAACCTCACAAACTATCTGTGCAGATCTTCAAGTTTTTATTCAGCAACCAAATCGTATCGCGTGAGATCAGTGGATGCACTGGGGCAACACCTGATCGGAACAACTTTTCACTGCTCCACAGTGTATTCCTTCAGAGAATCAGCGACATATCAGCCGCAAAGCGATAAACTTTCGAGTCATTCCACTTCGCGTCAGCCAAGTCATCTGGCAAATTGCGGCTCCTCTCACGGATCTCAGGCAGAAATGACGAAATCGTCGAAGAAACCCTCTAAGCCCAGTCCATTTCGTCCTTTGCCGGCTTATCCCGGGCCCTCGATTTCATGGTCGCCCATTGTTCCCAACCCGGAATGGGAAATGACGATCGCGGGTGATCTCTTCGAACAGCAAACCGAACTGCTGGAAAAACTGGTCGAACTTCCCCGGCGGTCAGCAGGCCTCATTTACATCGACTCGTGCGGCGGGAATGCGTATGTGGGCCTGGCACTCGCTTCGATCATTCGCTTACGCGGTCTCCGGGCGGCGGCCGTGGTCACAGGGGAATGCAGTTCGGCAGCACTGATGCCCTTAGCGGCCTGCCGGGAACGCTATGTGACGCCCCATGCTTCGCTGCTGTTTCATCCCATTCGCTGGCAATCCGATGACCAGCTCAAGCTGGAAGAAGCCGTCGAATGGGCCCGACATTTCCGCTGGATGGAGTCGGATCAGGATCAGCTATTGGCTCGTTTGTTCAACTGCAGTGTCGAGTTGATTACCGAGTGGTCCCGACCAGGCCGCTTCCTTTCTGGAAGAGAACTGGCGGATGCAGGTCTGGCACATTTGCTCGATCTGTTTGACAGCCACGACTTGTGGCAGCAGATCGAAAAACACCGATTCGAGCAGGCTCACAAAAAAGGCCCGGATCGACAGACAGAACTCGCCTGGGCGTAGTTCGTGGCGAAAACTTTCAACCCCCACCGACCAGTGTGACCACTTCGAGAACATCGCCCTCGGTGAGCCTCGTGGTGGCGTGCAGTTTCCGGGAAATGACTTGCCCGTTGAGTTCAATGGCCAGATAGCGAGGCTCCAGCTTGAGCACTTCAATGAGCTGTGTCAGGTTCATTTCCGCTGGCAGCGAACGTTCCTGCGAGTTGATTGTGACAACAATCTCTCCTGGCGACTGTTGAGCGTTCAATTGGGCCATGTTGCCAGCTTTCTTTTGAGCACGTCCATCGATTCGATTTCGCCAGCCGCCTGTCGCGCCAGAAAATCCTGCTCGAACTGATCGATCTCGACCTGACGCTCTTTTCGCGCGCGATCTGTCATGCGGTCGATGAACAGCATGCCATCGAGATGATCGGATTCATGCTGGACAGCTCGCACCGCCAGATCGTCTTCCTTCGCAGAAAGTGTCATCTCAAAGCAGTTCCCATCCAGATCGAACGCTTCGATAAGCACCTCACCAGCACGTTTCACCGGGCCATATAACCCTGGAAAACTCAAGCAGCCCTCTTCACCTTCGCATGAGCTTTTGCGATTGAGAATGACCGGATTGATAAAGACCACTTCCTCGTCTTTTTCAGCGGCATCACCGGTGAGGTTCAAAATGAAAAACTGCCTTGGAATGGCCACCTGATTCGAGGCCAGGCCAATCCCTTTGGCTGCATACATCAGTTCAAACATTTCGGCAATCGCTTTGCGAAGTTCGCTGTTGATTTCGGTCACAGGGGTGGACTTATGCCGGAGAGCCGGATGTCCATACTTCACAATTTCCAAAGCCATGTTCCGCATATCCGCTGAAGGTCTGCTGTACAGTCTTATTGGTCTCAATGCCAAAGACCCTTGTTCGGTCTCTCGATCATATTGGCATTGTCTTTGAGGGCTGCGAGATTTCTGGAAACCTCGTATTGTAATCGGAGTTTGTCTCGAATCGAAGCGAGGGGAGCATCAGGATGGCATCTCTCAGCGAATCTGTGGCAATCGTCCTCGAAAAGCGTTCCCATGACCGAACAGCCAGTCCCACTGCTTGCTCCCTCTGCCTGGCCGGAGCTGACCAGTCAAACGGCAGGGGTGGGCGGTGTCTGGAAACAATCCCCCGAAGATTTTCTTGTCGAAGAAATCCCGGCTTACCTTCCCTGCGGAGAAGGTGAGCATCTGTTTCTCTGGATCGAGAAGCGAAATCTTTCGAGTGAAATGCTAGTGGCACAGCTCTCGAAACAGCTCGCCGTTCCCCGCTCAGAAATTGGCATGGCGGGGTTGAAAGACAGGCAGGCCATTACCAGGCAATGGGTTTCTGTCCCCACCCGGGCTGAAAAGCTGGTACCAGCTGTTGAGAGCGATGATTTACAGGTGCTCGAAGCCAGACGACATCGCAACAAGCTCAAGACGGGCCACTTAAAAGGGAATCGTTTTGTCGCTATTTTGAGGGGCGTTGAACCCGATCTTTCCAAAATCGATGCCATTACCCGGCAACTGCAGGCTCAAGGCTGCCCAAATTACTTCGGCATGCAGCGATTTGGGCACCAGCACTCGACGTGGAAGCTGGGCTGGCAACTGCTGCTGGGCCAGATCTCGCCACAAGATATTCCCGCCCCCAGGCGAAAGTTTCTGCTCCGACTCGCTCTCTCTGCTGTCCAATCCGGGCTGTTTAACGAGGTGCTGGCTCAGCGACTGCGGGACGGGCTTTTCTCGACAGTTCTCTGCGGCGACCTGATGGAAATTCTCCCCGCTGGTGCGAAGTTTCTGGTCACAGATGCCGCTGCTGATCAGCCGCGCTTCGACTCGTGGGAAATCTCCACCACCGGACCCATTTTTGGTGTGCGCATGCGTTCGCCTGGGGGCGAAGTTCATGCTCGCGAACTGGCGATCCTGCAGAAGTTAGTATTGACGATCGAGCACTTTCAGAAATTCTCCTCGCTGATGGAAGGAACCCGGCGGCCCTTCCGATTCTTGCCTGCAGGCCTGACCTGCGAATTGTTGCCCGCCAACAGTTCAGATCACGAAACGCCTCGCGGTGACCTCCGCGTTTCCGTCGAACTCCCTGCTGGTGCCTATCTAACGGTTCTGCTGCACGAGTTTCAGAAGTCGCCCCTGGAAGCAGCGGAGTCTCCCGATTCTGCTGGCAATTCCGAGGATGCCGACGAGATCGCCTCACAATCGGCAGATTAAGTATTCTCTTCCGCAGTGCAGCCGAAATTGCTGATGAGGCATAGTGGCAGTGATCACAGATGGTGCTCACGACCGAAATGCGCTAAGGAGTGGTGGGTTCTGGCGTCGGGCACGAACCACGACGATCTGATAAGGAGCTGGCGAATTATGATGCGAGCCGCCTTCTTTGGGCTGGGCGCCTTTGTGGCTCTGACGGGCTACTCGTTTCTCGTTGTCGATAAATTCGTCATGAGCGGCGAGCACGAAGAGCGGGCCAAAGGCTTTCGAGGCATGCTCACCTCTCCAGAAACCATCCACGAACGCACCAAAGATGTCTTTGATCCCCCCGAGTGGAGTGCGTTCGTGCTGATGTCCGTCGGCTGTGTCACCATGCTCTATGCGGCGGCACTTCCCAAGCATGGTCATTAACCTGCGGTCCAAACATGGGCACTAAGCCTCTGGCCAAGCACGGGCATTAACTCTCAGGCACCACGATTCAGCGAGTGCGTCCCTGCAAATGCAAGAACGACCCGGCCAATAGCTGGCACGGGTCGTCTATGGATCTTTCAGTCAATACCGAGCAGTCAACTACATGTTGGTTGAGATCGATCCCGCCAGCTTGGCCTTCGGAACGACACCCACGAACTTATCGACAATAATCCCACCTTTGAACATCAGCACGGTCGGAATCGAGCTGATGCCGTGCATCGAAGGAATGCGGGGGTTTTCATCGGTGTTCAGCTTGCCGATTTTGACTTTGCCAGCGTATTCCGTGGCCAGTTCATCAATGGTTGGTGCCAGCATGCGGCAAGGACCGCACCACGGAGCCCAGAAGTCGACCAGAGTCAGCGTGCTGCTGTCGAGAACTTCGGACTGAAAGTTTGCATCGGTAATTTCGAGAACGTGATCGCCAGCCATGTGCATCTTCCTTTCAACTTGTCGGCCGGTCACTTCCTGCCAACATTTACACTCAACGGAATTGATTCATAAAAAGGGCCACCCAGCCCCTGTTGTTTCGATCAAAACTTTATCACTCAGGTGACGCCAAAAACTTTTACTCAGTTGTGGGCAATCACCTTCGGCATGAACTTCAAACTGGTGAATCAGTATCTCTCCCGCCTGATGGTCACTTCGCGTCACGAAACGACCCTTAAGCTGAAGTATAGGTTCACACAAGATACTGTCAATTCGCTGCTCCTGCTGCAACTGGAGAGACCTGCTGCCCCGTTTGCCTGATCAACAAAAACGCGAGCCACTACCGCCAAATCGTTTCTTCCCAGCAACCGATCGGTTCCATTCTGCAAATTCCCCATGCAATCTGCCTGGGGGATGATCCGATCGCTCCGCCCATCCTGTTATGATTATTCGATTCACAGCTCCAAAATCACAGATACTCAACGCATCCGATTGAGCAGGGCTCTCATCAGAAATACCCTACCAGCGAAGCAACCTTACGCATGACGATCGAATCTCATTCGCAGCGACGCCAGAAATCGACAGTCAAAGCCCAGAGTGGGCAAAATCTGCCAGAAGTCGATCTTCGGGAGCGGGTCGGTCTCATGATGGCATGGCTGATGTGCCTGCTGGCTTCAATTGCTGCTGGACTCGATTTTCTCGTCGATACCTGGCAACCCAATCTGGCACTGCTGCAAGCGGGCCTGTTGCTCATTCTGCCTTTCGTCCTGAATGTCAAAGGCTCCCAGACCAACAGCCCACTTTCGCCTGCTTCCACTCCGTCGATGTTCGCCAAATGGACTCCTCTCGAAAGGGTCTACCCCCTGTGGTTCAGCCAGACCATTCTCGCTCTCATCGCTCTCGCCATGATTGGCAGTTTCGGAACGCAGCTCCTGGGAACACCACCGTGCTATCACGACGAATACAGCTATCTCTTCGGTGCCCAAACCATTGCTGGCGGGCATTGGACAGCACCAGGGCCACCTGCATTCCCGGCACTGTTTGATCAGGTCCATGTCCTCAACGAAGGGACACCTCCCGATGGCCGGATGGCGAGCCGGTATTATCCGGGCACAAGCTTATGGATATGGCCCTGGGTGATGGTCGGTATTCCGATACTGGGGCATTGGCTGGCTCAAGTCTGGCTCGTGCTGGCAACCAACCTGATCGGACGCGAACTTGGGGCACCCCGGACGGGTTTTCTCGCCGCGCTGATGCTGGCACTTTCGCCGGGACTGGCCACTTTTGGCAACCTCTTGCTCTCCCATCATCCCACACTGGCAGGTCTGGCTCTGTTCTGGCTCATGATGTTACGCTGGCTCCGCACTCACCAGCCTCTCGATTCCCTGCTCGCAATAACGGGCCTCTCTTTTACCATGCTTTGCCGACCGGCCACGGCTTTTGCCATGGGCTTGCCATTTGCCATTCCCGTACTGGCCTGGCTCTTCCGTCGCTCCACCGAGAATTCGCCCTCATCAACACTGACTCGTAAAGCCAGTTCTCTTCTGGCCATGTTGATTCCCATCGTGGCAGGCTGGGGCATCATGCTGTCCTACAATCACGCTACCACGGGCTCCGCCTGGCAATCCCCATATCAGCTCTACACAGCCACCTACACGCCGCGGCATGTCTATGGTTTCAACAACGGAATTCGCGGCGATCAATCGAACAGTCCCAAGATCTGGAAGGCCTACGATCAATGGGCCGATAACCTCACGTGGCCATTGGCCCTGCAGAATCTCACCACAAGATTCTTCGGGAGCCTGCTCTGGACTTTCGACCCCCTCTTCGCCTGGGCCGCCTGTCTGCTCTACTGGTTCTGGTCACCTCCGGATTCGCGCTGGCGCTGGCTGATGGCGGGCATCCTCACCATTCACCTCGTGCATTTTCCTTACTGGTACCCGGGCATCATGGGGTGGCATTATGTCTTCGAATCGGCACCGCTTATCGCATTAGCCATGGCACAGATGGCCATCTCACTGGCAGATCGCTGGGCGAAGGAACAACGTCCCGTCGCCATCCATTGGCTGCTGGTCATGTGCATTATGGCCGGGCTGGGCGCAAACGCTTCCATTCCCGGTCTTTGGGACAGCCGACGGGCCTTGGCTTATGGTTCGATTGAGTATCCCAAAGTGCGAGTCTACCAGCAATTCGATGACTGGCTCACTCGCGCATTACCCGATGAACCAGTCCTGGTGCTGATCAAGCAGGATGCGGGAGAGATTGCCATTGATCATGTCACCAACGAACCTGGCTGGCAGGCGAAAGTGATTCGAGCTCGTTATCGGCCAGAAATCCTCGATCCGCAAAATAAAGCCGCCCTGGATGAACTGGCCGCAGCGTTCCCGGGCCGCAGCTTCTGGCTGGCCGACCCCAAAGAACGCTCGCTCCAGCAACTTCGCCAACCGGATATGAATCCCGCTCATGATGGGAAATAGGGTTCAGCGACACTCGGGATTGCCACAGGAATCATTATATTGACATTGTCACATTTATCAGGATTCGTTGGCGAAGCTCGGTTGGAGTGTTAGGATCATAAAGTGCTGAGGGATGTTCACTGGATGAGCAATCTCTGAACTGGCCCGGCCAATCACTCACGAGTTGAACTGCTCAGGCCGGCTTCCCTGCGATAAACACAATTCTAACAAATGGAGTGGAACCGGATGATCCGCAGGACGATGCGTCTCTTGAATCAAGTGACAGCACAGGCTGTTCTGGCCCCGGTGTTATCGACCCGGATGTTTTTAACCCGGAAGGGTCTGACCTCTCGACAATCTGTTTTATCTGGTGCTGCCCGCCTCTCCCTGCTGGCGATGGTCATTGTCAGCCAGATCATCTTCTGTTCCTCCAGTTCAAAAGCCGAAATGCCCATGAAAGTTACTGAGATCGAAGGGATCAGCGAATACAAACTCGAAAACGGCCTGCGCGTGCTCCTGTTTCCAGATCCTTCCAAACCCACTGTGACAGTCAACCTGACGGTCTTCGTCGGGTCGCGTCATGAAGGTTATGGCGAAGCCGGCATGGCTCACCTCCTCGAACACATGCTCTTCAAGGGGACACCAGATGTTCCCAGTGTCCCCAAAGCCCTGCAGGAACGCGGTGCCGACTTCAATGGCACGACCTGGCTCGACCGCACCAACTACTTTGAAACGCTCCCGGCCCAAGGCGACAACCTCGAGTTTGCCATTCGCCTCGAAGCCGATCGCATGATGAACAGCCATGTCAAAGGAGAAGACCTCACTTCCGAAATGACGGTCGTGCGTAACGAATTCGAACGTGGTGAAAACAGCCCTGCTTCCATCCTTGGTCAACGCATGATGGCTGCGGCCTTCGAATGGCACAACTACGGCAAATCAACCATTGGTAACCGGGCCGATATTGAACGAGTCCCGGTTGAACGTTTGAAATCGTTCTATCGCAAGTACTATCAGCCTGATAACGCCATGCTCGTCGTCGCGGGCCGCTTTGAACCCAAAGAAGCCTTGCGGATTATCGGCGAAACATTCGGCAAGCTTCCTCGGCCCACGCGCGTGCTCGATAACACTTACACCGAAGAACCTGCTCAAGATGGTGAGCGTCAGGTCGTTCTCCGCCGGGTGGGAGATGTCGCTGTCGTCGGTGCGGTTTATCACATTCCTTCCGGGGCTCACCCGGATTTCGTGGCCATCGACGTTCTCGAATCGATCCTTACCATGCAGCCCTCGGGTCGATTGTACAAAGCTCTGGTTCAAGGCAAGAAAGCCGCCAGTGTTTCCGGTGCCGCCTATGCCCTGCATGATCCCGGTGTGCTTCGATTTATGGCCGAAGTCGCCGCTGGTAACGATCCACAGGTCGTCCTCGATTCCATGCTCGATGTCCTCAATGAGACCGCATCAAAAGGCGTCACTCAGGAAGAGCTCGAACGCGCTCGCTTGCGTCTGCTCAAGCAGCGGGAAATGGGAGCTTCAGACTCTGCCGAGATTGCCATCGAACTGAGTGAGTGGGCCGCCCAGGGGGATTGGCGATTGTACTTCCTCTATCGTGATCGCCTCGAAGCCGTCACTGTCGAAGACGTCAACCGCGTGGCCAAGGCGTATCTCCAGCCATCCAATCGAACTGTGGGCCTGTATATTCCCACCGAAAAGCCCGAACGCACTTCGGTTCCTGCGACTCCCGAACTCGCCAAGATGATTGGGGATTACAAGGGCCGCGAAGAAACCTCCGTGGGCGAAGCGTTCGACGTCAGCCCGCTGGCGATCGAAGAGCGTACCCTTCGCACCAGGATTGATGGCGTCCAGGTTGCCATGCTCCCCAAAAAGACCCGTTCTTCAACTGTCGTCTTGCGATTAACCCTCCGCTATGGCAACGAAAAATCACTCTTTGGCCTCGCTAAGGCCTGCGAGTTTTTGCCCCCGATGATGCTCCGCGGCACCAAGTCACTCACCCGGCAGCAACTGCAGGATGCGCTCGACAAGAACTTTGCTTCACTCAGTGCTGGTGGCAATGCGGGCGAAGCGACGTTTGTCCTTGAGACCAAACGCCAGAATCTGGTGGCAGTCCTGGGCTTATTGAAGCAGGTTCTACGAGAGCCTGCGTTCCCGGAAAGTGAACTGGCTGTCATCAAGCAGCAGGTCAGAGCCAATCTCGAACAGGGTCTGACAGATCCTCAGACACTGGCTGTCAAAACGGTCTCAAAGGCTCTTTCGCCTTACCCTGCTGGCGATGTTCGCTCAGTTCCTACCGTGGAAGAAGAACTCAAACTCGTCGAAGCAATTGAAGTGGAAGGCCTCAAGCTGCTCTACAACGATTTTCTGAGTGCTCAAGTCGGCCAGATTGCGATTGTGGGCGACTTCGATCCAGCCGAAGTCGAGTCAACTCTCAAGGGAGTACTGGCCGATTGGAAGTCCGATCAGACGTACGAACGCATTAGCCGCACCGGGTCTGTTCCGATCACAGCCGAAGTGAAGCGGATTCAGATTCCCGATAAAGCCAATGCCTTCTACTTTGGTGGTGCCGTCATGCCGATGAGTGACGATCACCCCGATTACCCAGCCATGATTGTGGGCAATTATGTGCTCGGAGCTGGCGCACTTTCCTCGCGGCTGGGTGACCGCATTCGTCAAAAGGAAGGTCTCTCGTATGGGGTGGGCTCCGCCTTCCGGGCAGCCATGCTCGACCAGCGGGCCACGCTTTCCCTCTATGCCATTGCCAATCCGGCGAACATGGAAAAGGTGAATGCTGCGGTCAACGAAGAACTCGCCCGACTGCTGAAGGAAGGGGTCACGCAGCAGGAACTGGACGCCGCCAAGCAGGGCTATCTGCAAGCCCAGCAGGTTGGTCGTACAGAAGACCCCAAGATCGCCCGGCTGCTCGAAGAAAACCTTTACGCTGGCCGCACCATGCAGTATGTCGCCAAACTTGAAACAGCAATTGGCGACCTGACGACGGAAAAGGTTCTGGAAGCCGTCCGCAGGCACATCCATCCCAACCAGATCCTCACTGTGATCGCGGGAGATCTGGCCAAGGAGTAAGCCAGCCTCTCCTATTGGCTCAAGTCACAACGGTCCGGGCGTGGTCATCATGCCCGGATCGTTCTTGACTTCACGCTTTGGCAAGCTCGGCAATTCTCGAACAAGCGTGTCAACATACTGATGGAGATTGCGATTGAGATGAGATCATGCGACGTAGAGCGTGTTGTATGCTGAGTGCTAAGCAATCTACATGAATGCAGACTGATCGACGTCTGACAGCCTAATGCATTCCACTCGCCTGCATCATGCGCATGCGGGCCAGAGCTTCTTCGGCCTCGGCGATCCGTCCGCAGCGCTGACAGATGACTGACATCTGTGTGTACGAGAAACTGTCGTGAGGCTCCAACTCCGTCACCTTGCGGGCGTGAGCAATCGCTTCATCGTGGCGCCCCAGCTTCTGCAAAATAACAGCCAGTGCCGAGTAGGTCAGCACATGCTCGGGATACTCTACGAGAATGGCTTCCAGGCTCTTGGCAGCTCCATCCAGATCTCCCTGGTTCTTGAGCCGAATGGCAGCATCATAAGCATCATCAACGGCAGCCATGAGAATCTCCGAAAAGGACTGTGAGTGCAGGTCGTTGCAGAAGAATAGTTGCTAGTAGTGTAGCAGAACCACCAGCTCTCAACGACTCCTGGCAGCTTATGCGTCTCCCAGAAGATAACGGCACGGTGTTGGTTGCGAAACATGCTTTCCTAGAGCTGCTGTCTTTTACACACAACTGTTATCCAAGGGTGGCACGTCCCTGGAGGCTTTGCGGAAGGGCGTGGTCTTTACCGGGGTGGCTAGGGTCGGATGTCTTCAACCGCCCCCAGTAACAGAGCGATCCCAGCAAAGATGCATCCGAGCCATGCTTTCATGACTTTCAAGCATGTTCGCCATCAGCAATCGTCCAATGACCTGGGGGCAAACGAGGACGTTTGACCCCAGCCACCCAGTCTCCAGCCTCATCTCAAATCAATACGCAAGCAAAGTTGTGTGTAATAGACAGCTCGGAGCCGCAAGCATGTCACGCACAGTCCCAGAATTTCATCGAAAGCGTGCTCGTTACGCGATTGAGTATTGGTCAATTGAACATGGGCAGAAATGGCAAGGCCCAGCCAGCAACTAGAGTCACTGCTCGAGCAGTTCTCTCCATGCTGACTGGGCCTCAATGTACAGGCAATGCCCTGCATCGCCGAGATGATCAGACGGCAGGGGTTGATAGTCGACTAGCTGGCGACAGCCACTTCCACAGGCTTGATGTTCACACGTCGTCCTTCTTGGTCGAAGAACACTGTGCCTTCAACAAGGGAGAACAGGGTGTGATCACGGCCCATGCCGACGTTTTTGCCGGCATGCCAGCGAGTACCCCGCTGACGGATCAGAATATTTCCAGCCAGAACCAGCTGGCCGCCAAACTTCTTCACACCCAGTCGCTTGGCATTCGAATCGCGACCGTTACGGCTGGATCCTTGGCCTTTCTTATGTGCCATGACAATTCATCCTCATTCGTGCGAGATGCAGACTCAGGGCCAATTTGCCCCGAACTGCAGGTTGTTGTTGAAATCTGCAAAGCGAACACATAGTTTCGTCGCCAGAGAGAGAAAATGCAACTTCGCAAGAACAGATTGCAAATTCTTTCTGCATAACAGGTTACGTTTGGTTTCGAGAGATTGTGCCAGTTTGACTTTGGCCCATTCGCACTTCAATCTCTGATAAAGACCCCATGAATCTGCCCTCTGAGTAGCTGGAGACGACAAAAATTCCCATCGCGAGAGCCTCACTTCTGATCGTTCAGGGGGCGGATCAGGGAACCCGTTTTGAACTCGGGGATGTTCCGATCACGATCGGTCGCAGTCTGCATAATCCTGTGCGGTTGCTCGACACCGAGGTCTCGCGCACTCATGCCGCCATCGAACGCGAAGGCGACAAGTTCGTGCTCAAGGATCGCAACAGTTCGAATGGTACATTTGTTAATGGAGCGCAGGTCAAGTCGCGAACACTTAAACCCGGTGATCAGATCCAGATTGGCCGGACAATTCTGCAGTTCCTTCAGGGAGATCATGTCGGTTCCAGACGGGCGGCAGATCGTGTCGAGTTATTGCATCAGGCCGATGGGACGGATCGATCGAGCATTGTGGGGCAAATGGCTTTGACGGGCGGATTGCCCCTGAAGGATTTGCCTGCTGCTGTTTCGAACAATACCGATGCCCGACTCCAGGCGACGATGAATCTGCAGATGCTCTATCGCATTTCGGAGGAAGCCGTTCGACCGTCGTCATCGATGACGCAGATTCTGCAACGCATGCTGGATCTTGCGATTGAAACCTTAGGAGCGGATCGAGGCTGTGTCCTCTTGCGGGATGCAGAGACGGAAGCACTGCAAGCGGTCGCAGTCGGTTTTCGCGGGCAGGAAAGCACCATTCAGGACGAAAGCTCCTCTCTGGGTGCATCATTCAGAGAGGGAACATCAACTAAAGAAGCCTCAGCAGCTAAAGACCCTGGAGAAAAGACAACGGGCAGAATTCCCGTTTCTCGAACCATCGTCGATTATGTTGTCAAAAGTTTGCAGGCTGTCAGGACATCCGATGCCCGGCACGACAGCCGCTTTGAAACCGGTCAAAGTATTGTGAGGGCCGGTATCCGCGAAGCGATGTGTGTCCCACTCCAGGCCCGCCACGAACTGATGGGTGTGGTTTATCTTGATATCACATCGTCGGCTGAAGAAATGATTCTGTTAGGAGATCAGCCGCGATTCAGCGAAGAGCAACTGCGTGTGCTCGCGGCCATCGGTCGGCAGGCAGCACTGGCTGTGGAGAATCAGCGTTTCCAGGAGGCTTTCGTCAAGTCGGAACGATTAGCGGCTATGGGCCAGACCATCGCCACGTTGAGCCATCATATTAAGAACATTTTGCAGGGTGTGCGGGGAGGGAGTTATCTGATTGACCTGGGTCTGGGGAAGACAGACACCGAACTGATTCGCAAAGGCTGGGGGATCGTCGATAAGAACCAGGGCAAAATCTATAACCTCGTGATGGATATGCTGACCTTCTCCAAAGAGCGTCAGCCCGAAATGAAGCTTTCACAACTCAACGATGTGGCCCAGGATGTTGTCGAGTTGATGCAGCCTCAGGCGGGTGAAGTCGAAACCAAACTGATTTTTCAGCCCGCCACTCAATTACCGACCAGCACGTTTGATCCCGAGGGGATTCACCGGGCGATTTTGAACGTCGTCAGTAACGCCATGGATGCCGTCGAACATGCCGATGATCCTCGCGTGGTCGTGCAGACAGGCTTCGATGAGCCCCGGGATCTGTTGTGGGTCTCGGTCGAAGACAATGGCACAGGAATCGCGCCGGAAAATCTGTCCAAAATGTTTCTGATGTTCGAATCGACCAAAGGAGCCCGTGGGACGGGCCTGGGCCTGGCTGTGAGCCAAAAAATCATTCGCGAGCATGGTGGCGACATCACGGTCGAATCGCAGATCGGCAAAGGATCGCGGTTTGTCCTCACGTGGCCGCGACTCGAAGATGAAACGCAAATGCCTGGCATGCGCACTCTGGTCGATGGCTGACGCGACGTAGTTCCCGTCGAACATCCCCAGACTGTCCCCTTTGAAAATTCGTCGATTGCCTTTGTGTTCCCATACCAATTTTTTCTGATGAGTTTTTTGAATGAATGATCCACAGGCTGTTTCGTTTGGCCCGCTGAATGCCGTCGCTTTTTCGCCGGAAAAGCCACAATGGCTGGTCGTGTTCTGCCATGGTTATGGAGCCTCAGGGACAGATCTCGTGGGCCTGGCCGAAGCCATCGAAGAGGCAGCGCCAGAAGTGGCTGGCCGCATGGAATTTCTCTTCCCGGAAGCGCCGATCGATATGGCCGAGTGGGGCATTCCCGGTGGTCGCGCGTGGTGGCCGATCAATATGCAGAGGCTTCTTTCGCTCACTCAGGCCGGGAGCCTGCTCGAACTGGTTGATGAAGTTCCCCCGGGCATTGAAGAGGCTTCCCGGCAATTGCAGAGCGGAATCAAGGCTCGTCTGCAGGCCCTCGATCTTCCGGAGGATCGTTTGATTCTGGGAGGGTTTTCTCAAGGAGCCATGGTCTCGACCCATCTGACTCTCACAGGAGCACTCCAGCCGCGATGGCTGGTTTTGTTTTCTGGAGCACTCATTTGCCGACCCGCCTGGACAGAATATCTTTCCAGTCATCCGGATCTGGGCCAGAAGCTGAATGTCTTTCAATCGCATGGAAAATACGATCCTGTATTGCCTTTTGCGGGGGCCCAAATGCTGGGACAGTTACTCGAATCCAGCGGAATTCCCTTGGACTTCTGGGCCTTTGGCGGGCAACATGAAATACCCGGCGGTGTGATCGAGAAATTGGCGAAACGATTCGAGTCGCTCGATCAATGATGGGCAGTGGTCTTCTCAGCAGCTTTTCTCAAATAATGAACATTGGCGGATGGTGTCAGCCGTTGACCAGGAATTGATGCAGCGAGTTCTCGAAGGAGATCGAGCAGCCTTTTCACAGGTGATTGAACTGCATCAGCGTGCCATCTATGGCTTTCTGCGGGCACGACTGGCACAGGCGGCCGATGCGGATGATCTCGTTCAGGAAGTGTTTCTGCGGTTCTACGAAGCACGCACGCGGTTCGATTCGACGTCATTGATCAGGCCATGGCTTCTGGGCATTGCCCGCAATGTCCTGCGGGAGTGGACACGAAGTGTCCGCCGCCGCCGGGAGGTGGGTTGGACAGAGCTTTGCTTCGACCTGGAATCGTTAACCGGGGGAGCTGCAGGGACCTTGGATGCCGATGTGCTCGAAAACCTTCCTCAATGCCTCGAAGCGTTAGGGCCAAGTGCCCGCCAGGCCATTGAACTCAAGTATCGCTCGGAGCAGAAACTGTGTGATATCGGGCACGTTCTTCGCCGCAGCGAAGGCGCTATCAAACTGCTGGTACATCGAGCCAGACTGGCACTGAAAAGTTGTCTCGAACGAAAACTGAAAAAAATGTGATCATCAGCAGGCAAAATGATGCGTCGTGAATTGAAACAATCAACGTTGCTCCCAATTGATGTTGAAGTGGGTAGGTAAGCCATGGCGAGTGATCAAGAACTTCTGCAGCTCGTCCAGGAAAAAACCGCTGAAGAATTCACTGCGGCTGAGATTGCATTGCTCAGGCAGCGTCTGCCTTTCTCACCCGAATTGCAGCAGGCCTTGAGTGCAAATCTTTCGTTGCAGGAAGCCTTGAGCACACATTATGCATCGATTGATCTCTCCGTCGAAAAGATCCTGTTACGGGCTGCGGACAAAAGGCAGAATGCTGCCAGCCAGAATGTCCGTCAACTGAAGCTGCTGGTGGGGTTTCTGGCAATTGCCATGCTGGTCGGTGCCGGTGCTCTCTTCTGGCCCAAAGTCAGGAATCCACTGGCGAACAACGATCTTCTGGTCGAAGAAGGTCAACCAGAAGATCGTCCAGCAGAACCTACTCCCCAGACACAGGCCACCATTGATGCTGCGAAGGCCTCCGAAGCACAACTTCTCGCACAAAACCGAGGTGAAAAGTTCGATACCACCTCGCCTCAAGGAGTTGATCCGAAGTCCGCAACGGGCAAGTCAGATCCTGCGATGACCACCCCGAATCAACCGGTTGAAGGGGCGATGACAACAGCTCAGACAGTTCCAGTAGTACCTGCAGCGGAAGTCGTCGTGGCTGCCCCGCCTCCCTGGAGCGAATGGCTGCCGAACAGTTCTCTGCCCGATCCGGAACATCCAGCAGCCATCGAGCGACAGCCAGTGAGCTACCGCGAATCAGTTTTCGCTGCCGATCTGGCGACCATGCAACTCGATAGCCTTCAGCAGAACCGCTTCAATGACTGGTTGGGGCCCGTGGCCGGTCGCCGGGCCGATCTGCACGAACATAATCATCAGAAAACCCGGACTGTGCAGGTCAATGGTCTGGCCAGGCTCAAGGCCCCCTGGTTCACGAATAGCTGTCTCAGGCTCGCAATGTTCGATGTCAACGAACTTTCGATCAATGTCTGGTCAGGGAAAAAAGGAATCCAGTTGCGATACTTCCCTCATCGGCAGCCCGCGATGTGGGTTGCTGTGGATGTCAAACGTTCCGGGCCTGATGAGGCGATTGACCGCAAGGCGGCTGGCGAACAATTCCTGGGGACTGACGGCTCCGCCTGGTCTCGATTAGGCCAGGGAACAATCGACCTGACCTGGCACGAGGGAAAACTTCTTCTCATTAAACAACGTGCAGTTCTCTTGGAAGTTCCCTTCGAGAATTGTCCCGAGCAGATTGAACTCGATGGTCAATATCGATTGCGTGGACTGGATTACCTGCGAGTGACAGATGTCCCCCGGCGTGATCCACTCGGTGTGCTCGCCACTCTCCCGGATATGGAGGCTGTGCAGCCTAAAACTTTGGAGTGGGAACCGACCAAAGATTCTCGAGGCGAGTTGCAACAGCTTGAGAGTGGTGCTGTTCTGCTGACCGGCAACTCACGCGAACAACCCGCAGAGCATTTCGCAAAACTCCCATATCAAGGTTTTTTTGATGTCAGTGTGCAGCTCAACTCGGCCACCCGCGGCACAGGCATTTATCTGGGTAACAGTGCGGGAAAACCCGTCGTCACAATACAGGTGCATCACAACCGGCGCACTGGTCGAAATGTGGTACAACTGGGGCATCCTCATCATGGTCACGACGAAGTGGATTACGATCCGCAGCATCAACCTCTACTGCACCTGGGCGAAAAACAGTGGTGGCGACTGATTGGTCATTCCGCCGGGGTGATGCTCTTCACCAGTGCCGATGGGCGAACATGGTCGCCTGTGCCGGATGGCTATACTCAGGATCTGCCCCTCGAGCCGGTCGCCACGATTGGTCTGCAATGCCTGCGAGGAGAAGCAGCACGTGCCATTGAAATTGGTCAACTCATTATCCGGCCAGCGATTCATATCGAGTCGATTGTCGATCGGAGCCTGCTGGCAAAACTTGCCAATGAAGGGCCGCGACCTGAGTTGACTCCCTCACTCTCTGAAGCCAAGTGGTCCGAGCAGGTGGAAACGAATTGCCCTGTCGGCACCAATCCTGAAGAGTGGTGGTTCGCCAACGCGTATTGGTCATTAACTCAGCCCATCTATCGAGAACTGTCTCGAAAGCTCCAGAGCCGGCTGATCAATCAAATCGTCATGGGGCGAAGACCTGCGGTTGAACGTCTGAAAGCCATGGCCTGGTTATTGCCATTACAGCATGCCTGGGATGAATGGCGTGCCCGAGAACTGGCTGGTCAATTTGGACAGATTGCTGCTGATACGGTGGATCAACCCGCCTGGCCCGACCTCGATGAATCGCTGATTCTCTGGGCCAACACACCACTCTGGACACATACCACCCTATGGAATGGTCTCGTGCGGCGCGATTCCAAAGCCCTGAATACCGCAGCACTTCTTGGCTCAGCCAGCGAGCAACTGAAAACCTCTCACGAACTTCTGGCTCGCTGGGATCTGACACATCCGGATCAGAATCCACCCTATCAATATGAAATGCTGGTCAAGCGGATGAGATGGTTACAGGCCCTCTCGTCAACATCTGGCGATGCTCCTGTTCTGTCACGCAGCTGGCGGCACCCACTCCTGCTGCAATTGAGCAAAGAGGGATACAACGCCAGTGCCGAACTTCAGGCGGCTCTGGATGGTGAAGCGTTTCTGGATGGTTGCCGGGTCATTGCCAGTCTGGTTTCGACAGATCAGGGAGAACTCCTGCCCGTGGCGACAGATCCTGATCTGTTTGTTTCATTACCCGCGGCGATTGATCGAGTCATGAAGCAATATCCGTCACTATTGGCAGTGATGCGTGACCAGATGGGAAGCACAGGCGATGTGCGTATTCGTCAGGCCATGGCCGATGGCAACATCATCTCCATTCGCAATATTACGCTGCAGTTTCCACAAACTATGGCTGCTGCTCAGGCCCATTTATGGCTGGGTGATCGCGCACTTTCGGCTGGCCAGTGGCAGGATGCCATTGAGCACTTTGCCAAGGCGGGCGCTATTCCGGATTCCACACTGGAGGATGCCATCCAACTGCGGCAATGGCTCCTGGGAGCAAAACTTCCAGATCGCTTTGACCCGGAAAAAACGCTACTCCGCCTGCGTGATGATGCACTTCAGGGAACTTCATGGGCGGGTTTGGTACAGACGCGCGAATTCCTCAAGCAGAATGTCTGGGGTGAAGCAGAAACTACAGCTCGAAACGTGGCTCTTCAGCCTGTACCGGCAGTGGCCAACAGTTGGGAAAGCCAGGTCGTTTTTCCCTTTGATCCACCCGCTGGAAAAGATGCGGATCGTTCAGAGTATCGACAGGGCGATCTGTGGACACGTCAGTTAGCCTGCCTTGAGACGGACCACCAGCTCATTCTTCATCATCGCTCGCGAACGGTGGCCTTGGATCGAGCCACATTGAATCGGAAGTGGCAAAGCGATGCCAATGAAGAACCAGGCTCAGCCATTGCCTACTCGCACCTTCCCTTTAACCCGGTGCAGGCGGGCTCACATCTGTATGTGCGACGTCTCGTCAAAGAGGGTGTAGAACTGGCAGCACTCGATCTCGAAAGTGGTGAAATCCGCTGGACATATCGCGGCGGCAACGAAGGGAGTGAAGACCGTAAGGTCAGTGTGCTTTCCGATGGCTGGTACCTCTTTTCGAGACTGGGAGTGATCGTCGAACGACCAGTGGAAAGCGATGCCGTCTCTATTGAATGGCATGTGCTCGATGCCAGAAGTGGAAAGCTGCTCGAAAGTGTGCCTTTAATCCGGATTCGCGATGTGCTCCCGGGGCAATTCAGCATCACCTCGACCATTTCTGATCAGAAACTCTGGATCACGGCTCCGGGATTGAGTGCCTGCATCACTCATCGTGGCGAAATCCTGTGGCTCAGGCGTCATGTCTGGGTGCCTCGAAGCATTGATACCCGCGAGTTCAACAAAATCTTGAATCCACCGGCACGAGTGGGAGATCTGGTGCTTGTTGAACCACCGGGTGTTTCTGGTGTCATCGCCATGCATGCCGAGAGCGGGGCTGTCCAGTGGACATTACCGATCGATGGTTTGATTGGCCGCCTGGGCATCGTGAATTCTTTATGGATTGGGCGATCCACCGATGGACTGATCGCCATTGATTGGGCGACGGGAAAAATCGTGTGGCAGACATCCATGAATGAGTTGGTCGATGCTGTTGCGCTCGATGAAGAGCAACTCCTCGTGGCCCGAAGATCTCGAACGAGCAAAGGCAAGAAAAACCTGGAGATCGTCTGGCTCGACCCTCGCAGTGGAACCATTCTCGGCCAGGGAACCATGGAGATTCCTCAGCAGGATGAATATCAGTTGGGTCAGCTTTTTTCGCTCGATCAAAGGATTCTGGGATGGGCAGGAGTGTCGAATAAACGTCAGCGGGAATTGATCGAAATCACTCCCCAGAATAATTCTCCTGATTCCACCAAAGCCTCGGATTAAGAACTCCAAGTGGATCGGCTGGATTCGTCAACGGGAGGATTCGATCGCGTGTCGAATTCGTTGCATCAATCCGCGAACGCCCTGCTGACGTGTCATCCCGAGGGCCGTGGTCAGATGAAGTTTTTCCAGCAGATCGAGTGGTAGATCCCGAAGTTGATCAATAGGTTGCTGATTCAGGCTGGTCACAACAAGAGCCACCAGACCACGCACAATCGGCGATTTGCGAGGAACATCAGCTTCCAGAGTTAACAGCCCATCACGAACTTCAGCAAAGAGGTACACAGGTGTCTGACATTCCTGCACCCGGCAGTTTTCGGGAAGTGGGGCTGCCTGCTTATCTGCGGAAAGGGGTGGCAAAGTCTCCGCGAGTTCCACAATGGTTTCCATGCGGTCGCGATCATCGAGATCTGCCAGTTCCAAAGCCCAGTCGTTCAAAGTCATTGTGGTCGCCTTCCTCCTGTATCAAATCCATTACGTATGCTCGATATCCGAACCATCCGACAGATGATTGACTCCAGTATCATACCTTATGCGAGCTTGGTGTTCGTCACTCCCAGAATCCACCCTTCTGTCGTGACTGCATTTGATTGGAGAGATTCTGTCAAACCCTGAGGCACTCGGAAGTAACTGGAAAGCGTTTGATTTCGAGACATCGCCTGTGCCCAGCGGCACCATGCAAGCACCTGAAGTTCATCGCGAATCCGCCCGGGTTCGAGCGCCTGCTGCGTCGCGACTTCCTGTTTGAGTAAGCCCGGCCAGATCTCTGCGAAAAGAATCAAAGGTCGTTGTTCCGGCACAGTCCAGCCGGTTTCCATAGGCCAGATGCACAGATGTGGCTGAAAGTCCGGATCCTTGCGGAACGCTTCCAACCGGGCAATACCTGTCAGCGATTGACTTCCGACGCTGCCAATCCCGCACAGCTTCCACGTTTCCTGAGTTCCGGGTGCAAGCGTTTCGACAAACCTTTGACGTGGGAGCAGAATTCCGCTGGTCGTGCGAAAGGGAAACTTTGGTGAATAGGGTGGAGTCAGACTGCCAGCGCGTGCATGGGGAGTTCCCCAATAGGGTCCTTGAATGCCATGAGCCAATTCGCAAGAGATTGCGCCGACCGCCGTTGAGGACAGTGAAGTTGATGAGCGAGTGGCTTTCCTGAAGTTCAGGCCGGATTGATGGGGTGAAATTCTGCTGTTGAAGTTGGCCGCCACTTCAAAGCGGTTATTGGTGTTCTGTTCATCGTCGCAAAGTTGAGCTTCGATTTCTTTCCAGAGGTCGCGCCAGTCGGCATCGGTCCGCCGGGTTAACGCTTGAGGCAAACCTTTGGGCGCACCCAGCGCAATATCGATTCCCACAAGTAAACGTTTCTCGGCCTTCAGGCATTGCCGAAATATCTCTCGCATCAGGCGGCAAGCCTCGTGACGTGTGCGACAATAACTCGATTCAGGCTTCTTTCGTGAGGAAAGCTGTGTGGCAATCCAGATGGCATTAGCAGTCGGACGCGAGGGCGAGGGGACACTGGCCGCACTCCAGTCGATAAACATCCAGGCATCAAAACCAGGTGCAGCTCCAGGTGATCGGATCGATTTTTGAATAGAGTTCTTCACGTCATGTCGATTGTTCAATCATCGGTCCGATCATGCATTCATCGATATCGACTGGTCACTTAGTGCAGGCAAACGTGAGTCCTGCGACCTATCGAGATTTCCCTCTTGTGACAGCCCCGCCCACTCATGGTAGAGTATAGGCGAGGTCAGCGATCGAAACGTCTGGCCTGAAAATGATGAGCTGATGCCAAGCGGCTTGGACACGGCTGGCGGTGGCCGGTACTTCTGAAATCCAGAGAACCCGACCCTCGCCACTCTTGTCGACGGCTTTGCCAGGCTTCATCGAAAGTGGTGGTTGCTTTTGCTCAGGCATGTCTGGTCAACAGCCAGAAATGAGCATAAGTCCCGGAGCCACCGAAGATTTTTCGTTTGGCAAAACAGATTCGCGGCAGATGAGTCACTGGGAAAGCCTCCCCAAGTGACCAGTCATGTCCGCATGACAGGAGTATGTATGGATGAGGCCGCCGGGCAAGTGCCCCTGACGGAATGCGAAGCCCGGCTGGGCTATCATTTTCGCTCGCCCGAATTGCTGATGCAGGCCCTTTCACATGCCTCCGCTGCAAAAACGCGGCTCGAATCGAATGAGCGACTCGAATTTCTCGGCGATGCCATTCTTGGTGCCGCCGTTTGTGATCTGCTGTTTCGCAAATATCCCAAATCGACAGAAGGCGAACTGACACGGATCAAGTCGTTTGTTGTCAGCCGGCATGTCTGTGGTTTGCTGGCGAAAGAACTTCATCTCGATCAATTTGTCATCATTGGGAAGGGATTGTGCGGAACTCCCAATGTCCCGGTCTCTATCTTATCGGCGACGTTCGAATCCGTGATTGCTGCTGTCTTTCTCGATGGAGGTTTTGATGCGGCTAAAGAGTTCATTATTCGACTGATCGAGCCTCATGTCGAACAGATGGTCGGTGCCGAATATGGCCGCAACTATAAAAGTGTTCTGCAGCAATACGCCCAGAAGACTTTGGGCGAAACTCCGCGCTACGATCTGCTGAAGGAATATGGGCCAGACCATTTGAAGTATTTCAAAGTCTCGGCTGCACTGGGTGAAGTGGTTTACGCTGCCGCCTGGGGGATCAACAAAAAAGAGGCCGAGCAGAAGGCCGCGGCCAATGCCTTATCTGAACTGGAAGGGAAACCAGCGCCTCACAGTGCCGATGAACTTCCCCCTGAAATCGCCAGGCTCCAGGCTTCCACCGGGATGAATCTTGCTCAGGAAGATATCATCTCCAGTTAACACGACCGCGACCCTGCCTCATCGTGCTGATCATCTTTTCTGATCCATACCCCTGTCCGTTCAAGAACTGTCCACTCAATAAACATGACGACAGGAAACAGGTGCCATCATGAACTCGCATTTCCAGGCCATGCAGATCCCTTTTCCTGTCGAACAGTACTTCGTTAGAGGTCAGCATCGAGTCCGTTTTCTACAGAACTTTTGTACCAATGATGTTGCTCGACTGACTTCAAATACAGGCGTCGAGGTCTTCTTTCCGAATGTCAAAGGCCGGATTGTCGGGCACGGCTGGATTCATGCTCTGGAAGACTCACTCGTGATGACCATAGGTGCCGGGACGGGCACATCGCTGCTCCCGCATTTAGAACGCTACATCATTACGGAAGATGTCACATTCACGAAAGCGGCTCTGAAGGATACCTGGCTGGTTGGGGGAGAAACAGCCAACCAACTCTGGGCCGAGATCAGTCAACAACAACAGCGTGATCTGGCCGCAGAGTCTGTGCATCAGATGATTGCTGGCGTAGGCTGGCGGGCAGCCTTGATGACGGGTTGGAGCCTGCCTGTCGTGGCTGTCTTTATGGATGAACATGCAGCCCGTGAGGAACTGTCAACTCTGGCGTCGCTGGCAGCCATCAGAAAGGAAACCCCTCTCGATTTCGATCGCTTCCGAGCGAGTGTTGGCATGGGCTGGATGGGGATTGATTACAGCGATGCTCAACTCGCCCAGGAATCGGGGCGGACTGCAGTCGCGATCTCATTTCATAAAGGCTGTTATCTCGGGCAGGAGCCCATTGCCAGGCTTGACGCCATGGGTCACACCAACAAAGAACTCGTCAGGCTTTCGACCGAAGTTTCTTTGAGCGATCAAGATAAAAGCTCGTGGGCCGGTGCCGAACTCTTTGCGGATTCTGAACCGAAAAGCGTAGGAGTTATCACCACGTTCTGTCCGCATGATGACCAGTTGGGTGGAGTCGGCCTGGGGTATGTTCGCACCAAGTGGCAGGTCGAAAACCAGATGCTGCATGTCGGCACACCCGAGGGGCCCACAATCAATGTGCATGTGCCGCTCATTCCTGCGGATGAACGGATTCGATGAATCCTTCCACTGTTCCCCTTATCAGTGACGGTCAATCAACAGCGACAAGACTGTCTCCGCAAGACCGGCTTTTGCCAATCGCTGACGAAGTTGCTGCAGCAGATACGACTTATGGTTGGCGACAGTCTGTTCGCTGATCGACAGGAGCTGCGCCACTCGTTGATTGGGGAATCCTTTAGCAATGATGAGTTCGCAGCATTTGAGCCGCTCGAATTCTCCCCGACTTTGCCAGCGGAGAACAAGTTCCTTCAGGCTTTGAGCCAGGCAGGCTTCAATCGCAGCGGTCGTTTCTCGACCGCGAAAAATGCTCGATGCCTTCAGTTGTCGAGAATCCTGCGGCACAAGTTTTTCGAAGGGCATGTGCCCCGATGAGGAATCGTCAACTACGGTTCCTGTACTGACAACCTGCCGTCTCCCCTCTTTGCGTAAGTGATCAATCAGCAGATGTGCGGCAATCTGATTGATAAAGGGTTCGATGGGCCTCGAATCATCAAAGTTTGGCAACGCCCTCAGAAAGGAGAGGAAGACTTCCTGTACGAGATCTTCGGCTGTCGAGCGGTTCCCTGTGCGGGATTTCATCCAGGCAAAAAGCCGGGGTTCATGCTGATCGACAAGTTCGCGCCAGGCACCGGGCTCCTGGGCACGAATGCGGGCAATCAACCACTGTTCTCGAGTGTTCTCATCCGCAGTCGGAGACGGTTCCTGTGACATCACTCAAATCACCCTGGATGAAGAAACATCCGAACTTAAGCCATGCTGTGCTTCCGGCGACTGTACTGCATCATGCCCCAGGCCAGCAAAGCCAGACCTGCACCGGCAACACCAAGAATCGTCAATCTCTGGGAAGAAACCTGTTCTTCATGCAATTGATGCAATCGATGGAGCGTCACTGTGGGGACGAACTGACTGGAGGAAATCAATAAATGGACGGCATACATTTTGGCAGTGGCATTTCCAAACTGATGTTCGGTTTCTTCGACAGCCTTTTGCATTACGGCCGCCATCACCTCTGCTGAAGGATCAATCGATGTTCTGTTGAGTGGGGGCAAATCTGGATGCCGCCGCTGAATCTCGCTGATACTCCAGGCAGAGAGCTTCTGGCTGGCATCGGCTTCAGCTTCGGCCAAAGTGGGAAACCTGCCCGAAACCAGATGGATGTGGTGTGGTGGTACTTTGCTGATTTCAACGGCCCAATCGGGCAAAGGCGAAAGTCGTTCGAAATCTGTCGATGCCAGTGGGGCTTGTTCTGGAAGTGAAGCGACAATCACAGCCGGGACGTTTTCCGGCTGAGTGGCATCTGCGGGATGTGCTTCGAGGCCACTCGTCGATTGAGGTCGAGGAGCATCAGTGGCTTTGGCACTGTTCAATGCTTTGTTTGTTTGTGGAGCCAGTGCTGGGGATGATGCTGGCAGACTGGCTTTCCACGTGGGCACGTTGCGCAATTGTTCTGTCAGGATCGACTCAACCGGTTGAGGCCCTGCCCATGGCCCATGTTCTGGTTGAATGACGACATGCTCGGAGAACTGCCCGCTCAGAGGCTCCAGCCGTGGAAATCCAGTTTGACTTTCAATTCCTGAATGATGAGTGATGTGGACGCTGGTGGCGACAGTCCGGACGCCAATCAGCGACAAAAGACCGGCACCAATCAAAACGGCACTCACCAGTGCAATCACTCCGGCGTGCGACTTTTGTGGCTTCCTGCTGGCAGAGACATCACGTCCGAAATCCTGCGCACGATCCGCAGGAAGAGCTTGGGGAGTCGTTTTTCGGGGCTGAGACGAACCCTGATTCTTTTCGCGGGAAGGGCTCACAGCCTGACCAATCCCAAAGAACAGCAGTGCCAGTATGACTCCCACAGTCAAAGCACCAAACACCACCACCGCGAGGATGATGATTATAAGAAACCCAAAGGTTAAGCTCATGTTTCCAAGCCCTTTATCTTAATGCGAACCAGTCTACGAGCCGTCTCATGGATGGCCGGTCACTCGATCACCCTCGGACGAATCTGCCCCCACACCGTTCACTGCTACTCAGACTCTCGATAGGTGGTCGTGACTTGGATGACTGGTGTCGAAAGTTGCAGCACGCAGGAAATCCAAGCGGCAAACAAGCAGCCCCAAACCGGTGGAAACCAGATCACAAACGACAACATCCAACCCGCCATCGTTGAGAAGAGAATTGTCATGGCTGAGAACCGTTCATCTCGCTGAAGGCTCGCCTGCTGTGACCAATTCCCGAGAGCCACGAGGCTGGCAAAGTACAGAACCCATGAAAGCCAGGAGGGGACTCCGCCATCCAGTCGCAATTTTTGAGCACCCAGTTGACGCACCATGGCGGCATGTTCTGGTGCTGCCAGCAGATTTTCAGCCATCAGGTAATTCATCAACAGATAACCACAGGCCCCCATCATTCCACCCAGCAACAGACTCGACATCCATGTCAATGGGGCCGGCTTACTCTCGCGTCTCGACCACCAGAAGATTGTTTGAAAAGCCAATACGACCAGTGCGGACTGTGCAGCAAGTAATCCCATCCCCGTCAGGTTCTGCCAGGGTGGTGAAGGGACAAATGGCGGCAAGGCGATTGCCAGAGCGGCAGCCAGGCCCATTGAAAGCACCATGGTCAGAAACACCGCCTGAGACCAGCCACCCAGTAAACCACCAGGAATCAGACGAGCCAATTCCCCATTGGAATCACTCGCAGGCGACCAATGACGCAACTGGTTGCTCTCTGCACGCTTTCTGTGAGCCAGCCTCCGATGACCCGATTTCTGGCCTGATGGCAAAAACTCAGTGATTGGGACAGGGGACTGCAGCGCAGGCATAGGAGGCAGGTCTTTCTTGACTTCATAAAAAGAGACTGGTTGTTGAGTTTTTGTTGGAATCGATCTCGCCACTGCGTCCCCGGCGACAGCCGCTACCCGCTCGAAACCGGCAGGTACCAGAGCCGACATGACGCCTTCATGAAACTCCTGAAGCGAGGGATAGCGCTCGGCTGCGTTCTTCGCGAGAGCCTTTTGTAACACGGGTCGCAAGGTGAGCGGCAAATGCGTCGTTTCGGGCAGGTGTGTCAGATGTCGCATCAGGACTTCGCCCGTGGTCTCACCTGAAAAGGGGACTTTGCCTGTCAATAACTCATACAGAATGACCGCCAGGCTGTAGTAGTCGATGCTCGGACCATATCGTCCATGCGAAACTTCCGGTGCCATATAATGCACCGTCCCAATGGTCTGTGTATGCAGGGCATCCACCTGATCCATCAGTTTCGAAAGACCAACATCGCCAATTTTGACCACACCATGCGTGCGGTAAATGTTCGCGGGCTTCAGATCGCGATGCACAATTCCCCGCGAATGGAGATATTCCAGACCCTGCACAATTCCCGAAAACCACTCAGCCACCTCTTCATGAGGTAAACCCTGGGGATGATTGGCAATGACATCGTCCAGAGTCACGCCGTCGATGTACTCCATGACAATCCAGGCAGAGGCCTCGTTGTCATACAGAATGTCATAAATCGAAACGAGGTTGGGGTGATTGAGGTTCAGGCATTGGCGGACACCACGAAGTTCAATCTCTGTTCCTCGTTGTAGTAGCTTGAGTGCGACGCGCTTCCCGCCAGCCGACAGACCTTCGTAGACTTCACCAAATCCGCCCCGCTGGATCCCCCGTGTAATCACGTAACCAGAGAGCGGACGACTTTGAGGAGCGTACTGAAATCGCATGCACACTCCTCCTTTCCTGTTCCAGCAACTCGTACCTGAATGACCTGTCACACCATGCATACTGCCTCCCCCTTGCGGGGGAGTGGCAGCTTTGACTGAGCCTACGCCGTGCATTTCTCTTCAGGTAGGGTACATGAAGTTCTGACGGAATGTACCAGCGCCTTATCGAATTGCTGCACAGCCTGCCTGACTTCGTGGAGCGAGCATTGTGCAACAACCTCACCCACACTCATGTCCCGTGTGCTAGTGAGCCTGTGCCACACCGGCCTGAGGCTTGGCTTCAGGCTGGAAGTAGTTGTCGATCTGACGGGCCAGATCTTCTGTGGTTTGGGGAATGGCCGATTCTTCGATGGGAATCAACCCGGAGATCTGTCCTGATTGATCGATCAACTTCTCCTTGATGTCGAGCTGGCGATTCAGATTGGTGATCAATTCACGTGCCCGGCTCAAATTGGAGTCGTCAATCGTCACGCTGGTCGCGGCTTCGGCGGCACGCACAGTTTCCAGTCGAGCCGTCAACTGTTCGAGTTGGACTTCGAGATCCTGTTTGGATTTGAGCATCGTCGCCAGTTTTTCCTGATTGGCAGTCAACGTCTGCTCCCGAGCAAGCAACACCTTCTGATCAGCAGCGAGAGTCTGCTCGGCAGCTTTGAAACGTTCAAAACGGATCGAAAGATCACGCTGTACGTCATTGGCTGAATAGGTATGGCCTGCGTAACGGAATGTCCCCTGACCACTCGACAGGTTCGCCTTCTGGGACAAAATCAACTGTTTCTGATGATCCAGATTGCCACTCCGGCTGGCGATCTGATTGCGCAACTGCTGCGTATCGACCTGCTGCTCGGCAATCACCTGCATGCACTTCCGAATGTCAGGCACCAGCTTTTCGACCAGTTCACGAGCCCTGGCAATCTCAAATTCGACGGGGACTTCCGCCTTCACGGCACTCCGCAGACTTTTCGCACTCGTAAAGAGATAACTCGGCAGTTCTGCACCGAACACGAGTGCCCCCAGACTCAGAACTCCCACACCGGCAAACAGCAATTTTTTGAGCATGATTCCCCCCGTCGTCCTGGATCAAACTTTGCATTGAACAGTTCGTGAGTCGCAGCACTCAGCCATATGAACACATTTTCACTTCAAACGGATTCTCGGGCTGATGACGACTCTCTGAGGGGTGATTCGCTCGATGTTTCGATTTCTTGGCGCAATTTTGGATTCTTGTGAGATTTTCTCATGCAGCAAGCAAACAGCATTAAAAGTCAAATGGATCGCAGTTCGGTGGATGTCACTTTGCAACACGATGCTCTTTGTGAACTGACAATCGCGACAATCCGGATTATTCGGAATTGTTGCCGGTGAACTCTCGAATTTTCACCTCGTTTTTTGACTTCGTTCCGACATGACCTAGGTTCCTTTCAGTTGCGGGAAAATCCTCTAAGGAACTTGTCATGAAGAAGTATTGCGGGTTGTTACTGATACTGGTGGCAGCCACCTGGTCAACGATGCATGAGGCCTGTGCACAGGCAGCCAAGAATCCATTCAATCTGCCAAAATATACTGCCGTACAAAAGGCGAAGTCGGATACTCGTTCGACGCAGTTCGCTAACCAGGTCATGCCCACCTTTCAGCAGTTCATCGACAAGAGCCTGAAGGAAGCATCGCAATTCAAGGTGGCACCAGACTACGTGCTTGATCCCACCCGGCTGTATCTGCCACTGACCACACTTCAACCTGTCCGCGTCTACTTCGTCCATGAGGGGGCTGGTTATCGCAACCAGTTGGGTGTATCGATTGTGGATGCCGGCCATGGACGCAGTGGATCTTCGACGCTGATTGATCCACTGACGCAAGGCAAGCTGATTTTTGACGATGCTTCTTTCGAAGTCACCCAGATTAAGGACAAAAAGGGGAAAGTCACCAGTCAGTCGGGTGGACTTAAAGCTGGTGATTTTGTGGAGATCGGCACGATTCAGGCAGGGAAGCAGGTGGATTTCTTCCTCTGCTCGGATGGTGCGAATGGGACCAAGAATCTGCTGCGAAACTTTCCAGAACTCAACTCGGACAAGCTCCAGCATGTGATCGCGGTCTACTTCAAAGATACTCACCCCGGCTACGTCATGATTGGCTTTGAAGACATCGTGGGCGGTGGTGACCTCGACTACAACGATACTCTCTTCGTGATCGACTTTGGTTACGACATCTCGATTGAAAAAGGTGATCTGCCTCACTAGGCCCACGCGAACCTGAACTCTCATCGATCCGATGAGTGGCAATCAGCGGCATGTTCCATCGAAACGGTCATTTTTTGAAATGCATTGATCATGCGATTGTCCCGTCCCCGATCCCGCCAGATTCCTCAACCAGCTCGTCGCGGAGCGGCGGCTGTGGAAATGGCACTGGTACTTCCAGTGCTGATCCTGGTGGTGTTCGGCACGATTGCCGTTTCGCAGATTATTCACTTTCGCAAGGGTGTGGTTGCTGCCACTGCTGAAGGAATTCGTATTGCCTCACGCAGGGATGTCAGCAGTACGGAAGTCACAACCTTGGTTCGTCAGATTCTGACTGGCCGCAGGATCAGTCAGGCAACAATTACAATTACCCCTACGGAAATTTCGAATCTGCGACCTGGCGAATTGATCGAGATTCAAGTTCGGGCCAATTACACAGCCCTGGGAGTTGAACCCCTGGGCTGGACTGTTCCCACTGAGATTGTTTATCGCGGTGCTGTGCTGCGGGAATAAGCGATTTTCTGCGTGAAGTTTCCCCGAAAGGGAGATTGATGATGCGAAAAAATTCCTCAGGTCATCGACGAGTCATTCACAAGCCACATCCCAGGCGGGGTGCGATTGCGATCCTGGCTGCCTTTGTGATGGTCGCGCTCCTGGCTTTGGCGGGGTTTTTTCTTTCACTCTCCTATGTCGAACTGACGCGTGCTGAACTCCGGGCCGCAACCGACGCCGCTGCTCGTTCGGCAGTGATCCGACTGGTGGAAACACAATCGACAACTTCGGGCCGTGCTGCCGCCCGCGATATTGCCTCTCGTTTTGAAGTGGGAGGCAAGGCTCTTTCGTTAAACGATAACGATATTCAATTTGGCAGATCGACTCGGCAGTCGAATGGCAGCTATTCGTTTGCGATCAATGGCACACCGACGAATGCAGCGCGAGTTTTTGGTCGCAAGACCAAAACATCGGCAGCGGGGCCGGTGGAACTTCCCTTTGGTGGTTTTGTCGGAGCTCCTGAGTATTCGACAGAACTCAATGCCGTCGCTATGCGGCTGGACTATGACATTGTCATCGTGCTCGATCGATCAGGCTCGATGGGTTGGGATCTATCGGGAGTTGAGTTCGAATATCCTGAAGCTGTCCGACAAAGACCACTGGTTGAAAACTACTTCAGCCCGCCTGATCCCACAGGAAGCCGATGGGCAATTCTTTCAGCCAGTGTGAATGACTTTTTGACGATTTTGAATCAGCGTCAGGTAGCGGCTCGTGTGGGGCTCGTGACTTATGCTGGCGACTACACATTCGGTAAGTACAGCTCCGTCAAACTGACTGTGGAAAGTGATCTTACTTCCACCTTCTCAACGATTACATCGAAATTGACAGCTATCGGGCAGGTACCACTCATTGGCGGGACAGATATTGGTGCCGGGATTACAGCCGCTCAGACGATGCTGACGACATCCAGCCAGGCTCGCCTCAAGACGGGCCAGCCGATCATCATTGTCTTCAGCGATGGGATGTTTAATCAGGGGACAGAACCTGTCAGTCTGGCAGCGAGTGCCTATTCGCAATCATCCACAATTATTCATAGCGTGACTTTTGGAGCTACGGCTCAAGGTCGTGCCACGATGAACTCTGTGACGGCCACTGCCGGCAAAGGCTTGAGCCTGCATGCCAATACTGCTGCCGAACTGGCGGAAAGTTTCCGATCGATTGCCAACGCGATTCCTATTGTGGTGACTGAATGAACGCCAACCGAAATAGACAACGCTTTCATCATCATGCCCGTCGAGGTGCCTTGATGGTCGAGTTCTCGCTGGTTTTTCCTGTCTTCATGCTCGTCATGCTTTTCTTCTTCGAAGCCTGGCGTGTGGTGCAGTGCCAGCAGACGGTCGATCAGGCAGCGTTCGAAGCAGCCCGTGTGGCGATTGTGCCTGGCAAAACCGTTGCAGATGCTCGTGCTCGCGCAAATGTCATTCTCGCCAGCACCAATTCCACACAGGCCAGCGTGACCATCTCGCCTGACCCGATCACCGAGAGTACCGAACAGGTTACGGTGCGTGTCACATTACCTTTGAGTGATGTCGGCCTGTTCTTTCAGTACTTTTCACCGAACTACACGATTGAGTCGGTGATGACACTCGATCATGAGAACGCGCGTATTGGCCGCCTGTAGTGTTCTTTGCATGTCTAAGATATCTGGCAGATGGTTGGTCATGACCAGAAGCTGAATCACTTGGCGTGATCACGCAGATCGACAGCCACCAGCTCTTTGTCGTTCCTGGCGTAGATATGGCCGTTGGCAAACGCCGGATGCGACCAGACGACAGGTCTTCCGAAGGCTTCACCCGTGGGTTCGAGAATCCGGGTTCTGCTGATCTCGTCATACTTCTGGGCTGAGAGCTGAGCAATGATCAGTTCACCCGTCTCGCTCATCAGAAAGTAACGGTCCCCATTCTGTACAAGAAACGCTGTGCCGTGCCGCGCACGGCGTTCATTCGTCGTGGGAGCGAACGTCTCCCACAGCCTTTTGCCAGTCGATAGTTCTACGGCTCGAAACTGGCTGGTATTGCAATCGCAGCCGTAAATCACTCCATCGACAATGAGTGGAGTCGCGTTGGCGGCATAGAGGGCGGTCTTATTGGTGCCTCGCCACAAAAGTTTGGCACCTGGTCTGGTGCGGTCAAGTTCATAGACAGCCCCCACATTGCCAATGCCACTGGCGAACAAAAAATCACCCGATTTCTGCGGAGCCATGATCGACATGGCGTAGTCGGGCTGCAGTGGTTCCTTCCAGTAGACATTCCCATTGGAAGGATTGACGGCAGCAATCTCTACGGGTGTCCATATGAGGAGTTGCCGGACACCGCCTGCTTCAATGATGACGGGCGAACCGTAACCTGGCTCAGAAGCGCTGAGTGATCTCCACTTTTCTGTTCCTGTCTTTTTATCGAACGAGATCAGGAGTCCGTCTTTCGCACCGACCACACAGATCAGTTGATCGCCATCGACGAGTGGGTGTCCTGAGAATCCCCAGATGGGGGTTTCGACTCCGAAATCTTTCTTGAAGTTCTTGCTCCAGAGGACTTTGCCATCTTGAACCTGCAAACAGGTGAGTTCTCCTTCTGCACCCAGGGCGTACACCAGATCTCGATCGACTGTGGGGGTACAACGCGGGCCTGATGGATAAGAAATCGAATACGGCGCATCGTAGGCATGCTCCCAGAGCAGCTTTCCGTCGGCCTCATTGAAGCAGCGAATCCGCTCCTGCCCATCGAGGACATTGCGGGCACCGGGGTCGTTTTTGATTTCGCCGGTTTTTTTCACATAGTCTGTCAGAAAGACTTTACCGCCAGCGACAGCCGGGCCGCTGTAGCCCATGCCCACGGGAACCCGCCAGGCGAACTTGGCCCCGTCAGCCGGAAACTCGCGGAGGAGCCCTGTTTCGTGCCAGCGTCCATCCCGATTGAGCCCCATCCATTGCGGCCAGTCTTCAGCGTTAGTCATGCCAGGAAGTGTGAGAAGGAGAGCGGTCGCGAAAACCACGAGCCCACGGAGAAATACTTGCTGCTTCACGATCAATCCTTGCAAAACAAGAGAGCCAGCGTCCGAGCAACCCAAGCGAGAGTACTCAAAACTCGACGGGCATCAATCTTTACATCTTGCACAGGATTTTCTTACAGAACGAGCCGAATCCGATGAATTGATCGCAGGGAGATCTCCCTTTGGGACACCTGTACAAAACAAAAGTTTCCCAGCCAGGGGTCCCACGAGAAACTATTCAAATTCACAGAAATTTGCTGACACAATGATCTTCAGAGTTTGCTCACTCAAGACGCGATTCCCATCGCAGCCGATTGAGTGGCGTCGATCTCGCAACGAATCACGCGTAAACCAGCCTTAGCCAGAGTGATGTGGGCACTTCGAATGGCTTCCTCCAAGGTTTCTGCTTCCCGATGAACCGAAACGTAAGCCTCGCCACAATGCACTCCCGGCGACATATCGTCTCCACCCGCTTCAAAAACCGAGTTCGACCATTCCAGCAGTTCTTGCTCACCAGCATCAATCCACAATGTGAATTCTTTAGTCATCTGTCTCTCCGGAATGCGGACACTTTTCAACAAATCGAATGATATCGCGAGCATGAGCTTCCGGGTCACGGGGAGTTGACCAGACACTTTTCTGGCAACCACTGCGATTATTCTTTGGACAAAAAATTATACAGAAGGCATGACCGCCACCAGAACGGGCTGCCCAGCCGCAACTGAGAGCAAACTCAATCGCAGCCCGGATGTGTTTGTTTGGGTGTCTCATTTCACTTTTTAATTCTCGCGTCGACTGCGTTAAGAATATGCTCTTCGAGTTATGAACTACAACGACGATCACTCATCAAACAAGGTTATTGCCTGTTCATTTTATCTTCATCATTTCAAATTTCCCTTACTACAACGCCGGATTACGTGCAGTTTCTGCCAGACGACTAATGAACCAGCGAAAATACAAAGACTGAAACGGTTCGACTTTTTGCATCTTTATCCGGAGTTCAGGAAATGTGCGAAAGGGGGTGTTCAGAACCGATCTTGAGCAATCAGCCGGTTATCCACAAACTCATGAGGTTCTGACGAAACATGCAGGTGATGGTTTATCCATCAACAGCCATGGATGTGTGCTGATTCGACGGGTCATGTTGATCAATGACCTGGTCGTTCGATAAGGAGAGATCTACTTTGAATCTGCCAGTTGCTCCATCTGAACCATTACCTGGTCAGGAGCCTCCTGCCAACGACATGCCTGTTGCTTCGAATTCTGAAACTCCTCCCAAAAGAAGTGGAAGATATCTGGGCGTGCTGGTCGTCCTGCTACTCACAGCCGGTTGGCTGGCACCCACCATTGTTGGCCAGACATCACTGCGTCAGAAAATTCCGGGCCTGCTCTTTCCGCACTTCACAGGCACCATGACGATTGGCGAAGCCAGTCTGGGCTGGTTGAATGCCATCGAACTTCGCAATGTGCTCGTTAAGGATGCTCAGGGCGAAATCATCGCCACAATTCCCAGGCTGACATCGGATGCGACGTTAGTTTCGATCATTCGACAGCCGGCAGCACCCGGTACAATGACCCTGCATCAACCGGTGATTGAACTCAAGCTGGATGAAGCCAGTTCAAATGTCGAACGCCTGCTGAGTGAATTGCTGACTGGTGAATCCAGTGGCGGGCCTTACTCGTATACCTTCAAAATCGACCAGGGAAAGGTCAACTGGAAGGAAACCACATCGCCCCGCGCGTTCGTGATCGATGGGCTCAACGTGAGTTTCACCACCCTGGGGGATGCGCACTCGAACCGCCTGGCTGCTCAAGTCAAAAGCGAAATCAAAGGTGATCGTTTTCAGACACCATTGTCGATCGATTTTGATTCACTCAGCACCGGGGGCGACACCCCGAATTCTCAAGGCAAACTTGATATTCAGTGCGATGCCCTGCCTCTGGAGATCGGCGAAGTCCTGGCAAAACGGTCGTATCCCGAAGCACGACTGGCTGGCATACTCTCTGCTTCGGGGAAGGCCAACTGGAAATTTCCACCCGAGATCGAAAAGGCCGAGTGGACATGGAATGGACAGATCGGCCTGACAGATCTGGCCATCGCGGGCTTTCCTCAAATGGGAAACGACCTGCCACAATTCAAGGCCATTGTTCTCGCCGGTGAAGCCAGCCAGTCTGGCCCAGTGGCCACGTTTCGCAAACTGCGGCTCTCGACCGATGTGGGCGGAATCGATCTCGATGGGCCCGTGCCAACGGCTGCCCTACTTTCGGCCATGACCGGTGACAGTAACGCGACCACGGCACTCGCTGAACTGGGCGATTTCCGGTTATCGGCGGCTGTTGATCTGGCTCGACTCGCCAAGCTCTTGCCCGCCACCTTGCGCATTCGTGAAGGGATCTCGATTGAAGCGGGCCGACTGGAAGCGATGGCCGTTTCTTCGCGTCCGGCCCAAGGTCAGCAGCAGTGGGTTGTTTCCAGCAAGCTGGAAGGGCTTGAAGCGCGGGAACAGGGTCGAAAACTTTCGTGGCCAGAACCTGTCAGCGCACGACTGGTGATGTTGATTGAACAAGGTGTCGCCGAAGTCGAAAGCCTGAATGTGCAATCGCCGTTCATGGTGGCTACGGGCCGTGGAACAATCGATGCCGGTGAAGTTCGACTGCAGGCCAACCTCGCCAAACTGGCTGAAGAAATGGGTCGCTTTCTCGATCTGGGAGGATTGACTCTTGCCGGTGAATTGAACGGGAATATGGCTCTTGAACGCACCACGACCGAACGAGTGAAGGTGACGGGAGAGTTTCAGGCCAGCCAGTTTGTCCTCAGTCTCCCGACGGCAGAGCAGCCTGCCAAAGAGTTTGTCTGGGCCGAACCCGACCTGCGAATTGGTGGCGAAGCCATACTGTATGCTCCCGCTGGTAAGGCACCTTCACAGGCTTTGAGTGGCACTTTCGTGGTTGCTTCCGCCAGTGACAAACTGACTGCAAACATCCTGCAACCTGTGTTATTCGATGGTTCTACGGGAGGTCTTGATCTGACACTTCAAGGTGGAGCTGGTCGCTGGCTGACGCGGGCGCGGTCATTAAATCTTGTCGGTGCCTACGAAGCCAACGGCCTGGTCGAGCAGTCTGCGACGGTGCTCTGGGACAAATCGACATTGAATCTTCAAGGGGGCAAACTTCGCTGGAGTGATGCTCAATTGCTGGGAAGTGGGATTCAACTGGTCGATCGTGAAATTCGTGTGGATCTCTCTTCCTCCATGGATCGCCAGAGTGGGCAGGTCAAACTCCCGGAACTCCTCGTGCGCAGTTCGGCCATTATTCTTGATGGCAAGAACATTGTGTATGCGGGAAATGCCAATGGTATTCAGGCACTCGCTGGGGATGTCGGGCTTAAAGCTGATCTCGCAACTTTGGCCCGCTGGACGAATTCTTCGGCTGTCCCCATGACGACCGTTCCTGTGGGAATTGTCACGGGGACCGTCAAAGTCGAAGCACAAGGGAGTTCGGTACAGTTGGATACCCAACTCCAATCCGACCGCATCGAAATTCAATCGTTGACCAGTCGGCCGGGAGAGCCTGGAGTCTGGCAGCCCTTATTTTCTGAGACCAACATCACCTCTCAACTCCTGGTGAAAGGAACTCTCGGCCAGAACAACTGGGAACTGGCCAGTTTTTCTCTACAAGGAAGTGGTTTGGGTATGACTTCCCGTGGCCGCTTAAATCTCGATGAGACTCAACCTCGCGTCGAACTCACAGGTGAACTGGCTTACGACTGGGATCGATTAACTCCTCGACTTGCGACCAATACCAGCAATGGAAGTCCCTCTCGCACATTAAGAATCACCGGCAAAGGGCAGCGTAAGTTTCAACTGATCGGGAACCTGCCTTCCAGCGGGATGGCCATGACGACGCCATCCGTCAATGTTTCGACCAGTGGAGTTCCAGCCAGTGATCTCGCCTGGATCAAGTCGTTTACGGGTGAAGCCGGGATTGGCTGGGATGATGCGAGTTATATGAATCTGGAGATTGGTGCCGTCGAACTGGGTGGCCGATTGGAAGATGGCTGGCTGCGAATGACACCGATCAATACGACAGTGAACCAGGGTCGGGTCATGCTCGCACCAGCCGTACATCTGGCAGCACCGGTGCCGGTCATCATTCTCCCCAAAGGTGAAGTCGCTCAGAACGTACAGTTCTCGCAGGAGTTGTGCGAGACATGGCTGAAGTATGCTGTTCCACTTCTGGCCGATGCCACCAGAGTGAGTGGTTCGACCAGCCTCGAATTGGCGGGGGGGCAAATTCCGCTGTCGAACATGAATGGTGCGGATGTGGGTGGTGTGCTCAAGATCCATGGGGCAGAAGTTGCAGCCGGGCCATTAGCCATGCAGATTACGGGGGTCATTCAACAGATTCGTGCGGTCATTGACCGTGGAGCCGGGACTGGGAATGGTGGGACTTTGATGCGTATGCCCGAGCAGCAGACGGAATTCCGGCTGGTCAACGGGCGGCTGCATCATCGCCAGTTGATCTTCGAAACGAGTCTCGCCACGATCCGCACAACAGGTTCGGTAGGCCTCGATGAATCACTTCAGATGGTCGTACAGATTCCTCTGCTGGATGACTGGATTGGTGATCGACCGGTACTGCAGGCTTTGAAAGGGCAGACGATCAATATCCCTGTGGGTGGTACGCTTTCCAGGCCTCAGGTCGATGGTCGAGCGATTGGTGATCTGGCGAAGCGAGTGGCGGGCTCAGCCGTCGAATCACTGATTGACGGGAAGCTCCCTGGTGGCCTTGATCGACTGCTGCGACCTCGATGATCTGCGTATCTTAATATCTGCACCGGTCTCAACTCAGGCTTGAGGGCCAGGGAAGAGATGATAGAGCATGAAGTAGATCAGCACGCCGGTCACACTCACGTAGAGCCAGATGGGGAACGTAATGACCGCCAGTTGGCGATGGCGTTCCCACTGGCCGCGTAAGGCACGGCTGATGGTAATAATCGCCAGTACGGGGACAAGTGCTGCCAACGCCACATGGGTTACGAGTATGGCAAAGTAGACCGGGCGGATGATCCCTGTTCCTTCAAATTTCTTGCCACTGGAACCGGTGTAGGCGTGTAAAGCCCAATGATAGACCAGATAGCAGACTAAAAATACGACAGATGTCATGAAGGTGGAAAGCATCAGCTGGCGATGCATTTCACGCTGACCTCGCCGGATACAGATGTAACCTGTAATTAATAGCAAAGTCGCCAGGCCATTGAGAGCGGCATTGATGGCGGGCAGCGTTTTGACCCAGCGGGGGAGCAGATCCTCAGGTGGAATGGGTCGCACATTACCCGCAAGGACAATCATTTTCTCCTCAGGCAATGGCTCCGGTTCGACACCCGTGGCCAGAGTGATGAGGTGCCTGCGTAAGACCGCCATTTCAGCGGGATTGGTGGAGTTAAACTTCCCGCGAACGACCCCTAGCGCATCAACCAGCATGACGTTGGTGGTATGTTCAAATTCTTTGCCCAGTTCACGCTGCGGCGAAGTATCTTCTCCGACCGGCATCAGAAAGTTGGTGGCAATGAGTTTGTGCACCTCATTTTGCGGCCCGGTAAGAAACTGCCAGCGACTGGTATCTGCGCCATACGTTTTGGCATACTCCTTCAACACTTCGGGAGTATCTCTCGCTGGATCAATGCTCAAAGTGACCAGATTGACATCGTATTTTTGAGTACGATCAGCAAGTTCCCGCATGGCGCCTGTCACCATGGGGCAGGGTCCCCGGCACTGGGTGAACACGAACGAGATGGCGTAGGGCTTACCCTTCAGTGACTCGTTACTGATCTTCTCACCGTCCTGATTGGTGAACTCAAAAGGTTCGACTCCTTCCGCAGGCCAGATCGCATTTTGACCCGTCAGTGGATCCTTCGGGATCAGCTTCCCGTGCTGATCAACGAGCCCCTGGCTGGGTGCTGTTGTGAGTTGAGATGAGTCAATGATGCTCCCTTCACCCGGCTGAACCTTGATCATCGTGCCGGATGATTCCTGAGCCAGTGCCATGGGAGCACCAACTGGCAGGAGAGTCAGGCAACCAATCATCAGAGCCGTCATGCTTCCATACGCCATTAATGTCTTCGAGAGGCGTGACTCAGACTTGATCAGCGATCGGTGCGGATGGGAAATCATCATTTGCATAAGTTCAACCTGTCATCTTCCCAGCAGAATCATCTGTATTGCAGGTTCACCTCGAGACCCCTCGAGGCCAGTGATCATCAGCGAACATTTCTGATCGATCTCTGACTGGTTTGCCAGCAGGCCACAGTCACACAGAAAACAGCAAATAAAACAGTCACGAGCAGGCAGGTATTCCAGGATGGTAAATTGATGGCCGACTCGGGGCGCAACAATAGCCTTAAACCAGCGACTCCATAGGTGAGTGGGTTCACAGCGAGAACCCATTTGAGCCAACCTTCCTGAGCGGGAAAAAAAGCACCACTTAACAACCACATGGGCATGAGAAAGACACTCATAATGGCGTGAAATCCATGCGTGGATGTCATCTGCCAGGCAATCATGTAACCCAGCCCGGTCAGTGCGAAGGCAAGGAGCGTGAGAAAGCCAATCACTGGCAGAATGTTCGAGATGGTCAGGCCCAGCGGGACGGATTCCGTCAGCCCGATGAAAGAGAGTAAAGGCCCAATCAAGAGAAACAACAGAGCCTGAGAGACAGCCAGTATCGAACCACCCAGCAATTTACCAATCACGATGGCCAGACGAGAAACCGGGGCTGCCAGAACTCCCTGCAGAAACCCTTCACGCCGATCTTCGATGATCGAGATGGTCGAGAAAATGGCTGTGAACAGCACAATCATGACCGCCACACCCGGCAGGAAATAGGCCTGAAATGAAGCGCCGTCGTTCGACTGAAACGAACCTCGCAGACCTGCCCCAAAGAGAATCCAGAACAGGATGGGCTGGGCCAGTGCACCAATCAGCCGCGAACGCTGCCTCAAGAAACGAATGACTTCGCGCTGTGCCAGTGTGAAGACAGCCGGCCAGAAAATCGTGCGAGATTGCGGAAGATCCAATGAGGTTGCCATGCCGAAATTGTAGCAACTGGGCGCCGTGTTGACTTTCCTGCAAGGCTTCCAAGATTTGAGAGATTTCCCGACAGGGACTGATTACTCGTAAAGTGGGAAATCACGCCCAGCGAAAAGCTCAGGCCACAGAAGGGATCACTTCTGCGGCCTGAGTATCATCGGAAAATACGTTCAACAGGCTGAAATCGACTCGCTATTTGGCGACGGCAATCATCAGGCCATCGAGGAAACCCTTTAGTTGTTTGCTGCGCACCGGGTGCTGCAATTTGCGAACAGCCTTGGCTTCAATCTGGCGGACACGTTCACGAGTGACTTTGAAAATGCGGCCGACTTCTTCAAGAGTGTAGGTGTAGCCGTCACCAAGACCGTATCGCAGCTTGATAATTTCCCGCTCACGGTAAGTGAGCGTCTTGAGGACGTTATCAATCTTGTCCTTGAGCATCTCCTGTGTGGCGGCCATCACAGGGCTTTCGGTGTTGTCGTCTTCGATGAAATCACCAAAGTAGCTGTCTTCGCTTTCGCCCACCGGACGATCCAGCGAAATCGGATGACGCGAAATCTTCATAACGCGGCGAGTCTCTTCGAGAGAAACACCAGCGGCTTCAGCGGTTTCTTCGAGGGTTGGTTCGCGGCCCATCTCCTGAAGCAGCTTTTTGGCCACTTTACGGAGCTTGGACATCGTTTCGATCATGTGGACAGGAATACGAATCGTGCGGGCCTGATCGGCAATCGCACGGGTAATCGCCTGCCGGATCCACCATGTCGCGTAAGTACTGAATTTGTAGCCCCGGCGATACTCGTACTTATCGACGGCACGCATCAGGCCGGTGTTCCCTTCCTGAATGAGATCGAGGAAGGAGAGACCACGATTGCGGTACTTCTTGGCAATCGAAACAACCAGTCGCAGGTTACCACCCGAGAGATCACGCATTGCCTGTTCGTATTTGGCAAAGCGTTCGCGAACTCGTTCGACACGCTGACGAAGTCCTTCGGGCGTTTCGAGCGTCATCATCATCAGATCGTGCAATTCCTTGTGGATATTGGCACGTTCGTCGCGAGCACTTTTCAGGTGCTTGAGGCTGTCAATCTGACGCTGCAGGTCGCACATCCGGCGGGAGATCTGCTCCAGCCGCTTCATGGTGGGTTGTAGACGCTGAGTTCGCAGGCTGAGTTCTTCAATCAGCTTGACCATCTTGCGGCGACGCTTGAGGTGCTGCTTTTCAGCTTCTTTACGCTCATCGGAAGAGGCATTGGCATCAATCGATTTCTCGAAGTCGCCAATCGCCTGCTTACGGAGGTTTTCAATCGTCTTCAGGTTGTGAGGCATGCGCCCCAGAATCTGGTTCTTCTCTTTGGATTCGGTCACACTGACTTTAATGGTGCGATCGAAAGGCAATTCTCCGCTGTTGACCTTCGAGAGCGTATCGAATGCCATCTTCAGTGCGTAATCGCATTCCAGAAGCTCTTCGCGAAACTGATTGCGAGTCACTTCGATGGTTTTGGCGAGAGAGATTTCCTTCTCACGAGTCAGCAGGGGAATCTCACCCATCTGAGTGAGATACATTCTCACGGGGTCGTCGATCTTCTTCGACTTTTCTTCGACGACAACTTCCTTGCCGTTCTTGGCACGAGTCCGCGGCTTCTTCTTCTCCTCGACAATCATCCCCACCTGGTCATCGGTAACGATCTTGAGACCTTCTTCCCAGATCGATCCCAGCAACTCGTCGAGCTTCTCCGGATTCATCGCTTCATCCGGAAGATAGTCGTTGATCTGTGAATACGTCAGAAAGCCCTGCTTTTTCCCACGAACAATTAACTCATGCAGGCCTTGATCAAGTCGATGCACAGAATTCTCCTCAACTGGTCATGATTCGGGACAAACCCGAATGTTATTTCCAACTTGTGATGCTGAACGACAAACTCTGGAGGTTTTGCCTCCCTCCAGAGAGTTCTCAATTCCACATCATGTGTCATGGATGCCCGACAACCCGTAACCAACACGCTGCATCAACTTGTCCACTGATTTTTGGAACAAGAGCCACATGCCTGCTGCTCAATGTTTGTTTTGCCGAACATCCCCCTCAGACATGACCCATCCCTGGAAAATCGCACCGTGCGTTCATCACACGGTCAAATCAAACGAACTCTCTAAGTAGCAACAGGTTCGATCAACACAAAACACCAGCTTTCGTTATGTTTATATCAGTGAGGATCGAAGCCTGTCCTTAGTGGACTGACAGAATATCTTTGGCGATGCCAACCCGTTCTCTCTATCTATTGCTTGAGAGAGACAGATCGTTTCATGTCAGCGAATTATGAATCCTCCCTTTCGCACTGTCGGATCGAGTTGAATTGAACTTCTGAATTATGATCTTCACTTTTCCGTCTGTTCGGAAGTTGCAAGCAGTTCTGATGTTGCAAGTTCTGCAAATTGGTAATTCCTGTTGCAAAACGGGTTCAAGTGCGGCACTTCCTGATCTCTGATTTTCTTCAAAAAATCTCACGTCTCAAAAATTCTACGCCCCGGAAGGTGATTCGTGGGGATTGTTCTGCATGCCCCCGGCTCGTTTTCGATGAATAAGCATGGCTTGTGCCAAAACATCTTTCGCTGACGGATTCAATTTCGCCCCGGCCTCTCCACGTTCCATACGGCGTGCTTTATGCAAGTTCAGTTCTCTGCGGAGCACCAATCGGTCTGTCAACTGGCTGAGTAAGTGCCGTCGAACTCCTGGGTCGGCTACAGAACCCGCTGAACCTGGCTGACCTGCCCAGTTTTCCAGCTCGCTGGTGGACGCTATCACTCCGGCCGATTCCTGGAGGCTCAGCAGTTCAGCCGCACTCAGGTGGCTTTCTCCCAGCCACGCCAGAAGTCCTTTGAGGGCGGGTGATTCGGTTTGTGCCAACAAAAGTTCAAACGACGGCAACAGTCCATGTTCGACCACATCGAGGCACACACACCACAGGTGCCGGAATGCAGGGTGATGGAAGTCGTCGGAACCAACTCGCTGGCTTACCCATAGAAAATCATCCGGTGATTGGAGCAACAGGCGGAAGAACTCGCTTTCCAGCAGATCGTCTCCGGCGGTCGATCTCTGAAGCGAATTGACCTGCTCCTGAAGCGGTCTTTCGTCGTCAATGATCGATGATTCGGCTGGATCAACTTTTCGGGGAGGCTGAGAAACATTCTTGAAGCGCTGTTCGACGCGCAGGTCGCGTAATCGCTTTTGCAGGAGCGATTCACTCAATCCCAGCCGGGAAGTGAGCCTGGAAAGCAGATTTCTCTCACGGACAGAACCCGCAAGTCCTGGCGAAAGAGCCATGGTTTCCAGCAGTTCATCCGTCACACGCTGACGGGCATCCACACTTCCGGTGCCAAACCTTTCAATTGATCGGCGGAGCTTGAACTCCAATGCCTCGGGAGCTTCCTGAATCGCCTGTTCGAGAGCCGCCAACCCCTTCGCTTCGAGAAATTCGTCAGGGTCGAGACCTTCCGGAAGCGTCAAGATTCGTAAATCGACGTCTTGAGCCAGAAATCGCGGCAACGAACGTTCGGCAGCATTCAATCCGGCAGTATCACCGTCATAAATCAACACAAATTTTCGGGCTAAACGCTTCAATACCTGGACATGGTTTTCAGTGAGTGCTGTGCCTAATGTCGCCACGGCATTTTTCAGCCCATGTTGATGGGCTTTGATGCAATCCATATAGCCTTCTGTCACCACGACAGTCTCCGTGCGGCGAATCGCCTCCCGTGCCTGATCGAGGCCATAACAGAGACGGCTTTTGGAAAACAGCGGGCTCTCCGGGCTGTTCCAATATTTGGGAGCATCTTCCTTTGCGGGCCGACCGGGAATAATCCGGCCGCCGAACGCGACTGGTCGGCTGCGTTCATCACAAATCGGGAAGAGCAGCCTGTCGACAAAAAAGTCATAATGGCCAGGGCCGTTATCTCGAGCCCCCACGAGGCGCACAACGGCGAGAGAATCAACGGAGAAACGGCCACGAGCCCGCTCCTGCAGCCAGTGCCAGTCGTCCGGGTGATAGCCGAGCGCAAACTGCTCGACAATTTCGGGTTTGAGCTGCCTCGAAGCCAGATATTCTCTGGCCGGTGCCCCGAGCGCAGAACTCTTCAAACATTGCTGGAACTCGCGAGAAGCCCACACGAGAACATCAAACAGATCGCTCTTTTTCGGACCTGAGGATTCCCCAAAGCCGGCTTCGTTTCGACTGCGGCGTGGCAGCTCAATCCCTGCTTTTTCAGCCAGTAAAGTCAACGCTTCCGGAAAACTGAGATTGTCGTGCTTCATCACATACGAGAAGCAGTCTCCCCCTTCATTGCACACCCAGCAGCGATAGGTCTGCCGCTCCGGATTCACCTGCATGGAAGGATTGTGGTCATCGTGAAAAGGACAAAGACACTGAAATGTGCGACCACCTCGGGCAGGTTGGAGAGAAACCGTTTCGCCGATGAGCTGGACAATATCTGTCCGAGCACGCACCTGCTCTTTGATTTCATCCCAGGATACTGTTGGCTGGCCCGCAGAACTCACTCAAATCCATCCCGTAAATTTCAAGCAACCTGGCTGCGGAAAAACCTCAACACACGCCACTGACCGCTTGAAGAACCATTCAAAAAACGAAGAGATCCAAGTCATCGTGGGAAATCTCCCAGTGATCAGTTGGAATCTTGTTAAGGCCAAACCACTGAACCAGAGCGTGCAACTCCATCCGGGCGGCGGGTAGGGACTGGATTTTCTTTCGTGCGGATCGGGATAGGGATCATTTGCGGAAACAACTTCCGCCAGAGGTCTGCCAACCAGTCAGAGGTCAGGTGCCTCCAATCGTCTGCGGGACGTTTTCCGATCTGAGGCTGCTGCCGAGAAGCTGTCGAGAAATCAGCACAGCAATTCTGAATCCGTCGGAAGTTGGCCATGCGTTGATGATCCGCTGGAGTCGAGCTTGGTACAAAGATCGACTGAGTTTCATGGCTGACAACCCATCATTCCAGTTTCTGAAATTCTAAATCCAGTTTCAGAACCTGGCAGTCTGGGCATCGTCTTTTCACACTCTTCGCGAGAACTCCATTTCTCTCAAAAATACCTTGGGCCAGATTTCAGGAGATGATCCCTTTTCTTGAGTTCACAAGCACTCATTCAGAATTGAAGAGGAAACAAGTCGCTCAAGCTAAGAAATATTGTCTCAGAACCTGCCCAACCAACTATCATGGATCGGCATCACCTCATGTTCAGCCGGTCCATTTCCAGAACTCTCTTCGAATCGATAATCCTCCATCGAGAGACTGGAATCCCAATACAGGGATCATCGTCGGAAAAACCGTCACGTCAAGTGGACTGCAGTCCATGTTCTTTGCTGATTCTTCGCGTCGCAAGCTCCGTAACAATAACCTCAGGAATGATGTTCATCCCCATAGCAATCCCCCGCAAGCCCTGATATGCAAGACATAAGCTATTTCAAAACAATTACTTGTGACGTTCTTATTGCCTCCGAATAATACGAATAAGCCCATCCCCTTGAGAAGAGGTATGAGCTTCTACTCTCAGGATGTCAAAGCCCCAACCAGACTGGACACCTGGTTTTCAGGAATGCGTTCGGACTGGTGAACTGCTACGAAGTCACTCTTGCTGATTCACTCCTGAGAATACGTTTTTGTTGCTGAAACCGCTGGTTGCCTGTCAGGCGTGGAGCCGTATGATCAGAGTTCAGAGATATAACGGTGCAATACCGCGACCTTGACATGACATCACAGATCGACAGGCTCGTCGTATCAGCAGCTTTGCACCAAGTAAATTTCTAAAGAGGCGACGAATGGCTGCACCACCTTTTCAACATTTGAAAGACAGTGGGTGGTGCCCTGTTGTCCTGAAATGGCTGACAGTTGGCTGCTTTCTCATCACCTCCTTCCCTCAGGCGAATTCAGCCGATGACAAACCGTCCGCCAAGCTGACGGTTCAATCTCGCGAAGTTCAGACAGCGATCAAGCGAGCCAGAACGTTCCTTCAGACAAGTGCTGACGATCAGGCCTCTCTGGCTTTAACGGGCTATGCACTGCTGAAATCAGGTTCGGATCTGAGTGACAAGAAGGTCGCCGACGCCTTGGCCGATGTGCGTAAACGATGCGGAGGTAATCGCTATCTGCCTGCCTCGCACCACATTTATTCGGCTGCAGTCGATGCGATGCTGCTCGAAGCGGCTGGCGATCTCAGCGATAAACCGAGCTTAAACCTGATTGCTGACTATCTGATTGCTCAGCAGAAAGCCCACGGAGGATGGTATTACCCTTCGCAGACTGACATTTATGGCGACACCAGTATTTCGCAATATGGCGTACTAGGACTTTGGGCTGCCTATCGAGCCGGAGTGACGATTCCGACAGACGCCTGGGAAGGCGCCGCCAGATGGCACCAGCAGACACAAAATGCCGATGGCGGCTCGGGTTATCATCCCACAGCCACAGGTGCGACGGAAACCAAGGCCACCATGACAGCAGCGGCTGGCGGGAGCTTGCAGGTTGTTCGACTGATTCTCTTCGGAAAAACTGCCGCTGGTAAAACTCGTCGCCTCGATGCCTCGATTGGCAAGCGTTTTGGAGTTCTCGAACCTGTCAGACCCGAAGCTCCTCCCGAAGAAAATCAGGCTGTGGTGGTCGTAAGGCCGACCCGTCTCGAATTGTCAGTTCTCGATGCCAGCATTGACAAAAACTTTCGCGCACTCGAACGCCTGGCTCAGCGTGGGATGCCGGCTGACTTTCCCTGTTATTACCTCTACGCGATTGAGCGGTACGCAGCTTTGTCTGCGAAAGAAGAAATTGCCGGTGTTGACTGGTACGACGCCGGTGCCCGCTGGCTGATTCAGAATCAGGCGACCGATGGCTCTTGGCGTGATTCTTCCGGACTTTCGCCAGCCACCAGCCTCTCGCTGCTATTTCTGGGCAAGGCGACCGAATCACTCTTCAAACGAGAAGGCGCTGCACCCGGTGTCGGCGGTGGTATTCTGGTTGGTGGACGCGATTTGGCCGCACAACTGGTTGATAAACCCAAAGATCCCAAAACATCAGCCGAGCTGGCAGATCAAGCCCTGAAAAGCCTTTCCAAATCACTTTCTGATCAGGATGTGGCCAAGGCTCAGGCCGCGATTGTGGCGCAGTTTCAACTCGGCAATCGCGACGATCTTGTCGGAAAACTTGACCTGCTGCAGCGACTCGTCAAGGACCCTCGTGATGAGATTCGCCGAACAGCCTGCTGGGCGCTGGGAAAAACAGGGGAACTGGAACCTGTCCCGCTCCTGATCGAGCGACTCTCCGATGAGAACTCGGATGTGGCATTCGAAGCGAGCCGGGCACTTTGTACCATTGCCAGCGAGCCTGCCGGTATTGCAGGACTGGCCATTGATCCCACCCGGCATACTCTCCGAAGGGCGGAGCGTTCGAACGGGACTCGCTATCGCAGCCCCCGGGAAGAATGGCAGGAGCTCTCCACGAAAGCCTGGCTCGATTGGTACTTAACTCATCGCCCCGCGAGCATGCGGAATGATCGGCTCGAAGTCGGGCCACGAGACAGGCTGGTCGTCCCTCCGAACTGAGCAACCCATTTATGCCAGATCAAGTTGACCGAGTTTGATCAAGTCGCCAGTGTTTTGATCAACCCGTGAGGCATCCATCTCAGTTTTCGACGTCGCTCACTTCGGGCTTGCCGAGAAATCGACCGCCACTGATGAACATGCCGTTTTCCACGGGGGTACACCATTCAATGGCCACGCTATAGGTGTATTCGCGTGTTTCACTGGCCATTTTGAGACGGACATCACCGGGATTGAGTGACCCCTTATGCAATAATCCCACGCCATAACGACTGATTTCACGAGTCATGGCGGGAATGAGATTTCCACGCCGGGTGGTAATCTCGGCTGGCACTGCCAGTTCGATCCGCTCAGTGTTGCGAGAGTTCGCACCATCGAGTTTTTCGAAACTCTCAATGACTGTTTTCAAATCGTGCAAGGTCGGTCGACCCCACGGATCCGTGGCCATCTCTTTCACTCCCTGTATTCATCGAGCCACAATCTGATGTCTCGTTACAAGGAACCTAGCCCACAATTCCCGATGAGGCGTTGACGAAAAGAGGCTGGTCTCTGAAAAAGGAATGACATTTCCGCCAGCGGGCCAAAGGACGCAGTCGGCCTCGCCAGATTCATGGCCGGCCGATCATTGGTTTTGTGACCGAACTGATGGCACGGTAATGATTACCGTTCGCTCGGAGCCGACTCACGGGAGGCAGATCCCGAAGTTTCGCTTGATGAGATATGACCGGCAGAGGCGGAATGGCTCGAAACCACCACTTCGACAGATCGGCCTGTGCTGCGTGCCAGACCCCACCCTGCGCCCAGCGCTACGAGAATTCCCAAGACCCAGGGAACCCAGGTCATCAGTTGGTTGCTTCGACTCTGACTCGATGCCAATTCGGCACTGTCGGACTTCACCACCAACTGCTCGAATTCACCAATGGCATCGACATTCAGTTTTGAACGCGCTGGTTGCTTATCATCGTGGCCCCGTACTTCGGGCAGAGTTTCTGTTTTCGAAGCGGCAACAGACTGAACATGTTCACCCCGAGTCCGAATTTCAGTTCCAAGCTGCTCGACTCCCGGAAGATAAAGCGGCTGCAATGTCGCTTCCGGAACATCATGTTGCACCACATGAGCCGTCACGACAGCGTCGCTCGGTATAGACGCTTCTGCCACGAAATCGGATGGACTGTCTTTTGGTATTGCACGTAATGCACGATTGGCACTCACACTTCCCTGCAGTGCAGGAGGCACAGCGGCCATTTCCTCGGAAATGTCACCACTCTTCTCGCTTTCGAGAGCTGCACCTGTTGATGGTTGTGTTGAACTGGTGATCGCATCTGGTGCCGACTCGGCAGTCTTTTGATCTGTCGCCATGTCATTGAGTTTGAGTTCGCCGGCTTCGGGCCTCGAGAGTGCGATCAAATCTTCAATCCGATGCAGCAGATCTTGAGGTCGCTCTTCTGTCGGCGAATATTCCAGACCAGCCCCTTCACTGAGTTCATTGGCCAGGCGGGCAAATCGCTGCGCTGTCTTCAGCTCACCGGCTTCAATCTGACGTCGGGCATGACTGAGTAACGATTCAATCCGTAAGCGGAACTCGTTCAGTTCTGACAAGGATCGTTTGGTGACCGCCTGAGCATCTTCTTCGAGAGTCTCGCGGAGTTGACCGATACGGGAAACTTCCTGTGAGGTGGCCTCTTTGGCTTTTTCGAGCCCGTTGGCGAGCTCAAAAGCCTTCGTCCAATCTCCTGGAGTCGCCGAAAGAGGATCAGGAAGAGCATCCTTGAGTTTTGCTCCCGTGGTTTTGGCGACGGCAGGAGCTTCTGAATCTGATGTTGTTGATGAATCCGTACTGCCAGAACCAGTTGTCATACTTGTCTGGTGAATCGCAGAGTGCTGGCCTTCCGGCAAACCACTACCTGAACCAACCTTGTCGACCGACTTCGTGGATTGACCGGGAGTGATGGCGACTTCGAAGGGGTCTTCGACCGGAGCATCCGCAGCTTGTGCGTCGCGTGCTGAAAGGGTCGCCGCTGAGTTCGCAGCAACTGTCGGCTGCTCTTGTTCAATCTTCCGTTCTGCCGATTTGCCGGCAGTCCAGGGAGCACTGGGAACATGATCCCAGAGTTTGGCGATACTGTCGCGCGGGTTCTTCGCACAACCACTCATCAAGACCACACACAGAATTAATCCCGAGGCGATCAATCGTCCAGAAATCAAACGACCACAGCCCAGCTTGGAAACGATCTGCTCGACGGCGGATTTTCTGTTGAACTGTAAACGGATTGTCTGAATGCGCTCTGTTGCCGCATAGCTCCGATTTGAGCGGTGTGGGAGAATCTGCGGTGTCACACAAGATCCTTCTTGGGACAAGCACTCGGACTTATCGACGTCAGCGAAATCAGCTTAAATCAACGCCTCGATCCGTTTCGATGGAAACCTCAAAAGACATTCAGGCCTCTTTCACCAGCAATTCCGGAATTCAACAGATTGCATCGTCTCTGCAGAAAGAGGTGCTGCATCTTTCCCGCAGCAGTGAACGCGAAAGCATCCAGTTGTTCTGACTTCTCAGCCACAGACCGGCAGACTTTGCCCCTTGAGCACCCATCCTGCATGCATTCCCGTTTCAGGCAGATTCAGCCGAACAAACATTTCTTGACGGTTTGCGGGTTAGAAACGATACCGCTCACTCCCGCTACTTCCTCCTGCCCCTGATTTTCCATCACTCATTTTTCCACCACTCTGGCCATCTTTCCCTCATCTTCAACTGAGAGACAGGAGCCAGTGCTTCGTCTGTGATGTCTATCGATAGACGGCACTGCTCTACCAGCCTGTCCTCAAAACTTCAGGTTCGAATCATGAATAATCTTCACGGATCATCACGGAGTCGCACAGGCTGGCGGGCCGGTCATGCCCTGCTCCTGGGCTGCACATTGCTTGGGTTGACTCTTGTGGGCTGCACGATGACCGAGATGAAGCGAGCACTCTACTACGATCCGGAAGCGAAAGATGAAAACGCGATGAACGGCGTCGAATCTGACAAATGGGGCTTCGTCGGCCAGCAGGGGCGAGGCAGCAAAGCCCTCGAAGATGAGCGTGATCCTCTCAAGAATCTGCTCATGTCCAAAGAAGCCCGCGATATCGAACGCAATCTTGGCTACAAGTAAGCTGGTCGTCCCTAAGTTCAATCAACTCGTGATCCACCAGTGAAGATACCAGTCGAGCAGATCGCCATAGATCGGGCAGAGCCATATCTGCACCTGCAGTGGCACATAAGCACCCAGCCACCAGGCGGATCGCAACTCGAAAATTGCCCCATACCACGACCAGAAAAACGGGCCGAGTGACAGCGCGTAAGGGATGAACGCCCAGACGAGAAAACCTTCCCACGAGCAGAACCATTTCGCCGCTCGACGGAGCTTGTCTGATTCGAATACAGCGTTCATCAGGCAATCTTCCGCTGAGGTGGTTCCACGAAAGTTTCAGCAGGTGCACCACAAAGATCAGCCACGGCGGCTGGCATCGCCTGTTGAAAATCGATCACAGGCTGGTAACCAAGTTCCATCTGAAGACGATGTGAGCTGAAGTCGAGATTCAATCCCAGAAATTTGATTCGCGCGCTCGAGAGCAGCGGAGCTTCCTGCTTACCAAGCAGCTTCCAGATACGCTCCAGCACTTTGGCCAGAACTTTTGCAACAGGCAAAGGAACCACCTTTTTCGGCAAAGGCAGTTTCGCACATCGGGCCACGGTCTCGACAAACTCACGCTTGGTGACGAGCCGACCATCAGTCACATGATAGATTCTTCCCGCGGGTGTCGTGTGTTTCAGCACAGTCGCGACTGCCTGCACCAGATTGTGCACCGAAGTGTTATTCATCAGTTTTTCGGGCGAACCCAGATAAGCGAACTGCTTTGTCTTAAGCCTCTCAATGAGCCTTGGCAGAACTGAGCGATCGCCCGGGCCATAGATAAATCCAGGGCGCAGGATCACTGCCGGAAACTTTTCTTTCTGCGAGTAATCGCTGACGAGCTGTTCAGACTCCCGCTTGGTCAATGTGTAGCCGTCGATCCCGGAAGTGCTGACCGGGACATCCTCATCGGTTCCGTAATGATCTTTTGCCGGGAAGACACCCAAAGAGCTGATGTGCACGAACTTCTCAAACGCCGGCTGTTTCCGTGCCGCTTCGATCAGCAGTCGTGTCCCTTCGACATTCACCTGGCGATACTCTTCCGTCGGGCCCCAGTCGCCCACTTTGGCCGCACAATGGACAATGAAGTTGACATTCTGAACGGCCTTTTCCAGGCTGACGCCGTCCTCCAGATCTCCTTCCACCAATTCAATCACCGGCATCAACTCTTCCGGAAAGAAACCGGCACACGACGACGGCTTACGAACCAGTCCCCGTACGCGATAGCCATTTTTAGCGGCCCACAACACCACATGCCGACCGACCAGTCCAGTTGTCCCTGTCACCAGCAGGAGTGGCAAATCCCGTTGATCCATTACGTCGCTTCCTTGAGATGATTTTTGTCGAGTTGAGCGAGTTCCAGCACTTCAGCAGCGATCCGCCGGGCGGCATCCAGCCGGGCCCAGCTCTTCGCTTCTCGCGACATTGCTTCACGATGACGGTAGTCCGTAACCAGAGCGTTCAGAGCGGCTTCAAGCTGCTTTGATGTTTCCAGAACATCAGCCGCCTGCTCGACAACGAGTGAGGCCTGCCGCTTGGCAAAACTTTCGGCATTGCGCAATTGATGTCCATCCGACGATTCAGGGTAGGGCACTAGAATTGACGGAATCCCTGCACAGGCCAGCTCTGAAAGTGTCGTGGCTCCTGAGCGGGCAATCGCAATCCCGGCTCGGCGATAAACACTCTGCATGTCCTTGATAAACGCGTGCACTTCACAAGGCAACGACCTGCGAGCGTACCGGGCTTTCAGGGCAACTTCCTGCCTCGGCCCCGATTGATGAATCACATCCCAGCCCTCAAGCATTTTGCCATTCTGCTCGAGCATGAGTGCGACCGCTTCATTGAGTCGATCTGCCCCCTGGCTACCACCGAGAATCACCAGTGTCTTCCGTTCGGGTGTATACGCCGTCTCGGCCAGTTGGCAAATTTCGGTGCGGAGTGGATTGCCGGTCACAAGAACTTTGCACGAACGTGGCAGATAAGCTCTGGTTTCATCGAACGTCACGCAGATGCAATGGGCTTTTGTCGCCATGCAGCGAGTCGCACGCCCTGGAATCGTGTTCTGTTCCAGCAGAATATAAGGAATCTTGCGGCGCCGGGCTGCCAGCAGCATCGGCACACTCGCATAACCACCCAACCCCACGACCGTGGTGGGCTTGAATTGATCGACAATTTTCAGGGCTGCCCGCCAGGCTGTAAAACTTCGGCTGAGAAACCGCAGTGGCGATTGCCACAGATTGCGTAATGGCTCGGCTGGTAACGTTGTCTGCTCGTAAGGGCTCGTCGCCAGAATCTCACGTTCCAGCGGTCGCTCTGTCCCGGCAAATAAAAACTTCGCCTTCGGGCAGATCTCTTCGATGGCCGCAGCCGTTGCCAGACCGGGAAACAGGTGCCCGCCGGTACCACCACCTGCAAACAGGATCTTAGGTGTACGGCGGGAAGACTTCATCGGCTGCCCTCAATCCGCAACACATCCGGGCGAGACACCTTCTGCCAGAATCTGCAGACACACCCGGAGCATAGCCTCTCCTCGGCTGCTGATCTCCTGGGAGACGAAACCCATTCGATTTCTCGAATCGTCGTCAATCCGCGATCGAATGTTCGCGAAAACTGGTGCATGGCAAAACCCACTCCTTGAGTGTCATCGTTGTACACCTATCGCGGGAATTCGGCAATCAAACCGCCGGTTATGGCTAGATTCGCTTGTGAACCATAATCAGAGTTCACGTCCTTTCCCGCTGAGAATTGAACTTCCTGGTGATGGCCAGATTTCGGGCGAAAAAGAGTCCATTTGCAGTAGAATGCATGTTCTTCGTGACTAGTCTGACACCCCGCGCCTCAAGGCAAGGAATGATGCATGCTCTTCCATTCGATCGCCCGGAACATGATTTTCATCGGCCTGTGGCTGGCCTGGCCGGCTCTGCTGGCTGCCGGTGAATTCAACACTGTCCTCAGCATTGGCGACAAGGCTCCCGCCTGGAGCAAACTGCCCGGTGCCGATGGTAAGGAGCATTCGCTCGCGGATTTGGCGGAGTGTAAAGCCGTGGTCCTCGTCTTTACCTGCCTCTCCTGTCCGACGGCTGTGGACTACGAAGAACGTATTGAAAAGCTGCGAAAAGATTACGCACCACGGGGAGTCGAGGTGGTCGCTGTCTGTGTGAATCAGGTTCCGCAGGATCGTCTGGAAGCAATTACTCAGCGCGTTCAAAAGAAAGGTTACTCGTTCCCTTACCTGTATGATGAGACGCAGAAAATCGCCAAGGATTACGGGGCGATTTTTACTCCCGAGTTTTATGTGCTCGATGGAGAACGGAAGATTGCTTACATGGGTGCCATGGACGATAAGACCGAAGCCGAAAGTGTCGAAGTCAAGTATGTCTCGGCAGCTCTGGATGCCATCCTGTCAGGTCAACCCGTCCCCAAAGCCGAAGTGATCGCCCGAGGTTGCCGCATTCGCTACGCCCGCGAACGCCGCGAATCGAAGTAATCTTTGATGGCGACAGTGCGGGGTGCACCTTTCACCCACTCAACGGGTGGCACTTTGAAGGGTGGCACGACGCTGGAGGCCCAGAAATGGAAACAGTGCGAAAGGGCGTGGCCTGTCCGGCAAACACCCATAAGAACCAACGGCGACGAATTGATGTCGATGCAAAAACCTTCTGGCAAGACATCCCACCCCGCTTCAGCTAGACTCCAGCCACATTTCTGCACATGATTCTCATCCATCTCTCAAAATCTTGCCCGACGACTTCATCAGGAAATGCCTCATGACTACGGCTCTTTCCAACCAGCCACTGCTGAAAGACAGAGCCTTCTGGGGACTCAACGCCACGCAATTCCTGGGTGCGTTTAACGATAATCTTTTCAAAGAACTCGTGTTGCTCATTTGTGTGGCAGCCCCGCCGATCTTCGGGCCAAATACCCCGGATAACAAAGGGCTGAATCAAGGGTTAGCCACAGTGGCTTTCTCGGTGCCGTTCATCTTTCTTTCAGGCTTCGCTGGTTTTCTTTCTGATCGTTTCAGCAAGCGAACCATTGCCTTCTGGTGCAAGATTGCCGAGATCGGCCTGGTACTCGCGGGTCTCATCGGCTTCTATCTGGGGTCACTTCCGCTCCTGATTCTGATTCTCGGATTGATGGGGGCACACAGTGCGATGTTCGGCCCCCCCAAGTATGGCATCCTGCCCGAACTCTTCCACAAATCCGAGCTGCCCAAAGCCAACGGCCTGCTCCTGATGACCACCTTTCTGGCCATCATTTTCGGCCTGGCACTCGCCGGTTTTCTGGCCGATCTGTTTCATGGACGACTCTGGATTGCCAGTATCGCCTGTTTGTTTGTCGCCATCACAGGCACGATCACCGTGCTACTGCTCCGCGAGCCCGGCGTCGCTGATCCTCATTTGAAATTTACACTGGGATCAATGTTCATTTCTCGCTCGACGTGGCAACTGATTACCAGCAAAAAAGGTTTGCTGCCAGTTCTCATCGCTTCGTCGGTCTTCTGGATGGTCGCCGGGATGGTCTACCCCAATTCGATCAACGCTCTCGGGAAAACCATCCATGGATTTTCGGATACCCAGACAGGCCTGATGGCAGCCACAACGGGCCTGGGAATTGCCGTCGGCTGTGTCTTCGCCGGGATCTGGTGCCGCGATAAAGTTCGCGGGCGACTGGTTACGGTCGGCCTTGTCGGACTGACTGGCTGTCTTATTCTGCTGGGCATGCCCGGTGCTGAAGGCTTCAAGGGCAAACCGTGGTTGAGCCCCATTGGTGCCAGCATCGCTCTTGTTGGTGTGGGGCTGTTTGCCGGGATGTACAGTGTCCCTTTGCAGACATTCCTACAGGCCATGGCCAGTGATGGGCAGAAGGGCCGCATTATTGGTGTGATGAATCTGGTCAACTGGATCGGCATTGCTCTGGCAGGGGTCATCTACATCGTCTCTGTCAAAATTCTGGGGAGTTTTGGACTCTCGGAGCAATTTACGTTCTGGGTGGGTGCGGGCCTGCTCGTGCCACTGCTGATCTTCTTCAGGCCACCCACTGTCAATCTGAGCGAACTGGAAGCCGCTACGACTCCCCTTGATGCTGTGACCACAACTCCACCAGTGATCATTCCGGGAGAGACCGCATGACGATTGATCGTGGCAATCCGGGAGATCAATTGCGGCGGGCACTCAGGCAGGAACTGGAAATCGTGGCTCGCAGTGGCGTGAGCCATTGGAGCCCCGAGATTCTGCAACTGCTGCCTCTATTGACCACTCCCGCAACAGCACCACTCGAACCGTCTCGCGTGCGGGGTGCATCGCATTCAGCAGAAGCGAACACAGCAGCAGCCCGTTTGACAGATTCATCACGACTAATCGCCCCTGAGGAACTTGAAATGGCCAAGCGCAGTGCGCGTTCGCAAATGGCGCCGCCCGCCCCAACGGCAAGCGGAATCGCTCCACAGCCACCCAAGTTGTTGAATCTTCCTCTGGCAGAACGTGTCCATGAGCTTGAGAAACTGAAAAAGTGCGTGGCGAACTGTACCCGCTGCCCGGAATTAGCGAGTACCCGCAAACAGACGGTCTTCGGCGTGGGAAATCCGCAGGCAAAAATCATGTTTCTGGGCGAAGCACCGGGAGCAGACGAGGATGCGACAGGAGTTCCGTTTGTCGGTCGTGCGGGCCAGCTTCTGGATGGCATTATTGCCGCCTGTAAACTCAAGAGAGAGGAAATCTACATCTGCAATATTTTGAGATGCCGGCCGCCAGGCAATCGCCTGCCCTCACCAGAAGAAGCTGGAAATTGCCGCGAATGGCTCGATGGACAGATCTCGATTGTAAATCCCGAATACATCATCTGCTGGGGTTCAACGGCGGCGAAGAATCTTCTGGGAACGACCGAGGCCATTGGCAAACTTCGCGGCAAACTCTTTGAGTATGGCAGAGCGAAAGTCTGCTGCACCTATCACCCCTCGTACCTGCTGCGTAACCCACCTGCAAAAAAAGATGTCTGGCAGGATATGAAATGGTTCTTTGGAACGATGGGCGTCGAGCTAACGTAACGCGATCTTCAGGAGTCCTAGGGAATACGCCGTTTCGCTCCACGCGATGGCGAACCAACTCCAGCAAAAAAACAAGCCCCTGCAATACGATTTGCAGAGGCTTTAACTGGTTCTGGCAATACAGAAGAAGTGCCCCCAGTAGGACTCGAACCTACAACAAACAGATTAAGAGTCTGCTGCTCTACCAATTGAGCTATAGGGGCTTGTGCAAGAAGTTTAGGAACTCATACGACTGCTTTCAAGCGGGCAAGGCCAAGACGATCAAACCACCCAGGCCGATTGTCGTAACCAATTGAAGCATATACTGTTGTGCCTTCTTGATGTTACCAGAGTTCGTTCGGCCCATTTGGGACTTTCAACAGGGCTGTCGGAATACGAGGCGGTTCCTCGCCATGACGTTCACGGATTTCAGCCACAATTTCCTCGAATTCTGAAAGAGACTCGACCCGGCGAAGTCGATCCTCCAGGTCTTGAGGAATTCCTAACCGGGCGCCGTACCACCCGGCGAACTTGCGAAAGAGTCGCGTCGCCTGCTCTCCAAAGAGATCAACCATCTCGCGAAAGTGAGTGACGAGAAACTGGATCTGCTCTTCCGGGCCGGGCTCAGCATATTGACCCGTCATTTCAAAGTCATGAAGTTTGCGAAAGATCCACGGATCGAGCATGGCTCCCCGGCCAATCGCCACAGCCGCACACCCGGTTTCTCGCCGCATGGAAATGGCGTCTTCTACAGTTCGGACATCCCCATTCCCAATAACCGGAATCGATTGCACGGCAGCGACTGTGGCAGCAATCCCTTCACGGCTGACCTTGCCAGAAAATCCCTGAGCTCTCGTCCGACCATGAATTGTGATCGCAGCCGCCCCGACCTCTTCAAACTGCCTGGCCAGAAGTGGGGCACTCAATGATTGAGCATCCCAGCCGAGCCGCATTTTCACCGTGACAGGAATTGAAACAGAGGCCACGACCAGAGCAACCAGCCTGGTTGCCCCCGTTGGGTCACACATCAGCCGTGCCCCGCCACCCTGGCTGTTGACCTTTGCCATCGGGCAACCCATGTTGAGATCAACTCCTTCATAGCCCAGGTCTTCCAGCCAGCGGGCAGCCGTCGCCACATGCGTGGGATCGGCTCCAAAAAGTTGAACGCTGAGCGGTTGATCCAGCAGACTTGTCGCAATGAGTTGTTGAGAAAACGCGTTGTTCGACAGCAGTTTGACCGCATGAACCAGATCGGTCGTGGCCAGCCCCATGCCTCCCAGCTCCCTTAATGCCACGCGGAAAGGCCGCTGGGTGTAACCCGCCAAAGGCGCCAATCCATAACGAGAAGGGATCTGCCGGCGACCAATCCACCACGATAAATCCTGGGATGGCTGAGGATGTTGTCGCCCAAGTGACGACGCCGTTTCGGGCAATTGGTTAGCCGAATTGTTCCCCACAAAACCCGCAGCATCTGGTAATGGTAACGACATCGCGTTGTCGGAGACTTCCTGAAAAAGCTGGGCTTGAACTGTTAACGCTTGCGGAAAGCTTACCGGCGGCAGGCTGTCCATTCGGCAAGCAGTTCGAGCGGCAACCCGATGACATTGCTGAGACTGCCTTCGATCTTGTCCACAAAGATACTTCCCGCACCTTGAATCGCGTAGCCACCAGCCCTCCCGGCAGATTCGTTGAGCGAAAGATACCAGTCGAGCCATTGTTCGACATCGGAGCGGAAAGTGACATTCGTCACAATTGAACCTTGCCGTAATTCGCCGGAAGCCAATCTCAGCACACAAGAGCTGAGAACGCGATGAGTCCGGTTGGCGAGGAATTGCCCCAACCATTTTCGAAGCACCTGATGCTGCGGGTCATCCACCGGTGGTTGTCCGATTGCCAACCAGGAACCCGGCTCTGTTTCGCACAGTACGGTCGTGTCGCCACAAAGAATCAGTGTGTTTTCCAGATTCTCCCGCGCCACCTGTTCCCAGACATCTTCATATTTGGTTTGAGCGATCAAAAGTGAACGCTCAACAATCTCATCCCAGCGATGAAGTCCTTCGAATTCCATCTCATCTGGAGATCGCGGAGGAACTGCACGGATGTCACCTCGAGGGTCAAAAGCCTTCAACAGTTCGAGACGTCTGGGCGACCTGCTTCCGAGAATCCAACGCACCACACAGCCCCCACAAAGATTGGCCCGAAGAAGATTGGCCAGATGATCTGGCATTTCTTATGAAAAGGGCTGAGCCAGAGAAATCAAAAAACGAAAAAGCCCCTGGAGACAGTTCTCACAAGTCCGCGTGGTGTGTTCAAGAAAGATAGCTGAAAAACTTGTGGGTTGGGTCGCTTTTCAGTGGATCGGGAACGCACGGATCTTGTTGAGACTGACAATTCTCCAGGGGCGGCTGGGGTAAAGGAAGTCGACTTTTCGTCGATAGCATAAAGTCATGCAACCACCGTGCCGCAATCTATCGACTTCAGCAAACACGTGTTCTGAAACAAATAACTTCAAAACTTATTTCATTACTATGAATGGCTTTGTGTCTGTTCTGATAAATTTGCAAAAGTCAACATCGGCGCCGATTTATGCTGATGACTTATTGATTGCACTGGCTAATTTGTCATTTCGGCGCTCAGCGGGTCGGTTTCAATTGCAATCGGCGCCGCTGAGGATAGATTGATTTCTACGAATCGGCGCTGAGTTCTTTGACTCTGCCATCTGTTACTTGATCCAGGAGAGGGCAAAATGAGTGCTGCCAGGCGATGGGTGCGGCCGGTGCTGGCAGCTTTGGGAGGTTGCTCTCTTGTCTACTGCATGATCGCTCTCGTCTATGTGGCCACAGCACCTGATGTGAGACTGCGCTGCCTGCTGGTCGACAAACCCCTGCAACCCGGCAAGTTGACGTCGATTATCATCCGCAAGACCCCTGGAATTGAATTCAAGGGGCCCAGGCCGCAACCTGGCGATGAACTTCTCCGCATTGGTGAGCAGAGACTTGGCACGTCACTCGATTTCTTCCGCTACATGGACTGGCTACGGACAGCCCCCACACCACCAGGTGGGCGAATGCTGGCGGGTGGGGATCCTTTAGAGCAGCAATTACCCAAGCTGGTTCAGGAAGAAGGGGGGCCTCGCTGGGTCGAAATCGAGTTTTATCGCCCTGAAGATGACAAAGTCTACGTTGCCTCACTGGCTGTTCAGGGTGTCCCGCTGGATGAGATTGGGCTCACTCTCGTCTGGTTTCTCTTCCAGCTCGCGATTTTTTCTGTGAGCGCCATCGCCTTCTGGCGGCGTCCTTTTGACCACCCCGCTCAACTCTTTTTCTCCATGTGTCTGGTCACGATCTCTGCATTCGTGGGCGGTTTTCACTGGTGGGTGATTGCAGGAAACCCCTGGCTCAATCTGCCATTTGCGATCACAGCCATCATGGTGCCTGTGGTGACGTTTCACTTCTTCCTGATATATCCACGACCGAAACCACCCATTGACCGCTATTCGTTTGAGACGCTGGTCGGCATCTATGCGATCCCCATCGCAGCTCTGGTGCTGTTTCTGCTGGCCGAATGGTCGATCTGGTGGTTGATGGCGACCACGGGAATTTCTGTGGAAGCCCGTGCCTTACAGATGTTTGGCTGGCTCGTGGCCCTGAAAAACGGGGTCTACATCTATGTTTCGATTGCTGCGTTTTACTTCGCCGGGATTATTGCTGCGTTGGTGCACGGTTTCTGGACAACGCGCAATCCGGTTGAACGAAATCAGGTCAAATGGATTCTCTGGGCCGGTCTGATTGCGACACTTTTGATTGGCTACACACTGCTGCTGGCGGGTGTCTCGCGGGCGGATTTTGCCCTGGGTGGCGGCCGCTGGCCAATGTTCTTTGCCAGTCTGGTTTTCATGCTGGCGTATGCCGTTGGCATCAGTCGTTTCAAACTGATGCTGGTTGATCAGGTCGTCAGTCGTGGGATGCTCTATTATGTCTTGAGCTTTGGCACCACTCTGGTGGTCTCAATTGCCATTGCGATGACGGCTGTGGCAGCAGTCTCCTGGCGAGAGCAGTTAACGTCCCCTCAACTTGTGGTCGTCGCGGCAATTCTCGTCGTGACTGTCGGCATGTTTCTCTGGGCACGGGATGTCTGGCAAAGGCTGGTTGATCGAAGATTTTTCCGCGAGAAGTATCAGCTCGATAAAGTGCTGCAACGGATGAATCGAGCCGTCGGACAACTGGCGGATGCCGAATCGTTAGCACAGCGCATGGCAGGTTCTTGTCAGGATGTGATACAGGCCGAACGCGCTGCGATCTATCTGCGGGAAGGCCGCAGCACAAACTTCCGTTTGATTGCCGCCGAAGGCGTGTGGCCCAACGTCTCAATGCAGATTTCGACATCGGCTGATTTTGTGATGACATTGGCGGCAGCGACCACACTCCAGGCTGTCCCGGCGGCTTCACGCGACAGTATGAATCCGGTGCAGTCGTTTTTGCGAGATCTCCAGGCCGAACTGATTCATGCCCTCGAAGTTGAAGGAGAACTTTCGGGCTTCGTGGTGCTGGGGCCGCGGCAAACCAATGGCGTCTACTCCGCAGAAGATATCACATTTCTGACCGCGATGGGGCAGATCACCGGCGTGGCACTCCATTGTGCCAAGGTGCATAAAGATCTCAGTCGACTCAACGAAGAGCTTCGTTTGAAGGTTGATCGAATCGAACAGCAGAAGCAGCAGATCCTTATGTTGCAGGCCGAAATCAACGAATCTCAGGAACCAGAAAGCCCGGCACCAGTCACTGAGTTTAATCGCGGCATGATTCGCGGTTCCAGCCAGGCACTGATGGAAGTGCTGGAAGTCGTTCGCAAAGCCGCTGCCAGCGATTCTTCAGTCCTGATTACTGGTGAGAGTGGCACTGGCAAAGAACTATTGGCACAGGCGATCCATGCCAACAGTCCGCGTCGCGATGGACCTCTGGTCATTGTCCATTGCGCTGCACTTTCGACAGGACTTTTAGAGAGTGAATTGTTTGGCCATGTGAAAGGCTCATTTACTGGCGCTTATGCGGATAAGCCCGGTCGATTTGAACTGGCCAATGGAGGCACACTCTTCCTGGATGAAATTGGGGAAATCCCTCTCGAAACGCAGGTCAAATTGCTTCGCGTTTTGCAGCAGCGAACCTTTGAACGAGTGGGGAGCAGTGAGACCTTACGCTGTGATGTTCGTGTAGTAGCAGCAACCCACAAAAATCTTGAACAGGCGATTCGAGACAGCCGCTTCCGGGAGGATTTATATTATCGCTTGAATGTCGTCCATATTGCCTTGCCTGCCCTGCGCGAACGCAAAGACGATCTGTACGAACTCTTCCGGCATTTTCTCAAACAAGCCGCCAACAAGACGGGGAAGCGCGTCTTTCGCATCGACGAAAGTGCACTCGCAGCCTTGCTGGCCTACCAATGGCCAGGCAACATTCGCGAGCTTGAGAACGTGATTGAACGGGCTGTCGTTCTTTCGGAGTCGAACACGGTCACTCTGGCGGATTTACCTCCGGCACTCCGTCGTCTGGAAACATCCGCGATTCGCCGCATGGAGAGCGCCATGCAACCTCTGGTGGTCGAAAGTGTCAGCGGTACAGAAGTTGTCGCTGCATCCGAGGAGCGGGGGGCTATGCACCATGTGGCCCCATTGGACTCATCGCCCGTTTCTGTACCAGATTCTTCCTCAGGAAAATCTTTCACCAACTCCACAAAAACGATAACAGATCGCACCGAATCCAAACCTCGTGCGACGACCGGTCATGAGAAGAGTTCCGCAAGTCGTTCGAAAGGGCGGGGCCGCAAACCACTTCCCCAGTCACTTTCTGTGAACGAAAGCGTCTGGGAAACTGCATCGAACGAAACTGGACGTTTTGCCAGTGACATGACCGAATCGGAAGAACGACAGTTACTGATAAAGGCCCTCGAACAGTGCCAGGGGAATAAGGCCGAGGCGGCTCGAATGTTGGGCTTGCCACGAAGTACATATTTCAGCAAGTTGAAGAAGTATCGACTGGCCAATTAGAAGTTGATGTGCTCCTGCCCCACCAGAATCTGCTCGGGCCTTCCAGGTTCCGCAGGAATGCCAAGTGAGTGACGAATCATGTTCAAACGTTTTTTGAATACACCGAGTGTCGTAGAGTATGGCCCCCTGTTGATGGGCGGCCTTTTTGCGAGCGTCATGGCTTTGAGCTTCTGGGCCTTCGCAGGATCGCAAACAGTGCATGCACAAGCCGATTCTGGTTCACGCAAGGGCTCTATAGAGAACATTGTGCGGGCCGATGTGTATCTGGAGTACGACCAGTTGCCTGCAGGCCGTACCTGCCGCTTTGCCGTCATTTTTGATGTCCAGGAAGGCTGGCATGTGAATGCCAATCCTCCTCAGCCCGAAAATCTGATTCCCATCAAAGTGACCTTTAAATCCAAAGCCGGTTTACGGATGTTGCCCATCGATTACCCGGAAGGAGAAGAGACCCGTGTCGATTTTTCTCCAGAGCCAGCGATGTGTCATTCCGGACGATTTGCCGTGCGAGGAGTTCTGGAAGTTCCCTGTGATGCAGGAGGCGAAGTTGATGATCTGGAAATTCAAATTCGCTATCAGACCTGTAACGACAAAATCTGCATTGCCCCAAAAACCGTCAAACTGAAAGCCGCACCCAAAATTGCTCTGGCAGGAGCTGCGGTTCGTCCCGTCAATCCCAAGCTGTTCACTCCCCGTGAAGACGAGCAGGTCGAATAGCTTCTGCGGCATTTCTCTTCTAAACACGCGAGCATGGTCAAACGGTCAATTTCAAACGCTCTTGACGCCCCTCACGTTGTGAGTCTGCAAGCAATCCCTTTGAATTTCTCAACGATCTAACGCCACACTGACCTGCCGCGAGGTCTTTTTTCTGGTCATAAGTTTGATGTCTGCTTCTTCATCCGGGTCAGCTTCTGAAAGTTCATCTGCCCGGAATACTCCGCAGACGCCATCAGCCTCGAACGTTCGTGTGAATGAGTTGGCTGCGGAAACAAACCTCGACACCCAGACGATTTCTGCTCATCGGGTTCAGGGAGCTCAGGAGTCCATGGGGAGTTGGCGTCTTGTCAGTCTTTGCACACTCTTGAGCCGGATCTTTGGCTTGATTCGTGATGCAGCCATGGCGGCACTCTTTGGCAGCGGGCCACTTCTCGATGCGTTTACAATAGCCTTTCGATTACCAAATCTGGCACGAGTGCTCTTAGGCGAAGGCGTTCTGGCCACGGCTTTTTTGCCGCAATTGTTAGAGGTCGAGCGCGAGGAGGGGCAGCGATCGGCTTTCCGCTTAGCGACGGCGCTGTGCATCTTACTGTTTGGTGGTTTGAGTCTGGCCGTACTTTTCACTCAGTTGATACTTCTGCTGGGTGTCCTTCCCTGGCTTTCCAATCCCGATAACCAGTTACTCTGCTGGCTGACCATTTATCTCTTGCCTTATGTCGTTTTTGTCTGTGCCGCTGCTCAGCTTTCGACCATCCTGCATGCCTTTCATCGGTTTATGGCCGCAGCACTGATCCCGGTGGTTCTTAACCTGGGTTGGCTCCTGGCTCTGGCACTTGTGGCCTGGCTCATCGAATCTCCACAGATTCAAATCCAGATCCTGGCGCTGCTGATTGTGGTGCTGGGGTTCATTCAATGTCTGGCCTTGGTTCCCTCCCTCTGGCAGGTCGGGTTCCGTTATCAGTCCGACTGGTGGCAGGCTCGATCAAAAATCTTGGCCACGATCAGCCGGATGGGTCCGATTCTGGGAGCATTGCTCGTGCTGCAGTTCAGTGCCGTCTGGGAAAGCGCCATCAGCTGGCTCCTGTCGGCCGATGGAACATCGAGCGGACAAGGTGTTGCCTGGCTCGGAGGGATCGAGGCACCCCTGCCTTCCGGAGCGGCGACATTTCTGTATCTGGGACAAAGGCTCTACCAGTTTCCTTTGGGAATCTTCGGCGTTGCTCTGGGAACAGTGCTCTATCCATTACTCTCTCGTCATGCACAGGCACACGATTGGCAGGCGTTTCGCAGTTCGATCTCTCTGGCAGCAAGGCTGGTCTTAGCGATCGGTGTCCCTGCCAGTGTGGGGTTATTTTCTCTGGCTCTGCCAGTTACAGATCTGCTCTTTGGTCGAGGCGCCTTTAATTGGCCGGCCATTGAACAGACTGCCCGCGTGATTCAGACTTATAGCCTCGGGATCTGGGCCATGTGCGGGCTGGTGATTGCCCAGCGGGCTTTTTACGCACTGGATGATCGCTGGACGCCTTTGAATATCGCATTCATCGGCACAGCCACCGGGATGCTGACAGGACTCTGCTCGTTGTGGTGGCTGGGAACCTCGGGGCTGGCCTGGGGAACAACAGTCTCCGCCATCATGCAGGTTCTCTGGAACTACCGTCGTCTCTATCAGAAAATTCCTGTCATCAACTCCCCCACCGATGGGAATCCCGGTTCATCGCTGGCGGTTTTGTTTATGAAAATCGCGTTCTGTAATGGAGCCATGGCTCTGGTTTGCCAGAGTTTACTCTGGGTGGCCAGCCAGTACTTTGTTTTGCATGGATCGACGTTCGATCGACTCATGCTGGTGATGATCCCGATGACAGGATCGATCCTGGCCTTCGCGCTCACAAGTCGGCTCGTTCGTTACAAAGACCCATGGATCGTACTCCAGCGAAGAGTCTCTATTGAGCCGTGAACTGATTAGCGGATCGCTATTTCTTCAGTGCCGCACCCCAGTCAAGAGCCAGATCCAGCTGTGGGGCACTATGGGTCAATGCACCAATGCTGATGCGATCCACGCCTGTGGCAGCAATGGCCGCCACTGTCGTCAGGTTCACACCTCCCGAAGCTTCCAGCAGGATTTCGGCAGCATGCTGGTCGCGATACGCTACCGCCTCGGTCAATTCGCGAGTGGTCATATTGTCCAGCAGAATGATCTGCGGCTTCGCCCGCATGGCATCGACCATTTGCTCCAACGTATCGACTTCCACCTCGATATCGATGTTTGCTCCCATTTGAGCCCGCACATGCTCAATGGCTTCTGCAATAGAGCCGCTCGATTTCCAGGCCGCAAGATGGTTGTCTTTAATCAGAATGCCATCATAAAGCCCCATGCGGTGGTTGTGCCCACCCCCACAACGCACGGCATATTTCGCTAAACTGCGATACCCGGGCAATGTCTTGCGAGTGTCCAGGATTTTTGCCTTTGTCCCCTGGGCCAACTCCACAAACTGATGTGTGAGCGTAGCAATACCGCTCAAATGTGTCACGAAATTCAGGACGGTTCGCTCGCCGGTCAATAATGTCGAGACGGGGCCTGTCACTTCAGCCACCACCTGGCCAGCCGTCAGTTCATCACCATCGACAGCGAATGCCTCCCACTGGATCGATGCATCCATCTGTTGATAGATCATCTGGGCAATTGGCAGGCCTGCCAGAATTCCCGGCTGACGTGAGACGATTTTCACTGTGGCAACCAAAGTCGGGTCGATCATCCCCTGACAGGTCAAATCCCCTCGCTCGCCAAGATCTTCCTGAAAGGCCCACAGAATCAGTCGCTCGGCGGCTGCCTTTTCGATCGATCCAAAAAAGCTGTGAGCCATACTCTTTCCCTTGATCAGCCATTATCACATGTATCATCCCAGAGCCTGAGATTGTAATCTCAAGCGAACTTTCTCGCTGCCCAATCGACCCGGCCAATGAGCCGCGTCAGAAGCCGGGCCAGAAGTCGAGTCTCCTCACTCCAGAGAACAGAGCACTCCATAGACAAAGGGCATCTCATGGAAACCACACGCGAGTTAACAGCTGAGGAAGTCGGGAATTTGGCGAATCAATTGCAAAATGCTTACGATTCCATCCAAGACTCTTACGAGTATCCCCTTGATGATCTGATTGACTATCTGCAGCAGTCGCAAAGTGAGCCCATTCATGAGGTCGAAGAATCTGACGGTGTCGCTGCCAGATACTTTCTTTATTTCAGCAGTCCCCCCGAGACTTGGGAGGCACTCTGCGGCCGCGAAGGGATTTACACAGTCGATGCCAAAACTCTGCGGGCTAACAATTTTGACATCTCTGTCATGAACTGATGCAGAACCCTGAGGACAAACGTTCGAGCAACATCGTCACGACGAACGAGGCAAAGTCCATTGAACAGCCAGCTTCCAGCGAAAGCCGAGTTCCCCTTGAAATCGACATTGAGTCCTTCATTCCCTCGCCAGCCAGGTCGATTTCTACTTTTTTCGTGGCTATGGGGATTGTTGATTCTCCAACCATTGACAGTGTTGGGCAGTGACGAAATGACTGCCGACCTGCCACCAGTTCTCCCCTGGAGCGGTGCCAGCGAAAAACTCATTGTGGCAACCGACGAGGCGTGGATCACTCCCACCGAAGCTTCTGGATTTGTTGAAACACCCGGCTATCAGGTCACCATGCAATGGCTGGAAAACCTCGCCAAAGCTTCCCCGATGATCAAGCTGGTTCCGTTTGGTTTAACGGCAGAAGGACGCGAACTCCGGGCGGTCATCGCGACCCGAGAAGGGATCGACAATCTTGAACAACTTGGCCAGAGTCCCAAGCCGACTGTCCTGGCGCAGGCCGGCATTCACGCCGGTGAAATCGATGGGAAAGATGCGGGTATGATGCTGCTTCGCGATATCGCTCTTCGAGGCAAAGCTCATCTGCTCGATCACGCAAATCTGCTCTTCATCCCGATACTCAATGCCGATGGTCACGAACGAACATCCCGCTGGAATCGCCCGAACCAGCGCGGCCCACTTCACCAAGGCTGGCGCACCACCGCACAAAACCTGAATCTCAATCGAGACTACATGAAGGCCCAGGCCCCCGAAATGCAGGCTCTCCTGAGGCTCATCACCGTTTCCAAACCTGCGCTCTACCTCGATATACACGTCACGGATGGTGTGGATTACCAGTACGACATCACCTACGGATTTCATGGCTATCGCGAATCATTCGCCTGGTCGCCGCAGATTGCGAAATGGCTCGATCAGATCTATCGCCCGGGCCTCGATCAAAGTTTGCAGGCGGCTGGCCATATCCCGGGGCCTCTGGTTTTTGCTCTCGATAAAAGCGATCTCAACAAAGGAATTGTCGATGTCCCTTACAATCCCCGGTTCTCGACTGGCTACGGTGACTTGATCCATCTCCCGACCATCCTTGTCGAAAACCATTCACTGAAACCTTTCCGTCAGCGTGTACTTGGCACTTACATTCTTCTGGAATCTTCGCTGAAGGTGGCCGGAAAGAATGCCGCTTCGCTTCAATCAGCGATGAAGCAGGATCGTGCTTATCGACCTGAGTTGATCGGCATGAACTGGAGTGAACCTGCCGATACGCAGTTCACCATGGAGTTTCTGGGCATAGCTTACGAAGAGTACTTTTCACCCGCTTCCGGGAAAAACGAAGTTCGCTGGCTGGGAAAACCGATCACCATTCCGCAACTCAAAGTGCATCGCGTCACTAAGCCCGGAGTACAAATCCGTCCTCCCTCGGCTTATTACATCCCGATCACATCCCGAGAAGTGATTGAGGTCATCAAATCGCACGGGATTATCATGGAACCACTTCAGGAATCAGTCACGCTCGAACTGGAATCTTATCGTCTGGTGAATCCGGTCGTCGCCCCCAGGCCCAATGAAGGTCGCCAGACAATGACCACTCAAGTCAAAATTGAGTCTCAAAAGCGTGTTCTTCCTGCAGGCACCTTGAAGATCAGTACTGATCAGCCTCTCGGCAATCTCGCCATCGCACTGCTCGAGCCTGCACACATCGATTCTTTAGCCGCTTGGGGATTCTTCAATGAGATTCTGCAGCGAACGGAGTACATCGAAGGTTATGCCATTGCTCCGCTCGCTGAAAAGCTTCTGAAGGAAAACTCGGCACTGAAAGCCGAGTTCGAGGCGCGCCTTGCCAGTGATCCCGCCTTTGCCAAAGATGCGACAGCCCGCCTGCAGTGGTTCTACGAAAAGAGCCCTTACTTCGATCAGAAGTATTTACAATACCCCGTCTGGATCGAGCGTTAGGAACTTGTGCAATTTCCCAAGCAAGCCTTGTGGATGTCGCTGGTCAATCTGCCTTCCGGCGAATGACTCTCTGGAAATGCAACTCCACTTCACGATCAACCACCCGCCGCACGCCTTCGAGCAGGCATTGTGGCTCATGATCGGTTTCGCCTTGCCGCTTGATATCGGCCAGCGGTGTTCCCGGGGGCACGGTGAACGTGCTCTGGTGAATGATCTGATTCCCGGCATCGAGCTCAGGAACAATAAAGTGGACTGTCGCACCAAAGGTCAGCATCCGCCGTGCATAGGCATCTTCGTACGGATGAAACCCCGGAAAGGGAGGTAGCAGTCCATGATGAAGATTGATTATCCGCCCGGCAAACTGCCAGCAGACATTCGGCGGCAACACCCGCATGTAACGGGCCAGGAGCACATAATCGACATCCGCATCATCGAGCACACGCACAAACTGGCTGTCGTCCGGTTCGCCTTTGGCATTACCGATGTTCACAAACGGAACTTCGAACTGTTCCGCCACGCCCCGGCAAGCCTCGCGGTTTCCCAGCATGATGGCTGCTTCGGCCTTCAACCTGCCATCGCGAATAGCACGCAGAATGGCCAAAGCCGGTTCAGGCCGATACGTCGTGCAGATGGCCAGTCGCGGCAGGCGGGCATGCTCATCCCGGCTCCAGACACGAATGGCTAACGACTTCAATGCCCCGATCTGATCCATCGCCGATCGAAGTTGAGCCACTGAGGAGGGGACACCCGGCCATTCAATCCGCAGGTGCATCGAGAACTGCTTCTCGGCATCGTGGTCGAACATCTGGATCTCATGAATGTTCGCCCCCGCCCCCGTGACGTAATGCACGATGGGATCGGCTAAGCCGACATTATCCGGGCCAACAGCAGTAATCACGACCTGCATGAGAGATTCCAGAGAGTTGATGTTTGGTGTTGGGTTTTCGGTGTTTGATAGGGGAAGTCAGACGATGTTTTTCCGATATCAGGCTTCAAATCTCAAACGACAAACACCGAATGCCAAACACCCAATTACTTTCCTCCAGCACTTTCCCGAGCTTCCCACGCTTCAAAAAAGATGTTCGGTCGCGTGTTCCTCCACAAGGCCAGGGCATTCCCGACATGACTGAAGAAGGTGTACGTTCCCAGAATCTGTTCGGGAGTCTGCGCGGTCGTCGTGCTGATCACCCAATCGGCCGCTTTGAGAATCTGTTCACGCGGTGGGTGCAGTTCTTTCGGAGCAATGGCCAGCCATTCCAGATGATGGCCCGTGGCAATCACCTTCTTATAGAGTTCATCTTCGACCGGGTCTTTCAGAGCCAGTGCCCCATCCGACCAGTTTGATGGCCAGTGCCCATCTTCAAACTGAGAGACCGTAATCTGATCCCGAATAAACTCCAGATGCTTCCACGCGACATCTCGCCCGGCAGGAGAAAGAATGTGATATTCATCATCCAGTCGAATCAGGAGCATCAGTGAATAGACACGATGAGTTCCGGTACAGACGCCAAACCGCTGATGTCCGCGAACCAGTCGCTCGGCCAGAAGATCAAAATTGATCTGCCGACCCTGATTGTTCACCCACTCACGCTGCGGAGCGAGCCACAGGCCAAACGCCATGGCCGACCACTCGACTTCAATTTCATCGACGCGGAAATCGAGCATCGATTGCCGCAGGACATCACCAATGTTTCGCTGCTTCCCACCAGGCAAAAAGACAGGTTCGTGGAGCGAAACACCCGCTTCCGTCAGCGAGGCCAGCCAATGATCATGATGGACCGAGGCACATTGCTCCTTCCCCCAGCGAATGGCGACACCCGTCTGGCGATCCTCCAGAATCGGCTCAATTTTCTCACCCCACGAAGCCAGAAACTGCCCATGATTGGTGAGAAACTCCTTCATCTGTTCGCCACTCATCACTTCGGGATCTTTGAATTTCGCGTGGATTGTCCAGGCGCGGAGTGCATGCTCGACATAGTTGGGCTTCAGAGCCTTTTGCGGGAACCGTGGCTGAACCTTCTTCAGCACCAAAGCCAGTTCTTCATCGCTGACCACTTCGGGGTCGTTGTACAGCGGAGCGATAAACAGTGGTTCGGTACGCGGCGGTACAGGCACTTCCGGTGCTGTCAGCACAGGGTTGAGTGCTTGCCGTAATGGTGCGACTGGCGAATAGGCCCACGCCAGTGAAGTCAGCAATAAGACGGCCGAAGCCAGTTGAGTCAAGACCAGCGATCTCCAGAAGCGAGACTTGACTGTTGATGGACGAGACATGTTCCAGATCCTGGAAGGTTCAAAGGGATAAATCTTGATCGATAGAAAACCGTACAAACCACAGGCAATCGCCAGCCGTCACACTTAGCGAGTAATAGGTAACTTCCGTGTGAAGACCGCCCCCCGGCCATCTTCATAAACCAGCTTCCAGGCTGTCTCTTCTTTCATCCGGCGGATCACACCCTCACGGAACTGCTTATCCAGCACCACGGTGTTGATGCTGTAGCGATCGAGAATCTCACTCCATCCCGATCCCAGATCGACAATCGTGAGGTAGTCGCGCCAGACTTCTCGAGGGAGTCTCTGCACCTGCGAATTGGCAAAGATCTTGAGATTTTCCGGCCCATGCACCAGTAGATAGTCACCCCATTCGACGGGATTGAAAATCTGTCCTTCGGGTGGTTTCTTCACGAGGTACTGAGTGAGTTCGACAGGTGCAAATGCGACATTCAAGCGGCTTGCTGTGGGTTGCTTGCCATGCAGCACGCGCATACCCAGCGGGCTGAAACCAAAACAGATCCAGACCAGTCCCACCATGACCACAGACCACTTGCCGGCTCGTGGCGAGGCATGCTTTGACCAGCCGTTTTTCGAGAGGATGGCACTGGCATGCATGGCCAGAGTCCACAGTGCGACGGGATAGAACCATACGAGCTGCCGGGTGTTCCAACAGCCCAGAGCCGCCAGACTGACCAGCAATATCATCTCGCCAGTTCCCAATCGTCGGGGGGAACTGCGGACGACACCCAAAAGTATCAAAATGGTCGCTGCAAAGAACTGCCCTTCGGTTGATCGCAATGTCAGCGGGCTCCAGTCAACCATCGCACTCAGATTTGGATTCTGAGAGAACGTTAGAACTTCCCACCACATCCGCCCCTGATATGGATTCAGCAGCGTTGCCAAAAGGCAGAGTTGAGTCACCAGCAGCAGTTTGCCCAGATGCTGATCGCGAAGAATCGATTTCCACTGGCCCGTCTTCACCCATCGATCGACCATGCGTCCAGCCATCATCGCCACGGGAACGATCAATCCCACCATGAACGAACTGTCCAGATTGGCCCATACGGCAAACAGCAGCGGAAGTTGCCACCAGGCATGAGCATTCCTGATCGCTCCTTGCCAGAGAATCCACGCCGTCAGAAAACATACGATTCCAGCCAGCTGTGACCGGAGGATCGAGAGATCATGGCCAATCAGAAACAGCAGCGCCATGCCCATACCGCAGGCCAGTAACGTGCGTCCCGTGGTGTAGGCGAGCGAACTCACAAAGATCGCCACAATCAACCCGGCAAAGATCCCGGTGGCTCCCTGCAGACCAGCCCCGCCCAGCGTACGATCGACATTTCGCAGCAGCACATCGAACAACCACGATGAGTTCCAGTAAGCCATACCGCGAGCCAGAGGCAACAGTTGCTCAGTGGCTGGCAGGCCCTCACTGACAATCAGTTTTCCATAGGCAATATGCGACCAGGGATCGGCATGCCACACCGGCTTGATCGAATAAAACCAGAAGGCCACGCCCACCAGCAGCGTGATGATTGCCATTCGCCGCGAGGCACGCAGCCAGGGAGGTGTTTTATCAGTCAGCATCGAAACATCGGCACCCACACTGGGATGTGCGTCCGATGATGCCTCATCCTGAGCGACAAACTCGCCCTGTGTTGACGTAACGATTTGAGAACCTGCCGTACCCGGCTCATCCGCAGGAACAAGCGATTTCTGAGGTGTCGTTTTCAGATCGACAGGCATGGTCAACAGTCCTTGGACGAAATCCAGCTCCCGGGGACAAGCCTCACTCCCCGGAAAAGAAAACAATTCAACACTCCTAACCTACGTTCTGGCGGAACCTCTCTGGGAAACTTGTTGCCAGAATGCCACGTTTGACCTGTCCGGTTATGACGATTGCATCAGTCAATCAGGCCGTAACGCTGGGGCCTACTCTCCGGGGAGTGAGTAACCAATCGCCGGGAAGTCTGATATCCTCTTCTTGTGGCAGGTTCTCACCTGTTGAGACACTGCGGAGTGAGTGCCGATTCTTCTGGAGCAAGGTCAAGCGTGGAGCTGACGGCTGAAAATGTCCTGGGCCAGGAGGGCCTGCTGGCTCGTCGCTTGCCGCACTATGAAGTGCGTGGTGAGCAACTCGAGATGGCCCGGGCGGTCACCGCTGCGATTGCCGCTGGTGAGCATCTTGTCGTCGAAGCCGGCACGGGGACAGGTAAGAGCTACGCCTATCTGGTTCCCGCCATCCTCGCAGCCACCGCCAATCAGGGTTCAACTGTCGATGGTGGCGCCAAAAGGCGCGTGATCATTTCCACGCATACCATCAGCCTCCAGGAACAGCTCATCAGCCGGGATCTTCCGCTGCTCAATTCGATCCTGCCTGTCGAGTTTTCGGCTGTGCTTGTCAAAGGGCGGTCCAATTATGTGAGTCTGCGTCGTCTCAAAGGAGCTCTCGAAAAGTCGCGATCCCTCTTTCCGACCAGTGAGGCCGAAGATCAGGTGCGTTCGCTGGCAGGCTGGGCCCGCGAAACGAACGATGGCAGCCTCGCCAGTCTCGACTTTAAGCCACTGCCTCAGGTCTGGGATGAAGTCCGCAGCGAGCATGGCAACTGCCTCGGGAAGAACTGCCCCACTTATAGCGACTGCCATTACTACAAAGCGCGCAGGCGTGTCTGGAATGCCGATGTTCTGATTGTCAATCACGCGCTTTTTTGTGCTGATCTCGCACTCCGCCGGGAAGGAGCGAGCGTCCTCCCCGATTATCAGACAGTCGTCTTCGATGAAGCCCACACACTCGAACAGGTTGCCGCCGACCACCTGGGCTTGGGGATCAGCAGTGGCCAGATCGAGTATATGCTCAATCGGCTGTTCAACGAAAAGACGCAAAAGGGCCTGATTGCAGGCTATCCACTCGAACCCCAAAGGGCGCTAATCACCCGGCTCAAGCATGATGTCTACGAATTTTTTGATGAGATCCGGCATCGCGTTCACGATCATGGCCCGGCCAATGGTCGAGTTCGTGAGCCTTTAGCGATTGAAAACACACTTTCAGGAGATCTACGCAAGCTGGCCACGTCGTTGGCCGAGTACGCTGCCAAACTGAAGCAGGAAGAGGAAAAGATCGAACTTGTCAGTGCCAGTGAACGACTCATTTCGCTGGCAGGGAGTATTTCGCAATGGGTCGAACAGGGACGCGGCGACAGCGTTTACTGGGTCGAAACCACAGGTGCCCAGCGGAACCTCAAAGTGAAGCTCTGCTGTTCACCCATTGAAGTGGGATCGGTCCTGCGCGAAGAACTCTTCAATAAAGTTCCCACAGTGATCCTGACGAGTGCCACTCTGGCTGTGGGACAGCAAAGTTTTGACTTCATTCGCTCTCGTCTCGGCTTAACTCGCTCGCAAAGTTTAAGGCTCGGCAGCCCCTTCAATTACCGCGAGCAGATGAAGCTCGTCCTCCCGGATGGGATGCCCGATCCGACTGATTCTCCTGCCGACTTCGAGTTCGCTGTCTGTGAGAAAATCCAGGAGTACGTCAGCCAGACATCGGGCCGGGCCTTTGTGCTCTTTACCAGCTACAAAATGCTCCAAAGCTGTGAGCGACGCTTAACGAACTGGCTGATTCGCAAGAACTTTTCGCTCTACTCGCAAAGTGGCGAATTGCCGCGTTCGCAGATGTTAGAGCGATTTCGTAAAGACCCGGCGGCAGTCCTCTTTGGGACCGATAGCTTCTGGCAAGGGGTCGATGTTCCGGGCGACGCTCTGCAGAACGTGATCATTACGAAGCTCCCTTTCAGTGTGCCCGATCATCCACTGCTGGAAGCACGTGTGGAAGCGATTCGTGCTCGTGGCGGCAATCCCTTTATGGAGTATCAGGTTCCCGAAGCCGCCATCAAATTGAAGCAAGGCTTCGGTCGCCTCATTCGCACGAAGACAGATCGCGGCATGGTCGTCATCCTCGACCCCCGCATCCGCACAAAACCTTATGGCCGCGTCTTCCTGGAAAGCCTGCCCGAGTGCCGCATTGTGCATTCGTGAAATGTTCAGTAACACTCCACCCATTTTGTTTGTCTCGACGCGAAGACCATCGCAAATTAACTCGTTAAAACAACGAACACAAATCTGCTTCTGAAGTAAACAGCCTTGAATGACTTGCCACCAACACACTGATTGACAATTCAGTACCAAATCGTCATGAATACTAATTAACTGCTCTTCTGGAAGCTCATAAATAATACCATCCAAGGGTAATCGAAATGAAAAAGTACGCTTTTTGGAACAATAAAGGTGGAACAGGAAAGACAAGCCTACTCTTTCAGAGTGCTTGTCGTTATGCGGAGCAGAACACAAAAGAAAGACTTCTAGTCCTAGACCTTTGCCCCCAAGCGAACCTATCAGAATTGTTTCTCGGTGGATTGATGGGAGACGGAAGCAGTGAATTAACAAGATTACAGGAACAATCTCCGCGAAGAACTGTGGGTGGCTATTTTGAGTCAAGGCTTCCATCACCTTACACTATACCATCGATAAATTCTAAGGCTTTTCTCAGCAACCCAAGTGCAGTTAACTCAAGTATTCCAAGAAATATTACTCTCCTCGCGGGAGATCCCCTGCTAGAGCTTCAGTCAAATGCAATAGCAACTTTAGCAAATGCCCAGATTCCCGGGCAAAATCCTTGGCTGGCAGTTGCAGACTGGATATCTGACTTTATTCAATCCGTAGCTAATGACTTCGATACTGTTTTTATTGATACGAACCCAAGTTTTTCAATGTACACGCAAATTGCAATTTCGGCTGCGAGCAGACTCGTACTGCCTATAATGGCGGATGACTCATCTCGAAGAGCGATTCAGAACGCCTTTACTTTAGTTCATGGCCTTCAACTACAGTCTTCGATTTACTCAGATTATTCCTTCACAACGAAGCTTAAACAAGCCAATCGCGAATTACCTAAGGTTCACTTGATTCCTCAGAATCGATTGACTCAATACATGGGTCCCGCAAGCGCCTATGGATCAGTGATGAATAAGATAGAAGAGTTTGTAGGAAATGTACTGGCTATTTCTCCTGAAGTGTTCACATTTTCAAATAGAGCAGATGGCTTCGTTGAAGTTCGCGACTTCCAAACTACCGGGGTGGTCGCATTTGCGAAAGGCGTCCCCTTTAGTCGTCTTGCTGTAGGTCGACACGATATTGGGGGCCGTGAAACACAAGTGAACAGGGATTATCTGCAAAGTTGCCAACAGGCAATTGACGCGGTAGTACAACGACTGTAAAGCCACCAGAGAAAAGCGTGGTCGTGCCGTAGCCTGGGACAACCTAAAAGAACTTACATTTGTGAGACAACGTTTGAATGGACATGTTTTTTCTACGCCAACCAGTGTAAAGCATCTTTAAGTGTTATAATAAGTCAATTTGTAAAGATATTTTTTTCATATTGTAATTAAACACTCAGAACAGTCACACACTGCACACTGCATAACCATTTTCTACGCTGAGTTGTTGAACTACGGCTTCCGAAACGGTGTGCGAATCTGCAGGTCGTCGATCGTTAAGTCGCCTGTCGCTCCTTGAAGGCTCATAAAAATGATGGCTTCCCGGGCTTTGGTGGGAATGGCAAAGCTCTTGCGAAACTCCTGCCATTCGTAAGTTCCCGTCGAGATCGGCACGCTGACCTCGGCCACTGTCCGGCGGAGGTCATCAAAGAAAATCACCGATAGCTCGGGCCGCTCGTTCCCATCCCGGCTCGACCGCAAGCCTTTGGCCTTGGCCCATAAGCTGACATCCATCGTCCCCAGACGAATCCCGTCGACAGGCATCCCTTGCACCAGTTGCGCCATACGACCGGGCTCGCTGTTACTGAGCGTCACGGCCACTTTGCCACCATGTACGTCGGCCGTTTCGAGCTTCACCTGTCGCTGGTAATACCAGTGATCGACCATGCCGTCATTGTTTTCATCCGTTTCAAAGTCGCCATTCACCAGTTGAGGATGCATGGGATCAGGCTTGACCTTGCGCTCATCTTCGGCGGCACCGGTCATCGGGACAAACAGCACAGGAATCAGCTTCTGGCTGATCATCTGGCCGTCTTTCTTCTCCATGAGATGAAAGACCTGCTGGTATCGTTCTCCTAAGGGGATGATCATTTTGCCACCTTCCTTGAGTTGATCAACCAGCGGCTTGGGTACATCCTCGGGGGAGCAGGTCACCAGAATTTTGTCGAACGGGGCATGCTCGGCCCACCCCTGGTAGCCATCGCCCACCTTCACCTTCACATTGTTATAGCCCAGCCTTTTCAGACGTTCGGCGGCGGTCTTTCCTAGTGGCTCCACAATCTCGATCGTGTAGACCTCCTGCACCAGATTTGAAAGCACAGCCGCCTGATAGCCACTTCCCGTCCCGATTTCGAGCACCTTATCGGTCGGCTGTGGATCAATGGCTTCGGTCTCATAGGCCACAATGTAAGGGGGAGAAATCGTCTGCTTATGGCCAATCGGCATGGCCTGGTCGAAATAGGCCTGCTGCTTTTGAGTCGGCAACACGAACTCATGACGAGGCACTTGACGCATCGACGAGAGCACACGCGGATTCTTGACCCCTTCGCGTTCAATGAACTCGGTGACCATCTGATGCCGGGGTGCCAGGTACGGGTCACGCGGCTGTGCGAAAACCGGCGGCAGTTCCAAACCCAGCCACAACGTCACCATCGCCAAGAAAACGGCTGGCAAATCCGTCTTCTGGAGCCGAGTTGATATCGAAGGAAGTTTGCATTCCCGATGTTGAACGTGAGGCATACGCATGCAACTCCTCGGATGAAATTACGGGGCGGATGTAACTACCAAATCAACCAGCAGTTCGGTCGAAACCAGCCATTCAGGCCACCCACTGGATTTTGTGATGAAACCATTCAAAACCTATCATCGGGCAGAAGTTGGAGGCGAGGCAAGAGCAGGTCGGTTATCCTGAAGGAAAGTTTGTTTCCGGTCGTCCTGATCGAAGAGCCAGCCCGCACCCTTTTGCAGAGAGAATGACTTCGATGCGTTTCACTAAAATGCATGGAATCGGCAATGATTACGTCTATGTGAATCTGTTCGCAGAGAAACTTCCGCTCGCTGCGCCCGATTTGGCCCGAATCGTTTCGAACCGCTACAAGGGAATTGGTGGCGACGGGCTGATCCTCATTGGCCCATCCGAACGCGGCGATGCCCGCATGCAGATGTTCAATGCCGACGGCAGCGAATCGGAAATGTGCGGCAACGGCGTTCGCTGTGTGGCCAAGTATGTCTATGATCACGGCATTGCCAAAAAGCCTGAACTCAGAATTGAGACTGGCCGAGGTGTGTTGACTCTCCAGATGTTTGCGGGCTCTTCTGGTAAGGCGGAACGTGTCCGCGTCAACATGGGGACACCGATTCTCAAAAGTGCTGATATCCCCACAGCATTGCCCGGGGATCCGCCTGTGAATCAACCGCTGGTTGTGGGCGACAAAACCATCTCCGTCACCTGTGTTTCGATGGGGAATCCGCATTGCGTGACATTTGTGGATGAGCTGACGGATGCCTGGGTGCTGGGCCTTGGGCCGCAAGTCGAAGTGCATGCCGCTTTTCCACGCCGGGTGAATGCCGAGTTCGCACAGGTCCTTTCGCGGACCGAAATTCAATTGCGTGTCTGGGAACGTGGCAGTGGTGAAACTCAGGCGTGTGGAACGGGAGCTTGTGCCACACTCGTGGCAGGTGTGCTCTCTGGTCGGACTGACCATCAGGCACTGATTCATCTTCCTGGTGGTGATCTCGAGATTGAATGGCCCGATGAAAAGGAAGTCTTTATGACGGGCCCCGCGACCGAAGTTTTTACTGGTGAGTGGTTCCCTGAGGTTTGATCTCGATGGGAAATCGCTGCCTTCAATCTGCCTGCTGAACACATGAGGAGATTCTCGATGCCCACTGCGACGACGAAAAGCATAGCCAGTGGGTTAGCCCCTTTAGTCGAGCAACCTCCCCGCCATCTGTTCTTTACGGGGCAGGGGGGTGTGGGCAAGACATCGATTGCGAGTGCCGTGGCTATTGCACTTGCTGAGTCGGGCCGTCGCGTGCTGATTGTTTCCACCGATCCTGCTTCAAATCTCGATGAGGTTTTTGAAACACAACTCGGCAATCGCCCGACGCCGGTGCACAATATTCCGGGCTTGTGGGGTTTGAATCTGGATCCTCATCAGGCTGCAGCCGAGTATCGAGAGAAGATGGTGGGGCCTTATCGCGGGGTTTTACCTGAGTCAGCGATCGCTAGCATTGAAGAACAGTTTTCAGGAGCCTGTACCGTCGAGATTGCCGCCTTTGATCAGTTCGCTCAATTATTGGGAGACGAGCGCACGACAAAAGATTTCGACCATGTGATTTTTGATGCCGCTCCGACGGGGCACACTCTCAGGCTCCTGGCGTTACCTTCTTCCTGGGCCAGCTATCTCGATGCCAATACTACAGGAACCACTTGTATTGGCCCACTGGCAGGGCTGGCGGCTCAACAAAAGCTGTATCACGCAACGGCTCATGCGCTATGCGATGGCGAACTGACGACGTTAGTGCTCGTGACGCGGCCCGAAAGCTCGGCCATACGGGAAGCAGCGCGTACCAGTCATGAACTCCAGGCTTTAGGTGTTGAGCAGCAATGGCTGGTGATCAATGGACTCTTTGAAGCCACATCGACCGACCCGCTGGCCATGGCGATGGAACAGCGTATGCAAGCGGCTCTGGCTGCCTTGCCTGATGAACTGAAAAAACTTCCGTCAATCACAGTCCCTTTCCAACCCGGTGGCCTCATTGGAAAAGCCGCTCTCCAACATCTCGGCCATTCCGTCGAGACTGTGACGAATTCACAAGCAGCATCTGCTCAGGGGACACCAACATCCGAAGAAGAATTCCCCCCCTGGAAGAGTCTGCAGGAATTGACGAGCGAACTGGCCCAGAGGGAGCACGGCGTCATCATGACGATGGGCAAAGGAGGGGTGGGCAAAACGACCATTGCCGCTGCTATTGCGATCCGGCTGGCCCAACTGGGGCGGAATGTTCTGCTCACGACGACGGACCCAGCGGGTCATATTGTCGGATTGGTCGAAACTGGCGAGTTGCCGCTGCTTTCAGTGGAGCGCATTGATGCACACGCAGAAACAGAACGTTATCGCGAAGAAGTGAGACAAACTGCCGGGGCTCAACTGGATGATGCCGGCAGAGCCCTCTTAGAGGAAGATCTCAGGTCACCCTGCACTGAAGAAATTGCAGTGTTCCGGGCTTTTGCACGCACTGTTGCTCGGGGAAAACAGCAGATTGTGGTGCTCGATACCGCACCCACAGGACACACAATTCTCCTGCTTGATGCGGCCATGGCCTTTCATCAAGAAGCTCAGAGGCTTACCAATCAGGTCTCTGAGGAAGTTGCCCAACTGCTCCCGGTGCTCAGGGACCATCAGCAGACACGCATTCTGCTGATTACGCTTCCCGAAGCGACTCCGGTGCATGAAGCGAGACTACTGCAGGCCGATCTTCAGCGGGCAGGTATGGAACCGATGGGCTGGGTCGTGAATCAATCACTTTCGCTGCTGGATATGTATGATCCGGGCCTCGTGACCCGCAAGAGCTTTGAGCGGAAGTATATTGTCGAAGTGGCCCAAGCTCATCCATCAATGATGACCATCGTTCCCTGGCAAGCTACCATCCCTACGGGTGCTGCCGGTTTACTTTCGATGACGGAATAATGAATGAAAAGAGGCTTTTGCTCGCCCCGCGTGAGTCAAAGCGTGAATTGCGACAAAGCTCAGGGCTGTTTTGTTATCTCCGCTTCCTGGCGCGAAATCGATTTTAATTGAATCGCGTAATTCGCCAGCGAGAGTAGCGGGACAATCAAGATCCCGTAGGCAAAGAATCCGATGGTCAGATTGTGCCAGTGCATCCGCGAGAGGATTTTCCGGGCATCAGCCGGGGTGGCCCAGAAGAGATGCTCGTACTGCAGAACGTAGATCATGATTCCCGAATAGGTGTGGAATTTGACCATGACCAGTTGCTGAGGCGCTGCTTCGAGTTCAGACGGCGGACAGACATAAGCCGTCACATCCTGAAAGAACCGAGCCTGTGAGTTGGTTGCCGACCGTTCGAACCATCGCAGCCCCTTGATGATGGCGATGACCACCACGATGAAGACGCCGATGAAGACTACGGAGAGAAATGCGATCCACAAGTTGACCAACCACGGGAGCGGCTGCTGGGCCAACACCATTCCGCTATCCCCAGCGAGGATCGAATGGATCATGGCGAACTCCTGGCGTGACGAAAACCACCCGCACGTTTATGATCAAAACGCCTACAGTTCGTCTTTTGCCCATGATCTAATGGCGAACTGGCAACAGCGATTCAATCGTCTGCAATAATTCCGCCATCTGGTAGGGCTTGGAAATCAGCCTCGTTTCCGGGTTAAGGTTTATGGAGACAGTTCCAATAACCACATGCCGCATGGCTGGCGTTTCTGTCTTCTCTGCCGATTCAGCATCCGTCGAGTGCGGCATGGCATCCGCATCCAGCACAACAATGTCGAAAGGGTCAGCCGTCGTGTGTCTGGTTTCGAGGTCGCTGTAGCGCCTTAAGCGAGTCACTTCATATCCCTGCGGCGAAAGCACGGCATCCAGTACGGCATGGGTATCCGTTTGGTCGGCCACCACAGCCAGTCGACATCCCTGTCTCATGAAGTGCTCCCCGCAAAAGGCCTGAATGAGCCATCTTCATCCTTGAAGATTGGCCATCACGCCAGCGGGAAGTTAGTTCACTCGCCAGACTCTGTCAAAATCAGTTTCCGGGTGGTAAATCGAACCAGTCATATGAGTGATCGTTGATAAGATTGTTTTATGGCAGTCTGGCAGAAATTTGCTTTCTGCGAGATGAATCCAAAAACAGATTCAATTTGCCACTTGGCTCAAAAAACTGAACAAAAAACCACTCCCTTGCGGTGGCTTGTCAGCGATCAAAGCACTTTATATTCTTTCACATGGAAGTTTTACCCCGGCTCCTGGGCACGTTGTTGCCTGGATCGTCGCTGAGGCGACGCCGCACGGCAGATACTGTGCGCTCCGGAATTGATGAACCCGAGTGATGATCAATGTTTGAATCGATTACCCAAGGCCTGCAAGGGGCTCTCACGGGCATTTTCCGTTCTGGGAAATTGACCGAAGCCAATATCCGCGAAGGACTTAAGCAAGTCCGGCAGGCGCTCCTCGAAGCCGACGTTGAATACAACGTGGCCACGCAGTTTATTGAAAAAGTGACTGCCGAGGCTGTGGGTGAAAAGGTTCTCAAATCACTTCGACCCGACGAACAACTCATCGGGATTGTTCATCAGCAGCTCATTGCCCTCATGGGGCCGACTGATCACTCGCTGCATCTCCGGCGGGATGGCATCAACAAGATTATGATGTGCGGCCTCCAGGGGGCCGGTAAAACGACCACTTGCGGCAAACTGGCCCGCAAGTTGAAGGCCGAAGGCTGGAAACCTCTGATGGTGGCTGCCGACATGCAGCGACCTGCGGCTATTGAACAGCTCAAAACTCTGGGCCAGCAACTGGATGTTCCCGTGTATGCCGAAGCCCCTGGCGGCAACCCGGTGGCTGTCTGTAAAAATGGTCTGGCTCATGCCAAGACGGCCGGCGCGAATGTCGTCATCTTCGATACGGCGGGGCGCCTTCACGTTGACGACCGCTTGATGTTCGAGCTGGAGCAGATCGATTCGCGCGTCCAGCCTGATCAGGTCTATCTCGTCTGCGATGCCATGACTGGCCAGGATGCGGTTCGCTCGGCCAAGGCTTTCAACGATGCCCTTGAACTCGACGGCGTGATTCTCACCAAGCTCGATGGCGATACGCGCGGCGGGGCTGCCATCAGCGTCAAGCAGGTTACGGGTGTCCCGATCAAGTTCGTCGGGATGGGTGAGCAACTCGACCGGCTCGAGCCCTTCCATCCGGATCGTATGGCCGGTCGAATTCTGGGAATGGGTGATATTGTCACCTTGTTCGAAAGAGCCCAGGAAGAGTTCGATGCGGAGGAAATGGAGCGGCAGCAGCAGCGAATGCTCAAGGGCCGCTTCACGCTGGAAGACTTCCGTAATCAGATGAAGCAGGTGCGTCGGCTGGGCTCACTGGGCGATATCATGAAAATGATCCCCGGTATGGGTGGGCTGCTCGATCAGTTTCAAAACATTGATGCCGAAAAAGATATGGGTCGGATTGACGCGATCATCAGCTCGATGACTCTCGATGAACGGCAAAATCCAGATCGGATTGATCGTTCCCGCCGCACGCGTATTGCCCGCGGAAGTGGTACCGATCCTGCCGATGTGAATCGTTTGCTCAAAGACTTCGACAATATGTCGAGCATGATGCAGAAGATGTCCGGGCTGGGTGTTAAGGATCGTTTCCGTGCCGTGCAGGACCTGGCCAAAGTGGGCGGGATGAATCCTGCAGCGGGTTTGCAGGCACAGAAACAACGCAGCAAACGTGGCCCGGCTGATGCGGACCTTGCTGCGGAAAAGAAGAAAAAAGCTCGAAAAGAAGCGAAGAAACAGCGGAAAAAGAACCGCTGATCTGTCGCCAGGCATTGCCGGGCAGAACTCCCGGGGATTTTCCGGTGGCTCGAAACTTTGTGGTTTCAATCGCAAGTCTTCGAGTGATGTTTTGAGTGGAATTGAGAAGGTTGCATCTCTACAGGTTCATAACGCGTGTGTGTTGCAGGCGATTGAATCTGCAGACAATTGTCGGTCGGTGTTTCGCCCGGTCGAGTGAGGAGGATTGAGTGGCAGTTCGGATTCGCATGAAGAAGATTGGGCGTAAGCACCGTCCATTTTACCGCATCTGTGTGATGGACTCACGAGTTCACCGTGAAGGGAAAGCGATCGAAGAAATTGGCTGGTACGACACCGCCATCGATGACAAATCGAAGCGTGTCAAGATCAACCTGGAACGTGTTGATTACTGGGTCAGTGTCGGCGCCAGCCTCTCTGATCGTGTGGCTACACTCGTCAAGAAGATCAAGACCAACAAGTTCGGTGTGAAGGCTGCTCCTCCCGCGCTGATTGCTCCCAAGGTCAAGGAAGCTGCTCCCGCCGAAGGTGGTGAAGCTCCTGCTGAAGGTGGCGAAAGCACAGAAGGTTAAATCGTCGGCCAGTTGAATCATCGGCCCTAAACTGCCGGTGGATTCGAGAGTTTTCGATCACAATCCATTGTTCAATATGACGTAAGTCGATTGAAAGCTGAGGCCATGAGGTTCGATGTCCTGACGCTGTTTCCAGGGATCTTCGCTGGCTATCTGCAGCAAAGCCTTCTCAATAAGGCGATTGAAGCAGGTAAGGTCGGCGTGCATCTGTGGAACTTCCGCGAATGGACGACCGATAATCATCACTCGGTTGACGATAAGCCTTATGGCGGTGGGCCAGGCATGCTCATCATGTGCCCGCCGGTTTTTGATTGTGTCGAGCATGTGCAGGCTCAGGGAGATGCTCCCGGCCAACTGATCATGCTCACGCCAGCGGGTCGAAAGCTCGATCAGCGTCTGGTGGAAGAACTCTCGACTCACAAACGTCTGGTTTTGTTATGTGGTCGTTATGAAGGTTTTGATGAACGGATCGCTGAAGGATTGAAGCCGATGGAAGTTTCGGTGGGTGACTTTATTGCCAATGGTGGTGAAGTGCCGGCCATGCTTCTGATCGACACTGTCATTCGGTTGATTCCCGGAGTGCTGGGTGACGAAACCAGCCATAAGTATGAATCATTCGCCCAGAGTGGACAGCTTGAATATCCGCAGTACACCCGTCCCAGGGAGTATCGCGGGATGAAAGTTCCCGATGTCCTGCTGGAGGGAAACCATCAGGCCATTGCGGCCTGGAGAGAACAGCAAAGTCAGGAAAGGACAGCCACCCGTCGCCCGGCTGTGGAGCTTCAAAGAGCTTCCGTACAGGCGATGAGATCTTCCTCCGAGATTTTGCCTTTGCCGAAGTGATTGTCGTTGTTTCGCACGTTTAACACAGTTTTTTCACCGGAGATGCCAGGCAACTCCGGCAGACAAGCAGCCAGAGGATTTTGAATCATGCAACACAAACTATTGCAGGCGGCGGAAGCATCCAGCCTGCGTACCGATGCTCTCGAATTCGAGATTGGTGACACCGTCGACGTGCACCAGCGTATTCTCGAAGGGGACAAAGAGCGTATCCAGATCTTCAATGGCGTGGTCATTGCCCGTCGTCATGGGGGAACCCGCGAGAACTTCACCGTCCGTCGCATTGTGGCGGGTGAAGGTGTCGAGCGTACCTTCCCGATCCACTCACCAAAGGTCGCGAAGATCGTCGTCAAGCGTCACGGTAAGGTCCGCCGAGCCAAGTTGTTCTTCCTCCGCGATCGCGTTGGTAAGGCCACTCGCCTCACCGAACGACTCACGAAGAAGGGCGACGAGTGATCATCACCTTCAGCAAGTTGACCGGTTGAACTTCACCAGTTCCGCTCCGGATAGGCTTGCTGGAAACTCTGGAGTGGACTCTTCTTCATCCAGGGAATGTCGATCCAAAAATCAGAAAGCCCGATGCACTTAAGCATCGGGCTTTTCTTCTTGTTGCAACAGTGGATTTGTAGTGCTCGATTTGAAGTCTGGTGATTGGAAACCTACTGATCAGCCAGAGCCAGCATGCGACGTGCTCGATTCTGCTCCTTCTGGCGTTGGCTGACTTCGTTATCAGAGGTTGCCTTTTTGGTAAGAGCCGCATCGAGAACCTTGCTGGCCTCGTCACGGGTCAGGCTCGCCAGAGGACGACACGAAGATGTCAGAATCGTGACGACGTTCTGAGCGATCTGCACAAAACCACCATCCACGAAGTATCGCGACTCACCACTGTCGTCGATGAAAACCAGCTCGTCATACCCCAGACGGCCAATCAATGGGGCGCGACCGGGAAGTACACCCGTCATACCATCAGCCAGCGGGAACTGAACGCTCCGCACCACCTGGTCAATCACCGGTTTTTCAGGCGTTACAACGGTCAGTCGCAAACTGTCACCAAGAGCCATAATCGGCCATCCCAATCAAATGCTTCGGAGGGCGTGGAAAGTCAAAGTTCCGCTAAGTTATTAGCAATCCGGGATCGTTCACCTGGCCCAGAGGTCATCGCGATACCAACTGGGCCAAGTTCAAACCATCGTCAGCAAGGTGATTAAGCCTTAGCCATCTTCTCAGCCTGAGCCACGGCTTCTTCAATGGCACCCACATACATGAAGGCACTTTCAGGCAGGTCGTCCCACTTGCCATCGCAGATTTCTTCAAAGCTGCGAATCGTATCAGCCAGTGTCGTGAAGCTTCCCTTTTTCCCGGTAAAGGCTTCGGCCACGAAGAAGGGCTGCGACAGGAATCGCTCAATACGGCGGGCTCGCTTCACGACCAACTTGTCGTCTTCGCTCAATTCGTCCACACCGAGAATCGCGATGATGTCCTGAAGCTCGCGATATCGCTGCAGAATCTTCTGCACGCGGCGGGCACAGGCATAATGCCGCTCGCCCACAATCTGTGGGTCGAGAATACGGCTCGAAGAAGCGAGAGGATCGATCGCGGGGTAAAGACCCTTTTCGGCAATCTTACGCTCGAGGTAAATGAACGCATCGAGGTGCGAGAAGGCAGTGGCTGGTGCGGGGTCGGTGGGATCATCCGCAGGAACATACACAGCCTGCACAGACGTAATCGCCCCACGTTTCGTCGAAGTGATGCGTTCCTGCAGAGCACCCAGTTCGGTTGAGAGAGTTGGCTGATAACCCACTGCTGATGGCATACGTCCCAGAAGTGCCGACACTTCGGAACCGGCCTGTGAGAATCGGAAAATGTTATCCACGAACAGCAGCGTATCGGCACCGGTGGTGTCGCGGAACCATTCAGCCATGGTCAGTGCGGAAAGTGCCACGCGGAGACGGGCGCCCGGCGGCTCGTTCATCTGGCCAAAGACCATACAGGTCTGCTCGATGACCGCACGACCCGTTGAGCCAATCTGTGTTTCCTGCATTTCGAGCCAGAGATCGTTTCCTTCGCGGGTTCGTTCACCCACGCCGGCAAAGACCGAGTAACCCCCGTGGGTACTGGCGATACGAGCGATGAGTTCCTGCAGAATCACAGTCTTACCCAGACCGGCACCACCGAAGAGACCGGCTTTACCACCGCGGACGAAGGGGATTAGCAGATCCACCACCTTGATCCCGGTTTCGAAGATTTCGGTCTTGGAGCTGAGATCTTCGAGCTTGGGCGGATCGCGGTGGATGGGCCAGTGGTCTTCGGCTGCGACCTCGCCACGGCCATCAATCGGCTCACCCAGCACGTTGAAGACGCGGCCCAGAGTCCCTTTACCGACGGGAACCGAGAGTGGTGCACCAGTATCGATCACTTCGACACCACGGGCCAGACCATCGGTTGAACCCAGTGCGACGCAGCGAACTCGGCCACCACCCAGATGCTGCTGGATTTCGCCCACGACCTTGACTCGTGTCCCCTTAATTTCCACATCGACCTTAACGGCGTTGTAGATCGGAGGGAGCGAGCCCTCGGCAAACTCCGCATCGAACGTCGAACCGATGACCTGCGTAACGCGGCCAACGTGATTTGCAACAGCGGTGGACATAATGGCTCCAGATTCTGCAACGGCTTGGCTTGATTGTCTGTTGATCTGTATGACTTAACGATCAGGTTGAAGAACACTGATCGGATGATAATCGGTAAAAACTCTGTTCGGGGTGCGGTCGGATTCAAAGACTGACTGCCACTACTCCAGAGCGGCGGCTCCTCCAATGATTTCGCTGAGTTCGGAAGTAATCTGTGACTGGCGGGCTCGGTTGTAACGCTGTTTGAGTGACTTGATCATGTCGTTGGCACTCTCTGTCGCACCCTTCATCGCCACCATGCGGAAAACCTGCTCACTGACGGCAGCATCCAGGAAGCACTTGAACAATCGTGCCTTGAACGATGCCGGCACAATCTCACCCAGAATCTCTTCGGGGGAGGGCAGGAATTCATAATCAGTGGTTGCATCAGCCTCAGTCGCAGTAGATTCTGATTCCAGGTTTCCAATAGGAAGCAAGGTTTCGACCACCGGCTTTTGCTTGGCAATTCCCTGAAACTGCATGAAGGCCACATCAAACTGGTCGATTTCACCAGCGATGTACTGATCCATAATGCGATTGGCGATTTCTTCAATCTGGGCAAATGTCGGCTTGTCTTCAAACTGGGTGTAAGTCCTCACAACGGGCTGACGCTGGAACTTGTAAAAGTTGATGCCCCGCTTACCCGAAACTTCCATGTCGAGAGAGACAGCCAGGTCACGACTTCTCAGGAGCTGGCCAGCCACACGCAGCACACCTGCGTTGTAGCCACCACACAAACCTCGATTCGACGTGATGACCAGCAGAAGCCGTTTCTTGACCTGCGGCCTGACTGCCAGGAGCGGATGCGAGACCGCACTCTCCTCGCCACTTTCCCCCAATGAGGCGGAAACGTCAGCGACGATTTCTGCCAGCTTACGGGTGTAAGCGGTCGCTTCGAGAGCACGCTCCATCGCCTTCTTGAACTTGGCAGTAGCCACCAGTTCCATAGTCCGCGTGATCTTTTTGATATTGCGGACGGCTTTGAGCCGCTTGACGATTGCTCGTGCTTTGGCCATGTAACGACCTGACCTCTCCATCCAGAAAAAACACAAGAGACAACGTTTGCCAGATACCTCAGCTCATGATCAAGCGATTCCGTGTTCGACTGAGATCATGATTGGCATGTCTCAGTCGATGGGCGGAATCCTTTGATCTACTTTGGCTGCCAGCGTTTCTTGAATCCTTCCAGAATGGTCTTGAGTTGAGCTTCCTGGGCATCATCGAGCGTCTTGCTGCTGATGAGATTTTCACGGAATGCCGCGTGTTCCAGACGAACGTATTCCAGCAGCTGCTTTTCAGCTTCTGCCACCTGGTTGACTGGTACAGAATCGAAATAACCGCGAGTCCCTGCGTAAATACTCACGATCTGATCAGCGGCAGCGAGTGGCACATACTGTGGCTGCTTGAGCAGTTCGACCATGCGGTAGCCGCGATCCACCTGCTTCTGAGTGGCGGCATCGAGTTCGGTGCCCAACTGAGCAAACGCTTCGAGCTCTCGGAAGGCTGCCAAATCCAGTCGCAAGCTACCGGCGACCTTTTTCATTCCCTTTGTCTGAGCATTACCACCCACGCGAGAGACCGAAATACCAACGTTGATGGCAGGGCGAACCCCCGCGAAGAACAGGTCGGGTTCCAGGTAAATCTGACCGTCGGTGATCGAAATCACGTTTGTCGGAATATAGGCCGAAACTTCCCCTTCGAGAGTTTCGATGATCGGGAGCGCTGTCATCGAACCGCCACCAAGTTCATCACTCAGCTTGGCAGCTCGTTCGAGCAGACGACTGTGACAGTAAAATACGTCACCGGGATAAGCTTCACGACCAGGAGGACGACGCATCAGCAGTGACAGCTGACGGTAGGCGACTGCCTGCTTGGAAAGATCGTCATACACCACCAGGGTGTGCTTGCCCTGATACATGAAGTATTCAGCAATTGCAGCACCTGCATAAGGGGCGATGTATTGCAGAGGGGCAGGGTCGGAAGCACCCGCGGCCACCACAATCGTGTAGTCCATGGCGCCGGCGGCTTTCAGAGCTTCGACCACGCCGCCAATCGAACTGGCCCGCTGACCACAGGCGACGTAAATGCAGATGACGTCGCCACCTTTTTGATTGATGATGGCGTCGATTGCAACAGCGGTCTTGCCCGTCTTGCGGTCACCGATGATGAGCTGGCGCTGACCACGACCCACAGGGGTCATGGCATCAACAGCCTTGATTCCTGTCTGCATGGGCTGCTTCACAGGTTGACGGGCAGCCACGCCTGGCGCGGTTGTTTCGAGGGGGCGGGATGATTCAGCGATAATCGGGCCGCGACCATCGAGGGCATTTCCCAGAGGATCAACCACGCGACCAATCAGGGCATCACCCACGGGAATGGAGAGCAACTGGCCAGTTGCCCGGACTTCATCCCCTTCGGAGATCTTCAGGTAGCTACCCAGAATGATCACACCGACAGAGTTTTCTTCCAGGTTGAAGACCTGACCGCGCACGCCACTGGAGAACTCCACCATTTCGCCAGACATGGCGTTGGTGAGCCCATAGACGCGCGCAATACCGTCGCCCACTTCCACAACCGTACCAACTTCGTTGGTCTGGATTTGTCCGCGGAAATCCTGGATTTCACGCTGAATAACAGAAGCGATCTCGTCCGCGTTGAATTTCATTCAGACACCTTTCGCGCAACTGAGCGCGGAGTTGTTCAAGCCGTGTTCGCAGCGAACCGTCGTAGACCATGTCACCGACACGGACCACGAGACCGCCTACCAATTCCGGATCGACCTTGACTTCCACCTGAGGTTCAAGGCCTAAAGTCTCTTTCAGGCGATTGACAACCGCCTCATATTCTTGAGGGCTCAGCGGTGCCGCACTGGTCACCTGCACCTGCTTACGCCCCAATTTCTTCTGCAATTCCAATGCGGCCACATGGCTCACTGCTCGCACGAGGTCGAGCCGGTCATGTTGGGCCAGAACCTGTAAAAATCTCACCAGGACTTCACTGGCTCGTCCTGTAAAGGTCTTTTCAACAAACGCCAGTTTCTCATCTCGACCCAAAGCCTGATTCGCAAAAACCTCTTCAAGCCCCGTCGAACCATTCAGCAAGGTCTTCGTGAACAGCTCGAGTTCTTCGACAACTTCGCTGGCCTGATCACCGGCAGCCCCAAGCAATGCTTCTGCGTAAACACGAGCCACGCCCAGAGACGAAGGATCGTCCAGAACTGAGGGGATTCTTGTTACGAGTGGCTCTTGCACGAGAACGCTCCAACTTCAAGGCCGAACATCAAAACTGCAGTCCGTTCAACAAACTTTCGAAGCCATCCAGAAGATAACCATCAATTTCTGCGTACATTCAGTTCAGCCAGAGCTTCCTGAACCAGACGCTGATGATCATCACTATTCAAACTGCGCCCCACAATGCGGCTGGTCGCATCCATGACGTGTGTCGAAAGTGTGTCGAAGAGTTGCTGCAAGGCGACATCGCGAGCCTGCTCGATTTCAGAAACTGCCCGTTTCTTCATCGTTTGAACATCCGCTTCAGCAGCAGCTGTCAAATCGACTCGAACCTTTTCGGCATCGCGCTTGGCTTCTGCAATCAACTCACGCACTGTCTCTTCCGTCTTTGCCAGCCGGGCTTCATGCTCAGCCAGAAGTTGCTGGGCTTTCAGCCGAGCGGATTCGGCTTCTTGAATATCGTTGCGAATGCGTGCTTCGCGTTGATCAAGACCAGCTGCCAAGGGCTTCCAGGCAAACTTACTGAGCAGAAAGACAAAGGCCACAAACGTGATCAGCGACCAGACCATCAAGTCAGGTTTTGGAATCATACCTGAGGGGATGGTCGATCCCTGTGAACTGTGAGCGTCTTCTGAGTGACCATGTCCGGTCGTTGAAGCCGTTTCCGAGCCGTGATCTGGCTTGGCTTTTTCATCAGCAACCGAAATCGATCCCTGAAGCAAAAGCCCAGCCATCGCACAAAAACAAAGGCTCCACAACCAGCCAGAACGACGGGCTGTCGAGGACTGGAATGTCACTTGGCAAGCTTGAGCGTACATAGTGGAAAACAATCCTTCACAGACTGCTCATCACGAGAAATCTGCCTGTTGTCGAACTGAGATCTCAGCAAACAGGAACGCCAGCGATCATAATCGTCAGGAAGGACAATCTGTGACCAGATCACCCTTCCCGCGTATACGGTGAAGTTCCAAACCAGCAGGTTCACCATCCCAGATGAGCGGCCACGATATGGCGTCCATCGTCTCAAAAGTCAGGTTCAGATCATTGATCTGCCGATCCTTAATCCCACTGGCTGAAGACAGTTAAAGGCCTTCGCAAATGAGGTAGCAAGGACACCCGCATTAGAGCATACAGATAATGAGACCGAAGAGGGTGGCACCTTCGATCAGAGCACCAGCAATAATCATGGCTGTCTGAATAGCACCGGCAGCTTCGGGCTGGCGAGCAATGCTTTCGACAGCCGAAGAACCAATCTTACCAATTCCCAGGCCAGCGCCCAGAATCACAATCCCGACGCCAATCGCCTTGACAACGATAGGGCCGGATGCAGCACCACCGTCTTGAGCCATTGCTGGAACGGCAAGAACACAGAAGGCACCCAGGATGCGAGTCATCAGAGAAAGAACCTGCACGTTAACACTCTCCTGCCAAAAATGCGCACCCATCACAGGGATGCTTTAGTTTCTGCAACCGGGATACACACCCAGCTTAATTAGTCAAAATGAACTCATTATTGAGTTCAGCAAAATCCCATTTCGAACATTCAGCACATAGCGACAACAAACATTAGTGAGGATTGACGGCCGCCCCAATGAATAACGACGCCAGCAAAGAGAACACGTAAGCCTGCAAAAAGGCTACAAACAATTCCAGAGCACCAATCGCCAACTGCCCAAAAATACTGGCGGGAGTGACTGCATACCATAAAATCCCGGAGTTCGCCGTCGCTGCAATAAAGCTCAGAAAGACAGCGATCACCACATGGCCCGCGAGCATGTTGGCAAACAATCGAATCGCCAACACGGTGTGCTTGATAAACAGCCCAGCAAGCTCAATGACGAAGATCAGTGCTTTCAGCGGTGGCCCAATGATGCCGGGAATATCCATTGAGGGAACCAGCGATTTCCAGAAACCAACAGCCCCCGATTGTTTAATCCCAGCGCCAATCGTGACCACCAGCACGCTTAACGCCAGCACGCCAGTGACACTAGTACTGGCTGTGGCCGTGCCGAAGAGAGGGAAGGCTCCCAGGAGGTTACAGAACAGAATGTAGAAAAACAGCGACCAGATGAACGGCAGAAAGCGATCTGCGTAATGAGTTCCGGTCGAAGCCAGATCCTTGGATTCATCAATGCTCGTCGCCATCACGTGACCGCCAACAGCAGCTAACTGAGGTTGCACATGGCCGTGAACATGCGTCTGCCCTGCATCGACATAAGCCTGAGCATGATAGTTCGCCTGGGCGTGAGTCTGACCGTGACCATGATCGTCGTGGTGTGCGTGAGGCTCGCTGATCGAAGATCGGACGACTTCATCCCGTACGAAAACCGCAAGAGTTTCCCAGAAATTCCACCATCTCCCTCGGGCAGGTTCGCCATTGGCAACCTGTTTCGCAAGCCCGCGGAAAATCAGGTAAACCAGCACTGCCGCCAGGACCTGCATCACCATGAATTTGGTGATCTGAAAACTGAAGATCTTGGGCAGGTGAAAGTACCCTCGGTCGATGAACGAGTACACAAACTCGGGCATCTCGAATTCGAGTGCATCACTGATATGGTGAAAGTAATCGTTGTGGTCCGCTGACATAGGATTCCGTCATTAGCTGCTAAACACAGATCTCAACGAACGAATCAATCTTCAAAATAACCGGCAATGCAAAATTAACTATCGAGAACGAGACACCCTCAAAGGTTCTCTGAACTCGCCCTGGGCAGAGATGCGAAATGCTTGAGTCCATAAAGCAGAAAGGATGTTTCAATCACCAACAGAAGAACGTAAACGACCAGTACGCTATAGAAGAACGGTTTCGTTTGCCAGTCAGAAAAGATCTTTGGCAACAAGACAATTCCAATAGCAACCGCCCCCATCCGCAAACCCATACCACCCAGTGCCGACATCGCCTGCACAGAACTTGCTGCCCCTGATGGAGCAGCTTTTACATTCTGCGAATGACGCCCCACCACCAGCCACTCATTCCAAACAACCGAAACCAGTGAAGGCACCAGACAAATAAGGCCGGCAATCAGAACTTCACGCCAGTTTTGCGAACCTTGCGACTGCAGCAGCCCCCCAACCAGTCCTCCTCCGACAAGGGCGGCGAACAAAAGCAAGCCGACCTGAAGCCCAACCAACACACCTCGACTCAAATTCACCACCATCTATTCTCTCAATCCCCAGAACCGACTCCTCGGGAGATCACCGCAAGAACACTTCGTTTCACTTGGACGTCTTACAGAACTTTCTCCAACAACATCAGTATCAGCTATCGACAGACCCTATGAGATGAGTTCCGAAGGACTGAACCTAACTTGAGACTGAGCTCCCGGACTTGGCACAACAAAGTTCTACTTAAATCGAATTTCGAGGCCCTGCCTTTTGTTGAGAATCTGACTTCGAAGATGAGGATGCGCCTAACCCCGCTTGAGAACTCGACTTGGACAACTCCTTAGCGAGCGCCAGGAGTTTCAGCATGAACAGTGCAAATCCGAGAACAGCTCCTGAAATTGTGAATACCGGTCGAGTGAGCCATTGCAAGTCAATCCAGTAACCAGCAAGGGCAGGGAGAGCCATCTGCAATCCCATGTTCCCCACGCGACTTGCCCACAAATAACCGACCGCCAGTGGACTCAACCCTCGTTGACTGGATGCATTTGTCGAGCCAGTTTTCGGCATAAAACACCTTGACAGGCTCGTTACGCATACAGCAGCGATTGGGCAGAATGTCATCTGTCGAAAATGTAATGCGTTTTCTCAGACAAAGCAATTTGGCGAGAATGATGGACTTTTTTTTCTCAGTTTTGGCCAGAATGAACTCCTTTGGCGGCGATGAATTTTCCAGTCTGAGAATTCCCCTCCATTTCTTCTTCATCAAGAATTACCCAACTGGTGTAATCGCTCCCGGGTGCAAATCTCCGTCGGCTTGTCATTCAATTGATCGAAAAATGTTCACAATATCGCAAGGATCAATTGCGACTCTCCCTGCCACTCGGGTATGACATATAGGTGCTTGTTGAAGTTAATTTTTCGAAAACAACTCGTTCTTAATCTTCCTGGATCATGGAGGGTCACATCGGCTGCAAGAAAGTAGCGACCACGCTGCTTTCTGATCGCTCGGTGTTTCGGAAGTCTCAGATTGTCAACATGTTCGGAAGTTTTGTGGCTTTTTCAGCCACTTAACCTCGATCTTCCTGGAATCTGACTCCATGCCAGCCTCCGCCAAGTCCAACCGCACTCCACCTGCCACTTCCACGTCGAAATCTGGCAAACCGAAATCTGGCCAAACGACAGCCGGGAAAGCCATGAAGGGCAAGTCCTCAGGTATCAGGGCTGGCTCGAGAACAGGGACAAAAGGCGCGCCGGCGGCTGCCAAGTCTTCTCAAGAAGTGCGGAACGGCACAAAACCGGGTAGCCGTCAATCAACTGCAAAGCAAGTCAGCCGCTCGACGACAGTTAAGTCGTCCACTGCATCGAAGCCCAAAGCTGTGACAAACACTGGCGCGTCACTTCAGGCCACCGGGACAACTCAGAAGGTGAAAACCACCCCTTCCAGAAGTTCAGCAAAGCTCATCCCGGCATCGAAATCCAAACGCTCCCCGGCAGCGATGTCCTCCGAGGCAGATTCCCGCGAGAGTTCGAAGCAGGTGAATTCAAAACGAGTGGCTGCAGCCTCCCGTCGAACAGCAAACCCGGCCTCTTCGAAGACAGCACCATCCAGTGCCAGCAAATCCACCACACAGAATTCCACCCTGGCAGTTGGTTCCTCGAAATCCAGCCTTCAATCAACGGCCACCAGTTCGATGGCGAAGAACAAGCCGACTCCTGTCGTCGCACGTGAGCCCAAGAAGCTTTCTGGAACCACAAATTCGAAGCTGAAATCCGCCAGCCCAATACACTCAGAGGTTGGAAATGGGGAGCACGAATGTCTCAATTCTCCTCATGATATGATCGAGGCCCGCCCATTGAATCCTCAATGGCTGCAGATTCGCTGGAGTCTTTCGAAGGCGACGCTGCATCGAGCCATGTCCGCCATGGCGGAAAGCTGGCATACAGCCAAGCCGACACTCAGACTCCTCGATGTGACCGACAACGATTCTGTGGTCTGCTCGAACAGTATCGTGCGAGATATTGTGGTCGGCTCGCGCGATCATCTCTGGTTCACGCATGTCGATGGCCCCGGGCGTTCGTATCGGATTGTCATTGGCTTCAGCAGTGGAGCAAAATTTCATCCGCTGGCCAAATCCAGCACGGTGCACATGGATGAAGCCATTGCCCAGCATGGGAAAGCCAGCGAAAGTAATGGAAATTCTCTGCTCGACTGGCCTGTCACAACTGCCGAAGGTCGTCTGAATCAAAACGAACTGACAGATTCTCAACTTGCCAGTCTGGCAGCACATCACTCGCGTGAGAACAGTGCCGGAGCGTTGCTTTCCAGCTTTCAGTTGAACCTGGAATCTGAGTTGATCGTTCACGGCACAACACATCCGCTGGCGATTTTAACGCTGATGGGTAAGCCAACGCCGGTCTCTCCTGAAGGCCGCTTTCAGTTGCGGATGAAACTGCTTCCCGGCCGTCAGGTGATACCGGCTGTGGCCATCGATCCCAATGGGGGAGAGGAACGCACGGTCGTGCTGGCCATTGACATCAGTTCGCGCGAACTCGAACCCCGCAACTATGACGACCCGAATAACGCCAGTTGATCGTCTCAATTTCAACCAACGGTATGCTCAATGACCTGGCGAACGTCCCCTCAGTTTGCCAGGTTTTTTGTTTCTTCTGATCGACAGTTCGGTTCACAATTTCACCCGATCCGACAACTGCGCATTTACGCCGTGGCGAGAAGGCTTACAATGCTTGAGCAACTTCCATTAACTCGTAGGCCCGGGTTTTCTGCGGATGGAGCCTGTGTTGGAGTTTGCTGTTTGTGTTGATCTCCCAATGATCATGGATGGCAGATTGCTGAAGGAGTGACGATGGCACGCAGAATCAAGTCAGCAATCCGCAAACCTATCCTTTGGATCAATACGTTCAAAGCTGTTGAGCACCGATGGTGCTCTCGATTATTGATAGCGGGCGTCTTCTGTTGGCAGGTCGATTCAGCCTGGGGGCAATTGCCAGCACTTTCAGTGATCCCGGGACTGACACAAGCTAAAGTGGTGGTCACACAAAATGGTGCTCCTTTCAGCGCAACTCCTGACGAAGAAGACGATCTGCCAGAATTTCAACCCGAGCCACCAGTCTCGGCTTTAGCACCCGTTTATGCCCGACCACTGACCGCCCCAGAACGCGAAGCTCTTCAGCAGCAGGTGACGCAGTTATTCTCGCAACTGGATCATCCCGATTTTGTGACAAGAGAACGGGCCGAAGAGAGTTTGGCTGCACTCACTCCCCGGGCGGTGAGCACTCTCCCGGAGACATGGAACACAGCCTCACTCGAAGCCAAGGTTCGACTGGCTAACGTCCTGAAGACCTGGATGGCCACTGCCGATGATCATTCCCTCGAGCAGATTTGCGATCTGTTGGAAAATCTTGAGCAGGTCTCCAACAGTACGCTCGCGATTTCCAAAGCCGCCATGCGGCAGCATGAACAGCGCACATCGGAACTGGCCATCAGACAGTTCGAGAAACTCGGCGGAGTCATTGAAAAGCAAGTGGGAGTCTTTGGTCTGAGAGGCCGTATTCAAGCAAACGAAGCTGATGAGGAAGACTTCAAAAGGTACGCCGTCATTGGTCGTGGCTATAAAGGTGGAGATGCCGGACTGCATTATCTCACCCGAATCCCTCGACTGGATCTGGTTTACTACGTCAAGAGTGCGGCTATAACCCCGAGAGCTTTGGCCGAATTGCAGGGAGATCTCCCTGGCTTACAGATTCAGGAACGAGGGCTGGCTTACCTGGGAGTCACATCGAACCAGGGTGAGACACCCATGCGACTGAGTATCGTAAAGGCAGGTAGCCCGGCTGATAAAGCCGGACTCAAGGAGGAAGATCTTGTGCTCCGCTTCGGAGGCCAGGAAGTTTCGACGTTCGACCATCTGGTCAAGCTGATTGGGGAGAAAAGCCCAGGCGATAAAGTCGAAGTGGATATTCTCCGCGATGGTCAGAGAAAACAACTGATCGTCGAACTGGGTGAGTGGAGCAAGTAGAGAGATCAGCCTGGAATTTCAGGACATCCCCAGTACTGGCCAAGTAAAAGCGTCCTGTCGATCTCCCCCGTCAATACTCACTGGGTGATGGACACCGGCCGCCTGAAGCTCCCTGGAGCAAAGAGTGCCGGGCATAAAAAAATCTCAGCGGCCAAGATGCACTCGTGGCCGCTGAGAACACTCATCATCGAAGCATTGATCCGCAAAACCTTACGGGAATGCGACTGACTCATTCCCAAGAAATTAGTTACCTTCGGAGTATCCGACGCTGTTGGCACCGCAAACCAATTCGCAGCTGCCGTTCACATCGCAGTCATCAATACTGTCTTTGTACGACGAGCCGGAGACATGGCTCTTCAGCTTGCCATAACTGTAAGCCTTAAAACCCGTAAAGCAGTACGACTGATCCAGACGGCCGATCGCGTTCGAGAGATCATTCAATTCGGTATTCACAGCCACAGCCACTTCGCTGAGGCCGACAATCACGCCCAGCACAAGAACTGTCAGCACGAGTACCAGTTCTGCCGAAATGATCGCCCCGTTTTCATCGCCATAAAGTGTCTTCAACATTCACAGAACTCCCAGTGCATGGGACGAGCAATTGACAGTGAATCGCAACACCTTGTCGCAATTGTTGGCTACTCGTCAGGTGCCACTCCCTAAGGCAGCCTTTGTGCCAAATCGCGAGGTGGTGATTTGGCAACATCCTCCTGAGAGGATCCCCACGAGAAATCGAGGTGATTTCTTTCAAATGGTGAGAATTGGCAACGCACGGAAGAATGTTGTGGGCGCGCTGCAACCCACAAGTTGAAACGGTTTGCACTTAGAAAACTGTCAATTCCGTCGATGGGTTTGAACAGGACGTTGCCCGAAGTCTTCATCTGGAAAAATCGTTTCAGCCCATAAACAAAGAAGACCGCAAGAGCGGTCTTCTGAGCAGGTAGCGATAAAGAACCAGTGATCATTCCCATTCAATCGTGCTGGGTGGCTTCGAGCTGATATCGTAAACCACTCGATTCACGCCGCGCACCTCATTGATGATCCGTGTCGAGATGATTCGCATCAGGTCGTAAGGGAGTGGATACCAGTCGGCGGTCATAAAGTCGTCAGTCGTCACAGCACGAACAGCAATCGTTTCTTCGTAGGTGCGTCCATCGCCCATCACCCCAACAGATTGAACCGGGAGAATCACGGCAAAGGCCTGCTGAATCGTTCGATAGAGACCGGCTTTACGAAGTTCTTCGAGAACAATGGCGTCGGCTTCACGCAATGCATGCAGCCGCTCAGAGGTGATTCCACCCAGGCAGCGCACACCGAGCCCTGGCCCAGGGAAGGGATGTCGCCAGATCAGTTCTTCGGATAATCCCAGCGCCAGACCCATCCGGCGAACTTCATCTTTGAACAGATCGCGGAGAGGTTCAATCAGCTCAAAGCCCAGTTGTTCGGGTAAACCACCCACATTGTGATGGTACTTAATCGTGGCGGCAGGCCCGTCGGGTGAACCACCGGATTCAATCACATCCGGGTAAAGTGTTCCCTGGGCCAGAAAACGGGCATCAGTGATCGATTCCGCTTCTTTACGGAAAACTTCGATAAAAACTCGACCAATGATCTTTCTCTTCTGCTGCGGATCGACCACTCCCGCCAGTTCCGATAAGAAGCGATGGCTGGCATCGACCACATGCAGATCGGTTTTGAAGTGATTCTGAAATCGTTCGCGAACCTTTTCGCACTCGCCTTTTCGCAGCAGGCCATTGTCCACGAAGATACACGAAAGTTGCGAACCAATCGCCTTGTAAAGCAGTGCAGCCACGACAGAAGAATCAACGCCGCCCGATAAACCACAGATGACCCGGCTGTTGCCGACCCTGGCACGAATGGCAGTCACCTGTTGCTCAATCAGCGATTCGATCTGCCAGGTTCCGGCACAGCCGCAGCACTTTCGCAGAAAGTTTTCGAGAAGCTGTTTCCCGTATTCTGAATGCGTGACTTCGGGGTGAAACTGCAGACCAAAGATCTGCCGGGATCGGTGCCGCACAGCCGCCATAGGGCAGGAGTGTGTGCTGGCAATCGGGATAAATTCATCACCGGCCTGTTGTACCTGATCGCCATGGCTCATCCAGACCGTACTGGTGGCTGGCAACCCGGCGACAAGCGGATGGTCTTCCAAAGTCGTGAGTTCAGTCCGGCCAAACTCGCGTGTCGTTCCGGCCCGAACCACGCCTCCTAAAGCCTGGCAAGTCAGTTGCATGCCGTAGCAGATGCCGAGAACGGGGATTCCGAGATTGAAAATCTCCGGGTCGCATTTGGGTGCTTTTTCTCCGTAAACGCTGGCCGGGCCACCTGAGAGAATGATTCCGCGAGGCGCCAGCTCTTTGACACGCTCGGCGGAAATGTCGTGCCGGACAAGCTGGCAGAAGACGTTCAAATCGCGGATACGACGTGCAATGAGCTGGGCTGTCTGTGAGCCAAAGTCAAGCACCAGAACAAGTTCGGATTGCAACGAAGTGGCGGCATCAGGCTGGACGGTCGCTGTCATGACGAAAGAATTTCCGCAGTCAGTAAGTTCATCCCGCAACCCATCGAGTCGGATTGTCGCCAGTAGCGCGGGAGCAAACCGTTATTGTGGCAAGGAATGTCTCGAACGGCAAACGATTCCTGCCTGTCAATAAAAACATCAACCTCTGGCTTTGAGGAAGCCAGAGGTTGGAAGAGTCATATGATGCAGTCAGGAGTCTGAGAAACTCGCTACCAGTCGTTTAGAAGTCACCTGTCGATTCACCACCAGCACGTGTCCCCAAAGCACCCCAGATTCCGTAGGGGCTGGGACCACCAATCGTTGAACCCGTTGCGAGGTCTCCTGAATTGATATTCTCATTGATGAAGCGGACAGCCCCATCAGCCATCAGTGCGTGAACGCCGCCGGTGTGTCGGCTGGTGGGAGTGACCACGCTTACTGGGGAGTCGGCATTCGTATTTGTCCCTTCAGCACAGGCAGGCGAGTTGGGTGGCAGTACCGTGTGGAAGCCGCAACGTTCAATCTGGCCGTCAGTCCAGCGAGTCCCTGAACGACCTTTAGAATTCCCGGTGGGGTAGCGGCCGTTAGTGGCTAAAGTCCGGCACTGCAAGGGGTTTGTGCGGAGAGTACCGGCAGGAACATCCATCGCCATGCCTTCCACAACCAGGCGATTACTATTGGCCGTGTAGCCAAAGTCTGCCCGGCAACGTTCGCTCATGGCAATGGTGTTGCTGGTCCCATCGGTGACGTCCCGAACTCCAAAACAACGACGGTTTGCAAAGAGACCATTCACGTTTTGCAGGTCATGATTTGATGTTCCGGTGTTGTTCGGGTCTTGAATGGTATCTCCAACACAGAACATGTAGTTGTGCGAACTCAAGGGAGTCGGATACGGATCCGAGGGACACTGCAGGCCAGCCAGCGAAACATTCCACGGCCCCCAGCCTTCCCAACCGGCGACTCCTCCGGGTGCTACAGGATTCCCGCCGAAACTCGTGCCTGAAGGGTCGCCCGCTTCAATGAGGTTGTAGAGCGGTGCCTGGTCAAAGTAAGGCAACAGGCTGACAAACCCACTGCGGCGATTCTGATTCTGGCGAGGTGCAGGATTTGTCGAGCCGCCGGTTCCCCCTTTGCGATAGACGAACATGCCAAACACGTCGTGGTAGTTGTGTAAAGACAAACCGAGTTGTTTGAGATTGTTACGGCACTGGGTGCGTCGAGCCGCTTCGCGTGCCTGTTGGACGGCGGGCAAAAGCAGGGCGATCAGAATGGCGATAATGGCAATGACAACAAGCAGTTCAATCAGTGTGAAACCTCGGCGCAGACGTACCATGATTTTCTCCAGAGATGCTTTCCGAACGGACAAAGACAGGAAATGGTGAAGAGAATGTGAGCGAATGCTCGATGTCGCATCAGGACTTATACAATCCTACATATAAACGCCCACCTCTGCGATGCTAGACGGTTTATTGAAATCCGCAAGATTGAATGAGCTTTTTTGCCGCCGACCTAAGAAATTTTGTCATGCAAGCTCCTCGCAGTTGACTCGGAGTAAACTCTGGGGCCTTTACCGCATTCAGGCTTTTGCAATGAGAGACGGATTGGATGCCTCACTCCCCCCACTGATTTGCTTGGAAAGTTGAGTGCCTGCAGAAGAGCGTTGTGCGGTGTTCTTCCAATCTCGAAAGACAAGAAGCAGTCAGGAATGGTGGCCAATCTGGTCACTGGCACTTCGCATTCTGAAAAATGAAACAGGCACTCCCGCAATGCGAGAGCGCCTGAATGTTGGTTTCGAGACCAATATCGGAAATGTTGACGAGCGGATCAGGCTGTGAGTGCATCACCTCCCGAAGAATTCATCGCTACACATCGATAGCCATCACCTGCTGACACCTTAGAAATTACCAGTTGTTTCGCCGCCGGCGCGTGTTCCCAAGGCACCCCAGACGCCATAAGGACTGGGGCCGCCGATTGTCGATCCGGTTGCCAGATTCCCTGTGTCGATGTTGTCACTGATAAAGCGAACAGCACCGTCTGCCATCAGAGCATGGACACCGCCGGTATGTCGGCTGGTGGGAGTAATGACACTCACGGGAGAATCAGCGTTGCCATTGTTCCCTTCGGCACAAGAGGGAGAGTTGGGTGGCAATACTGTATGAAAGCCGCATCGTTCGATCTGGCCGTCAGTCCAACGAGTTCCCGAATATCCTTTAACCTCTTCAGCAGCATTGTAACGGCCATTGGTCGCGATGCTGCGGCACTGCAAAGGATTGGCCTGCAAGCCGGTTTTGTTCATTGCCTGACCCTCGACGACCAGACGGTTGCTGTTGGTGGCCAACCCGAAGTTCGCCCGGCAACGCTCGCTCATGGCAATGGTGTTGCTGGTACCATCGGTAATATCACGCACACCCAGGCAGCGACGGTTAGCGAACAGGCCATTGACGTTCTGCAGATCATGGTTCGATGTGCCCGTGTTGTTGGGATCCTGAATCGTGTCGCCCACAGAAAACATGTAGTTGTGAGTGCTCACAGGAGTTGCGTAGGCATCGGAGGGGCATTGGAAACCGGGAATCGAAACATTCCAGGTTGACCAGCTAGCCCAGCCATGAGGGCCGCCAGGAGCGACAGCAGTGCCACCGTAACTGGTGCCAGCCAGGTCACCCGCCTCAATACGGTTGTAAAGCGGTGACTGATCGATGTAGGGCAACAGGCTGACCAACCCACTCCGGCGACCAGAATTCTGCTGTGGGGTTGCTCCATAGGCACCTGTCCCACCCTTGCGGTAGACAAATGTGCCAAAGACATCATGGTAATTGTGAAGCGCTAACCCTAATTGCTTCAGATTGTTGCGGCATTGAGTTCTGCGAGCGGCCTCGCGCGCCTGTTGAACTGCCGGGAGCAGCAAGGCAATCAAAATGGCAATAATGGCAATAACAACCAGCAATTCAATGAGCGTAAAGCCCCGACGTCGACGTGACATAGTCACCTCCTGAGAAAAAGTTCAGAACGAACCAAGATGGGAAATGGAAGATGGGACGAGCGAATGGCTTGTATAGACGGTTGAAGACACGCGTCTCTATTGGTGCATTCACCTACAAATCAGAGTACACTGATCTGTCAATTCCACAAGTCGAGATGAGAATTTTTTTGGTTTTTCCGAAATTTTCGCGAAACACGATTCGTCTGTTCAGTTTTTTGGTGCAAAAAAATAAGAGCTGGCCTTTCGGCACAGCTCTTACAGGAATTGAGAGATCAGATTTCTGTTGGCAATGTTCTGTTAGAACTCGTTGGTGACTTCGCCACCAGCGCGTGTTCCCAGAGCACCCCAGACACCATAAGGGCTGGGACCGCTGGGATTCCCCGTCGCAGGGCCGGTCGCCAGGTTACCGGTATCGATGTTCTCGCTGATAAAGCGAACAGCGCCATCAGCCATCAGGGCATGCACACCACCTGTGTGGAAACTGGTGGGAGTGATAATGGCTGTGGCGGAATCGGCATTGGTATCTCCACCTTCGGCACAGGATGTTCCGTTGGGTGGCAACACTGTCTGAAAACCGGAACGTTCGAGACGACCATCGGTCCAGCATGTCGCAGCGCGTTCTTTGACATTCTCCGCAGCGGCATACACACCATTGACTGCCAGATTACGACACTGCAGAGGATTGGCAGCAATGCCTGTCTTATTCATCGCAGTACCAGTAATTGCGCGGCGATTACTATTCGTTGCAGGAGCCTGATTTCCCTTGCATCGCTCGGCCATCGCAATCGTATTGCTGGTGCCATCAGTGCAATCGCGGACTCCAAAGGTGCTGGCATAACCGAACAGGCCGCGAACATCTCGCAGATTCTCCGCATTGTTGACTGAATCACCCAGTGAGAACATGTAGTTGTTGCAACCAACACTCCCCGAGAAGGAATCCGACGGGCACTGCAGGCCATTCACAGCCACGTTCCAAACCGACCAGCCACCACCTGGGCCGGAAGTCCATGCCTGATTACCGCCAGGCCCCACGGCTGTGCCACCATTGGTGGTTCCCGTCAGGTCGCCAGCTTCGATTCGATTATAGAGTGGTGCCTGATCCATGTAAGGCAGCAGGCTGATCACGCCACTGCGGCGTTCGTTGTTGTTGCGGGGCACTGCATCCCACTGGCCACCTGTGCCACCACGGCGGAAGACAAACGTGCCAAAAACATCGTGATAATTGTGCAGCGAAAGCCCCAACTGCTTGAGGTTGTTGCGGCACTGTGTTCGACGGGCCGCTTCCCGCGCCTGCTGCACAGCCGGCAAAAGCAGTGCAATCAAAATGGCGATGATCGCAATCACAACCAGGAGTTCAATCAACGTAAATCCGCGGTTTTTCTTCATGCTGCAGCCTCCATAAAAACAATGATTGAAGTACGAACAACTACTGATACGTTTTGCCGAGCCTCTTTGATTGGTTACTTTAAAAAAGCATCAACGATCAAAAGGTCATTGATGTGAAGTTTACTTCTCAATCTGCCATTCGGCAAGTGGCGGAAAAAAGAGAATCCGCTGTAAACGTTTACATTAAAGAATGTTAAGGATATCTGATCGCATAAATTGAATATGGGATTTCGAATCTCTGCACCAAGAGCTGGGCATGATCAAAATAAACATACGAACACATTCTCCGTGATTCTGATCGCATTTCGAATATCAGTACGTGGCCAGTAGTTCATATTATTTGAATAAGTATCTCCACCATGCTGAACTTGAATCGTACTCGCCGCTCTGAGTGCCGTTCAGCTAGGCTTTGAGTGCCTGCCTGATCACGAGTCGATTGCCAAAATTCCGCACTTGATAGTCGTCGCCACAATGGTCAATCTGTTCGTTTGAACAATCAGGGCGTAGTGCCGAGAATCATGGTGGCTCGATGAAGATTCTGGTTGAGGAAAGGCTCTGCACATGTTGGCACGGCTGATGACTTACTCCCTCCTGGGGATTGATGCCGTTGCTATTGATGTCGAAGTCGATATTTCTCCGGGGGCCCTTCCCAAAACGACTCTGGTTGGTCTGGCGGAGGCGGCGGTTCGCGAGAGCACCCATCGGATTGAGCGGGCACTGGTCAACAGTGGATACCAGCGGCCTGTCGACCATACTGTGATCAATCTTTCGCCGGCTGATCTCCCGAAAGATGCGGCTTCGTTTGATCTTCCTATTGCTTTAGGAATGCTTGTCGCTAGTGGGCAATTGGAGTCTGACCTGCTGCAAGAGTTTGACGCTGTGGGCGAACTGGCGCTGGATGGATCGTTACGTCCCGTCAAAGGTGTGCTGTCAATGGCACTTAGCTGTCGCCAGAAAGGGCGCCGAGGTTTGATTGTCCCAGCCGCCAATGTTCAGGAAGCGGCTGTAGTCGAAGGGATCCAGGTGATTCCTGCGGGATCACTGACAGAAGCTGCGGGATTTCTCACGGGACATCTGACGATCGAACCAGCCCCATTTTCATGGACGAAGGCCCAGCAGGAATATGGCCAATACACGGTTGATTACGCGGATGTCAAAGGGCAGGAAAGTGCCAAGCGAGCGGTCGTGGTCGCTGCTGCCGGCGGGCACCATCTGCTCATGATTGGCAGCCCAGGAACAGGTAAAACTCTTCTGGCATCGCGGCTGGCGACGATTTTGCCACCACTATCCCCCGATGAAAGTCTTGAAACAACAAGGGTTTACAGTTCGGTCGGCCGCCTGCAACCCGGACAACCTCTCTTGATGAATCGCCCCTTTCGCACGCCGCACCACACCATCAGTGAAGCGGGGTTGGTGGGTGGCGGGAGCGTGCCGACTCCGGGTGAACTCTCGTTATCACATCATGGAGTGCTCTTCCTCGATGAACTTCCAGAGTTCAATCGAAAGACACTCGAGGTCCTCCGTCAGCCACTGGAAGAAGGGCGGGTGACAATCTCGCGTGCCTTAGCCAGCCTGACGTTCCCAGCCAGCATTATGCTGGTGGCGGCCATGAATCCCTGCCCGTGTGGTTATCGGGGCGACCCTCGGAAGCAGTGCAATTGCACTCCCATTCAGGTCGAACGATATCTCGGAAAGATCAGCGGCCCACTTCTCGATCGGCTCGATATCCATATTGAAGTGCCCCCCGTTCCCTTTCGCGATCTTTCGGATGCTCAGCCCGGAACATCCAGCGACCAGATGCGCTCGCAGGTCATTTCTGCCAGAGAAATTCAGCAGGAAAGGGCAAAACAAGGGGGGCAGCCCCTGAATGCCCGGCTCGCACCTCAACAGCTCAGGAAGTTCTGCAAGCTCAAAAAAGATGCCGAGCAACTACTGCAACATGCCATGGAATCGATGGGCCTCTCGGCCAGAGCCCACGATAAACTGCTGCGCATCAGCCGGACCATTGCCGATCTGGAAGGGACTGCACAAATCGAAGCTCATCATCTTTCCGAAGCCATTAACTACCGCGCGTTGGATCGCACCTACTGGCGATAAGTTCAAAAAACTGTCTGTCTCGCTGAATGGATCTCAGTTCATCGACAGATTTATGGCTTTGCCATGTGGTACACTCCACCTGGAGTTGTGCCGCTTGTTGACGACCGGCATTGAAGCATCAATTTCTGCTGCGGATTCTCGATGAGGTTGAAGAGACTATTGGCCGGAGGCCTGAGGAATGATTGAGGGAGCATGAATCTGTCGTGGATCCATGGTGTGCAATCGGGAGCAGATCGCTCTTTGCGAGCGAGGTTGCTGCGTAGCTGCTTGTGGGTTCTGAGCCTCGGTTATGGGTTTGTCGTGCTGTGCCGCAATGTGGCTTATCAGACGGGCTGGCTGCGGAGCCGGCGATTACCGGCCTTTGTGGTGAGTGTGGGGAACATTACGACGGGAGGAACGGGAAAAACGCCTCTCGTGGGCTGGGTGGTGCAGGCCCTGCATGAACTTCTGCTGAGTGAAAAACCCGACAACCAGGCGCAAATCGCGATTTTGAGTCGAGGTTACGGAGCCACCCAAGCAGGATCGAATGACGAAAAAGCTGTGCTTGACCGGATCTGCCCCGGTGTCCCTCACCTGCAGAATCGGCAGCGGGCGAGAATTGCCGCCGAATGGTTGGCCTCGCTTCTTCCGGCTCAAACTCTGAAGAGGCCCGCCATTGTAGTCGATGATGGCATGCAGCATCGTCAACTGGCCCGTGATGTCGAACTGGTCGTCATCGACGCCACTCACCCGTTTGGATACGGCTATCTGTTGCCGCGAGGGATGTTGCGTGAACCACTTTCTCAATTGATGCGTGCCGACTGGTTTCTGGTCACTCGCAGCGAGATGGTGAGTCAACAACAATTGAGCAGCCTGCGGGAAAAGCTTCTGAAGTTTGTGCCCGAGGATCGCATTCTGGAGGTCGAATTTCGCCCCTCGCGATTGATCAATATCCAAGGCGAGACGAGATCGCTTTCGGATTTGGAATCGGTGGCTTATCTGCCATTCTGCGGCATCGGCAATCCGACAGGCTTTGTGCAGTTGCTCAAGCATTGGTTGCCTGCAGCCAGTGCGCAAATGAAGGGCACACTTCAGATTTTTGATGACCACCATCACTATACTCCACCAGATCTCGATGAACTGGGACTGCTCGCCAATGCCCATGGGGCCCGGTGGCTGCTGACAACCATGAAAGACCTTGTGAAAATTCCACAAGCTTCGAGCCATGGTGTGGAGTTCTGGGCCGTCGAGATTGCGCCACACTTCCGGGAAGGTGACGAACGATTACGGCAATATCTCAAAGATCGTTATGAGTCTCTCAATCGATCGCTGGTGGATTGATCGAACATGCTGAAATGGATTTTCTTCGACATTGGAAATGTCCTTTTCAATGACGATCAGCAGGCTTTTTTTGGCTATTTGTCATTGTTTGAGGCCTTGCGGGAAACCAATCCTCAGCAGACATTCAGCGAGTTAATGTCGGCCCGTGAAGCCGAAGCGAAGCGTGGCCAGCAATGGATCATCTCACGTCTCGCAAAGTCCCGCCTCACTCCTGAGCGCTACTCGACCTGGAGTCAGTATGTTTCGAACGAGCTGAGAAATCGCTACGACGAATTTCATCTGCTCAACCCGCATGCCTTCGAGATGTTGCAGGAATTGCGTGCTCAGTACAGGCTGGGAATCATTGCGAACCAGACGACAGCCTGCCGGCCCTCTCTCGAACGGCGCGAATTGATGGAGTATTTCGATCTGATTGGTATCAGTGATGAACTGGGATGCTCCAAGCCTGATCGCCAGATCTTTGAGTGGGCATTAAATGAAGCTGGTTGTCATCCGGGCGAATCTCTCATGATTGGTGATCGAGTCGATAACGACATGCTTCCTGCCAGTGAACTGGGGATGCAGGGACTCCTGGTTCACTGGAGTTCATTCGAGCGAAAGCTCTGGCAGCCACAGGATCGACTCGCCCGGGAGTTTCTGGCATCATGCACAAATGTGCCATTGTTCCCGCATGGACTGGTTGATTTTGATCGATACCCTTGTGTGAACAATCTCGGCGAGATTCCCGAGAAGATCGCTGAAATGGAGCAATCTGTCTGAAAAGCAGCTGAATTCCACAGTTTTTCAGAGCCAGTTTGAATCCTGAAGGGTTAAGCTCTTGAGGCTACGACATCTGTGCAGGCCAGAAAACTCGACAAACATGTGGGATCGTCGCTGAGCGTGGTTGTTCGATTCAATTGGTGATGAACCAAAAATCGATGGCTTCAAAATCGTTACCCCTATCAGACTTGAGTGATTGAGACGGACGAGTTGAACGATGCCTGAGTTTCAGTATGTGGCCCGCGAACTTTCCGGTCGGCAGATCGTGGGAACGCTCTCAGCACAGAGCGAACGCGAAGCACTTCAGTCTCTGGCAGCCAAGAGCCTGTTCACAGTCAAGATTGCTCCCGTGCAATCGACTCAGGTCGAGCAGCGGTTGGCTTCTCGCCGGGTTCCTCCCCGCATGCTGGCGACGTTGTTCTCGCAGATGAGTGACCTGCTTCGAGCGGGTGTTCCACTCCTGAGATCGATCGAACTGCTGGAGCGGCAAACGAAAAATCAGGCACTCAAGCGCGTTCTCGAAGATGTGCGCAGTCGGGTCGCCGACGGTGGTCGTTTAGCCGACTCGATGAAAGAGCACCCGAACGCCTTCAATAAGCTCACTGTCAGCATTGTGCATGCTGGTGAAGAAGGGGGCTTTCTGGAAGATTCGCTTTCGCGAGTGGCGGTTTTCACCGAGCATCAGGAAGAATTGAAATCCAAAGTCGTCGCTGCGATGTCTTATCCGCTGGTTCTCATGGTGCTGGGAACAATTGTGGTCGTCGGGATGATTGTCTTCTTCGTTCCCGGCTTTGAGCCCATGTTCGATTCGATGAAGCAGACAGGCTCTTTGCCTTGGGCAACCACAGTTCTCCTGGCGATCAGTAACATCCTGCAGAGATGGTGGTGGGCTGTCCTGCTGGCGATTGGTGCCGCCATTGCCGGTGTGCAGTATGGTCTGGCCACACCCGAAGGACAGATCCTGCTCGATAAAGTGAAGCTGAGAGCTCCCGGCATTGGGTATGTCACCCGCAGTTTAGGGATTTCCCGCTTTTGCCGTGTCCTGGGAACATTGCTCCACAATGGTGTCCCCCTGCTTCAGGCGTTGAACATTGCCAAAGACGCTACTGGAAATCGAGTGCTGAGTGATGCCATCGCCAAGGCGGCTGAGAATGTCTCCAGTGGGAAAACACTGGCTCAGCCACTGGCCGCTTCGAAGCAGTTTCCCACGGATGTGCTGGAAATGATTGCCGTCGGCGAAGAAGCCAACAATCTGGAGAATGTGTTAATCGGCGTCGCAGACAAGATGGAAAAAGCCACGAACCGCCAACTGGATCTGGTCGTTCGGCTGCTGGAACCTCTGATGCTCGTGGTCATGGCTGGTGCGATTCTCTTCCTGTTGATCGCCCTTATGCTCCCCATCTTCCAGAGTTCTGGAGTGGTTTAACTTTTGTGATGAAGTTGAGCTCTTACACGGATTCCCGGATTTAACAGCGCTCTGTGTGCCATGCTTGCGGCTTGGAGCAATCATGCTCGACTGACCCTGCACTCACTATTGATTTCTGGGATACGCAATACAAGGGTTTCTTGATCTCTCTCGCAATCTGCGAGTGGTGCTGGTCAGCACTTTGAGTACGAGTTTTCACAAGCTGAACTGTGAGAATGGGTTCGTTGAGTTCTCATTTCTGCGAAATTATGCCATTAACCAGGTTTTATGGACCGAAGGGCCAAGACCCCGTCTTGACCGTTTTTCCACCTCATGCGAAAAATCGGCTCGGGCCATCTCACTGGGACTCCGTGTCATGGAGCAGTCTGAGCTGGCACGAAGAGTAAATGGCTGATCTTTCGAGCGAAGAACTTTCAAAACCTGTTATGGGCCTGAGGAGTTCAGGCAGAGATCGGCTCGATCAATTTCCGTTCGCAGGGAAGGAACCCGCGATGGCCAAGCGACTGGCAATCGGTTTCATGTCCGTCTACTTCTCGATGCTCTCGCTGGGCGTTCTCGCCCACACCTTTGGCGTCGGGAATGTTTCCAGCCCGCTGATGTACTATTTCGTGTGGGATATGTTCTGCGGCTGGTCAGCACATGAATATCGGTACCACTTCATCGCTGAAGGAGAAAGCGGTACCTATTACGACGTGACTCATGGCCCCTGGGGCGATGTCCAGCTTTTTGGCAGCCCGACCCGGGCAACTTATGACTCAGTGGGCAATGCCTTTGGCCCGATTGCCATGAATGTTCTCAAGCATACCCAGCACGAGCCCATTCAATGTGTGCATATCATCGAAGAGGCCTGGCCTAAAAAATACAACATTCCCGATTATCTCTGGGCCTCTCGCTTTGAAGAACCCAAAGAAAAGTTCAGCTATCACACCCGCCGCATGATCGTGAATCCGGATTCAACGGTCATTGTTGATCAACCCAATTATCCTTCGTGGTTGTATGCTCAGACAGTGCATGCCAATCCCAGACTGCAGGCTGATTCAAGACGTGGCAAGCCGTTCTATGCGGTGAATCCCGAACTCAGGCAATCAGCCTTTTCTTATTCGCAGGGGACATCCGATTCCGGCATTCAGCGGACGGGATATTCCACGAGCGAATAAACGTGCTGGTAGGGCGGTATTTGCCCGTGATGACTGCGATCTGTGCACGATGACAACAACTCGCAATCAGTTCCTTCTCTCCCTGCCTTTCCTGATGGACCGTTCTGTTAACTACTCACGGTTTTTGATCACAGAAATTTGATCGACCACACCCGGATCGAGGTGTCCATAATGTCCCAGCTTTCCCATGACAGTGCGATCGTTAACAGCACACGTTCGATCAGTGAACTTCTTCGGCAACAGAAGGAGCAGTTGAATGAGTTCTTCTTTGCCAAAGAATCGCCAATTGGCGTGGCACTGACGAGAATCGTCATCTGTGCCACAGTTTTCATCGTCATGCTCGATCGATGGAAGTACGTTCGCGAGATCTACTCAACGGATGGTGCTCCTGCGCAGATCAGTGTGAACTTCGGATTTGGAGAACTCTTTCCTGTTTTTTCAGGGAGTGTGGTTGCAGCGCTCTTTGCCATCATGCTCTTTGCCCTGCTGACGGCCATGGTGGGATGGAAGACCCGCCTGTCGCTGATTGTCGCCAATCTGCTGTTCATCTATTTCTGCAATATCGACTACGTCACAACCTTGACCAAGTATTCGGTCATTGCAACCCATATCCTGCTGCTACTCACGCTTTCCCGTTGTGGTGATGTTTTCTCTGTCGATGCGTGGCTCAAACGCACTGCACCAGCGAACCCCTGGCTGGGCCGGACCATTGAAGATCTCCCTCAAGGTTACGCCTGGCCCAGACGCTGCATCCAAATCATGATTGGTACGGTCTACTTTGGTGCCGCCATTACCAAAATTCACACGCCGACATTTTTCTCTGGTGATCAACTCCAGTGGTGGATGTTGACCGAACTCAATTATGAGCATCCGGTCGGTGCCTTCATCAGCATGTATCCGGCTGTCATTGTCGTGATGTGCTACATTGCGGTGATCTGGGAAATCATGTTCATCGTGCTGGCGTGGCGTGGTGTCCCGCGGATGATTTTCCTGACGCTGGGCGTAATCTTCCATGCGGCCACATTCTTCACGCTGGGACTGCTTTCCTTCCCGCCGGTCTGCTTTGCCTGTTATCTGGCCTTCATGAACGATAACGATGCACGATGGCTCGCCTCGCATGGCCGCTGGATCATGCGCAAATTCCACCTGCGAAACTGGATAGCTCCGCTAAATGCCACTGCGGCCATCAAGGCGTTTTCGATTCAATCACCACAAGTCCAAACATCTCCAGCAACGGGTTATGCCCGGGTTGTTCGTCAGACAGGTCTTTGGGGAGCCTGCTGTGCCTGCCTCGCACTGATGGGGGTTGCCACGGAATATCAGGTCGATCGTTATGGCGTTCGTCGTCCTGAGGGGCCGATGGTTCTGGAGCCTATGGATCAGGCTGTGGCCAAGAAGTTTCTATCTCCGGCACCTAAGTTTCGCGAAGTGGATAAGTTTTTTGCGATCGACGTCGGCACTCTTCTGGTGGCCGATCAGCTTGCGATCCGCAAGCAGTACTATCAGATTGGCGAAACCATGATCGTCCAGTGCCAGCTTCTGCCACCCCACGAAGATATGTATCTCGAATGCCTGATCCTTAATGAAGAGGGGCAGATCGAAGGGGTGCAGGAACTGGTGGCCACTCGTGAAATGAACCGTGCGAACTTCAACTGGCCGCTCTGTGAAAATGTCCAGAGTGGTCGCCATCAGATCGTGATTCGCTCGGCAGGCCAGGAGATTGCCCGCCGAACATTCTTCGTCAATGGCGAGACTTGTGACGTGAAAAAGTAATCTCTCGCAGCATCAGCTTTTCTCCAATCACAAAGCCGGGCTCGAGGTTTCCTCAAGCCCGGCTTTCGATTTGGCACATACTCGTTGATCGCGTTGACTATGAAACTCGTCGATACTCCGGATCCATGCCTAGTTATCGACAGCCTTAAGGGCGGCTTCCTTGGAATCGTAGATCGCCCAGACAGTATCGAGAGCCGTGATTTTGAGGAGTTCGCGAGCCGTCTCCGAAAGGCCGCAGAGCACCAGTTCACCACCGCGGCTGCGCACATTCTTATGGCAACGCAGCAGCAGTGCCAGAAACACACTGCCAAAGTAGTTCATCTGTGCCAGATCGAAAACCACCATCGGAGCAGCGTGCTGCTCGCGAATCGGGCCAAGAACAACCTCGGCGGCCTGCTCAATCAATTCCCAGTTCATGCCCTCGACATTACCTGTCGGGGTGATGACAACCGTGTTGCCATGCCATTCCAGACGAAAGTCGTCATTGGGGTGGGTCATGCGTGCGAGATCCTCATTCATCGTGGTGTCCATCCCTGCAGCCACTCTGGCCGAAAGAATCCTTCGACCTTTGCCTTTGTTACATCATGAACAACACAAGTCTCCCTGAAAAGTGATGAAACAGAAATCTGGCGATCTGTTCATGGTTTTCTGAACGAAACAAAGTTGTTCCGCCCGATTGCCGCTTTCGCCTGTTCATCATTTGCCCGTTGACAGGGGCTGATCAGAAATCACAACCCCGACATCTTCCCACCATCCGGCAGAGGGCCTCGAAAGACAATACCATTCACGGAATCGTGCGAAACGTTGAAACACAAAAGCCACAGCCGAGCCCAAGAGATTTCGGCGTTCCATGATTTTATCTCAAAGTCAGCATGACGCCATTCGAACGTGTGCAGATTAACTTCCCGATGAAGTGTCAATAAGCCACTCGGAGCTTCAATATGCAATTCCAACTACTCGCGGACTGAATCAGCCAGATTGTTCTCTGATCCAAGCGCCCATGATTCTAATTCTAGGCGGAATGTGTACGATTGAAGGCCAAGTGCAGTATTGCATGAGACTCAGACCGGTGATCCGTCGCAACTCGTTTACCGGTATGAGACATTAAAGTTGACAACTCCATGCTGCACGGCGAAATTACAATGATCTTCGATCGTACTTTCGCGGTCGAATGCGAGTTCGGCCATCTAGGTGCAGACGTCAATGAAGTGGGCCAAGCGACTTGCGATTTTGTCGATAGTCGTTGTTCTCTCAGGCATTGCCTACTATCGATACCAATATCCGCTTGGCTTGAAGAAGTACTACTATCCGTATGGCTGGAGCCACTGCTGCGATAAGGCACTGATGCTTGCATTGTTTCAGTATGCGGAGCGCAATGAAGGTTGGTACCCGAGAGGTGAGGATAGCGCTGAGGCTTCCCTTAGCCTCTTGCACCTAGATGATCCCAAGTCGGCCGACGCAAACCTCCTTCGAGGCAAGACCGTCGACGAGTCATTGGTTCAGGCTCGACTCGCGGCAGGGCAGTTGCTGACGCCGAACACATGCGGCTGGCACTATATTCCTGGGCTGCGAAAGGACGACAACCACCGAATAGCGCTGTTTTGGGACAAGGTAGGGTTGGGTCATAATGGAGAACGGTTGCCCGAGGGCGGACACTGGGTGTGCTTTGTGGGAACGGCAATTGAATACATCCCCGGTACCCAGTGGCCTGATTTTCTTGCAGAGCAAGAACGCCTTAGGTCAGCACTACGTCGAACGGACGTAAAGCCCGAACCAAGCGATGCAGCAGAATCGCGATAACGTCCTGCAGTATGAATAATCCTTTGGCCGCGGTCTGCCGATCGCCGTCTTTCACCTAATTGTCATCATTCGAGTTGCTTCATGTCTGATATAGCCGACACCCTATGAGTGAAAATCGGCCCGCAGATGCGTTTAAGCTTATCAGGCATCACGGTCTCAACTGCAGCTTTAATTGATGTGAAACAAAAACCTACTGGGGCTGGTCGTTCACGGGTCGCCACCATGATTCTCCTGGTCTGGCACCGCGTGCGACACGCAGAGAATCGAGATCGTGGGCTTCGATTCCTCGTGAATTCAGGGTTTCACAAAGCCAGCCTGTTTCTCCATGAGTGGCGAACACTCGGCGGGCACAGGTCTCTTCCACAGTCCGGAGAATTTCCAGATGATCCGGATGGTCAGAAATCACAAACCCGGCATCCACCTGTCGCCGCTGTTGTTCCTCGGGATCGAGCATCCAACCTGAAGCAAACGCGGTCGCCGATGATCCGGCTGTGGGAATCATTAGCGGTCGCTTCGAAGAAGGGGGCAAAATGATGAGTGCCCGCGACCAGAGTTCCGGCGTCATCTCGACAAACGGATCTCGCTCGCAGGGCAAAGCCACTCCGGCATCCCGATAAATCTGGCTGATATCACGCACGACTTTCGGGGCGAAAATCGGCCCGCAATCCGGGTTCAGTGCCGCCAGTATCCGTTGGGCCTTACCGAGTGCATATACATACAGAAAACTGGCAAAACCCCGCTGTTGATTCCCTTGCCACCATTGCTCCAGTCGATCCAACTGCGACTGAGTTGTCGGCCAGACAAATTGCGGACGGGCAAAGGTCGCCTCAGTAATCAACGTATCGCAGCGGATCACTTCAAAAGGTTCACACGTGGGATCAGGTTCCCGCCGGTAATCCCCGGTCACCACCCAGACCTCTGTGCCTCGTGTGCTACGCCATTCAATGCGAACCTGTGCCGAGCCCAGGATATGCCCGGCGGGATGCAGCGAAACGAGGACATCGTTCATGCGATAAGTTTCACCGTACTCCCAACTCGTGATCTTGGCGTGTGCCCCGACACGGTGCCTGACCAGTGCGGCTCCACGACTGCTGGAGATGTAGCTGGCATGACCGCGAGTGGCGTGATCGCCATGAGCATGGGTAATGATCGCTTTGGCAACCGGGGCCACAGGATCGATGTAGAATCCACCCTTTTCGCAATACAGACCCGCTGCCGTGGGTCGCAAAAGATATTCGTTGTGGGATCTGCCTGCCATGCCGCTCTCCACTGACAACGAACCGGAACGACTTCGATACTCACTCGATCAGTATCCAAGAAGCGTATCGCTGCCGGTCAGGCGGGAGAAGTCTGGCGACATTCAAAGAGGCTCGTCATGAAAAATGAGCTGGCAGAATAGTGCGAACGATACTGAGAGAATTGCTTGCAGTTCACCCGCTCACGCATCGTTAAAACGATCTTTCCACTGAGAAGCGTGCGATCTCGCAGAGCCAGTGGCGTGCCTGACTCTCAGGCAACACGTTCAAATGCTCACAAGCCTCTTCCACCAGCTTGTGTGCCGTTTGTGAGGTGTATTCGAGAGCATCGCTCTTGTGCAGATATTCCCGCAATTGCCCGGCTGTATCGTCTTCTGGATGGGCAAGCAGTTCACGAATAATCGTCGCATCGGCAGATGTGGCGGTTGCCAGCAAACGAATGATGGGCAGCGTCAACTTCTGTTTTTTGAGGTCTGATCCCAACGTTTTGCCGGTCTTCTTTTCGACTCCGAGAATGTCGAGCAGATCGTCGGCAATCTGAAATGCTAGACCCAGCTTCCGACCATAGGCTTCAACAGCATTCACGACTTCCGCGGGCTGGTCGGCGTAATGAGCCCCCAGATAGGCACTGACAGCCGTCAGTTCTGCCGTTTTCCCATTGATGATTTTGAAGTACGTCTCTTCATTCAAATCGAGATTACCACGCTCATGGATCTGGGTGAGTTCTCCTTCACAGACCTTATTCGTTGCTCGCCCGATGATCCTACAGGCGTGTGAAGTCGGAAGTTCACTCGCCAGATGGAACGCATGTGTGAAAAGATAATCGCCAAACAGCACACTCGTTTCGTTGTTCCACCGCGCATTAACTGTTGCGACATGTCGGCGTGTCGAAGCTTCGTCGAGGACGTCATCGTGAACTAACGTGGCGATGTGGATCATCTCAACGACAGCCGCCAGCAGGCGATGGGTTTCATTCACTTCGCCGCAAGCCCTGGCAGAGAGCAGAACCAGAATTGGTCGTAATCGCTTGCCACGAAAACGCGTTGCATGCTGAAGAATATCCTTCACGCAGGGTTGATCGCTTTCGAGTTCGTTCCAGAGAATGCGCTCGACGGCAGCAAGATCGTCAGCCAGCAAACTGTCCAAAGCTGCCAGCAGACTTCCTCCCTGGATGGGTTGATCCAGCACAGGAGGCTTGGACATGGTCATGATGGCAGTTCCTTATTCCAGCAAACAGTCGCACGGAAGTTGATCACTTCAAAAAGTTTCGTGAATTGGCATTGAACCTAAGTGTTATCGAACAAAACTCAATTCCAGGGTCATCACGATCTTCAACAAATCCCACGTAGGACTCTCGATACCGTTGATCTGCCAAACAAACTCTCAGGACAATCAACGTTCTCTAAGAGATCTTGCACACAATGAGTGCATACCCGGTTAGAATCGTAGGCAGACGAAGTCGCAGAGACCTCATCATAGGTTGTGAACCGCAGCCAGGCGTGAAAGTTAACGACGCTTGTGCGCGATCTTTCCTGCATGATCTGCCGATCAATACGGAGTGCAGCAGACACCGTAACTCAATGGTGGGCATGTGCTTGTAGAAAAGACTGGTGGCTCAGGCCGGTGTTGTCACAGGAATGGCCCGCTCTTTGTTGTTTGTTGTCAAAGCCATGATCGCTTCGATCAGCATCAGCAATGCCAGCACAATCAGCAGTGACGAAACCGTGATGATCACATAACTGACCGGCGCAACCTTCTCCGCTTTCTGGATCTGCTGCCATGTGCCACTCGTCATCACACCGAGAGCCCAGAGACTCATCGTGTACATCAGCACGGTGGGGAGGCCAGTGACAATCCACACCCAGGCGGCTCGGCGAGTTTGCCACAACCATACCGTCACCCCGAGTAATGTGAGAGCAGCGAGCAATTGATTACTGGCACCAAACAGGGGCCAGAAGACTTCCCACGAAGGAACCACTTTGCCTTGCAGGTTGGTGACTTGCTGAGTCACAAAAAAGGCGGGTGCTGCAGCGGAAATGATGGTGCCAAACCAGCGGCCACCCCAGCCTTGCCAGCCCGTCAGTTCCTGAATGATGTACCGGCCCAGTCGCGTACAGACATCAAGAGTGTCGTAAACAAAGGTGGTAAAGGCCATCAAAGCGAACGAAACCGCCAGGCTTGCCGGGATACCAAACGTCTGCAGAAAACTCCCCAGTCCCGTGGCATAGATCACGTTGGGCTCCAATTTACCACTCGTTAAGAGTGGGTCGGTTTGTGAAAGCCGCATCACGCACGCCAGCGACAAAATTGCCACCATCGCTTCCAGGAGCATCGCGCCATAACCCACGACACGGGCATCAGATTCGACACGCAGCTGCTTGGAAGTTGTGCCAGAGGCAATGAGTGCATGAAAACCTGAACAGGCTCCACAGGCAATGAGAATGAACAGCATCGGGAAGACAAAATTCCCTGCTTCCGGTGGTTGCCAACCCCGGAACATCGGGTATTGAATCGGCTGCTGATTCAACAGGCTGCCAACGATTAAGCCCGCAGCTCCACCAATCAAAGCGACATACAGGAAGTATCCGCCCAGATGACCCCGTGGCTGTAATAGCAGCCACATCGGGGCAATCGAAGCCAGGCAGCAATAGAACAGCAGCAGCAGATCCCACGTGATAATCGCTGCCCACTTGGCTTCGTCGGCTGTCGTGGCCCAGCCGAAGCGAAGCATCAGACTTTCCATATCGAGCGGAATCAACTGGCCCACATAGACCGAAAGTCCTACCAGCGGCAGAAAGATAATGGTGGCCCAGCCCAGCGACAATTTCGTGTATCGCATGGTCACACCCATGATGATGGGGATCAGCAGATAGATCAGCGATGACGAGGCAATCCCGCCGCCACTCACCACTTCGCCATTCCCCAGATCGAGCTGCCCGACGAAAGCTCTCGCGGTGATATCCGTAAAAGCGACCACAATGTAGACCAGTGCCAGCCAGACAAACGAAAGAAAGAGCAGAAACGCCCGACGGCTCATGTGCTCGCGGACAACTTCGGCAATCGAACGGGCTTTGTGCCGGATCGAAGCGACCAGAGCTGTAATATCATGCACACCCCCGACAAAGATGGCGCCGACAAGAATCCATAAAATGGCGGGCAACCAGCCAAACGCGATGCCAGCGACAATGGGGCCCACAATCGGCCCGGCAGCGGCAATCGCCGAAAAATGCTGTGAAAGCAGTGCATTGGGTTCAATCGGCTCGTAGTCGAGATGATCGCACTGCGTGACGGCTGGTGTGGGGCGGTTGTTATCCAGTTCCAGAAGACGTGCCAGCACCGGCCCATAGAGCCGCCAGGCGGCATACAGGAGGATTGCCGCACCGATGAGAATTCCTAACATTCCCACAGCCAGACCTCACCATCGAAAAATGGATCATGAGTTGAGGTGAATCACAAGTTGACGTGAATCACCAACAAGAGTGCATCATTGATTGTTGATAAGTCTATGTGTACCAGATTTGCTCATTGTGAGAAACTCTGGATCTTTCGGGAAAACCTTGATCGAGTTGGCATCCTGAAGTTCGATCCGGGATAATCCAATTAAGTCAGAGTTTGAAATCGAACAGTCCTCACGGATTGATCATCAGTCAGGGAAGTGAAGCGAGGAAATCCGATGAGCACACTGCAGATTTTCGACAAGGCACTTTGTTGTTCGACAGGGATCTGTGGTCCGCAGGTGGATCCTGTGCTCCCTCAGTTTGCGGCAGATCTTGACTGGCTGAAAAGTCGCGGCGTCGCGGTCGAACGCTTCAACCTGGCCCAGCAGCCCATGGCCTTCGCGGCTAACGAAGTGATTCGGGAACTGCTGGCGACCGAAGGCCCCGAGGTGCTGCCAGTGACGGTGATCGATGGGGAAATCAAATCCCGCTCGCGCTACCCCTCACGCAGAGAACTCGGCACCTGGGCCGGCATCTCCTCGCCACTCTTGACACCGCTCCCGATGCTCTCACCCGAGTGAGAGCATTGGTTGATTGATTGAGCACCGCTGGCGAGCCAGCAGCTGCACACGACGCCCTTGTGTGTTGTCGTGTACCTAAATACCTCCGATTAAGACCGGAGTTTACTTTGTCTCGTTCTCTGCGATGGATGAGACAACCTCAACAACCTTCGTTGCATTACATGCGTAAAGGTCAGCACCGCCAAAAGGATTTAATTCGAGGAGTCGCAGTTCACCATTACACTCGCAGATATCGAGTATGTAGACGATTTCTGGTTCCGGGATCGATGAGGCTACGATGGTTGCGAATTCGGCTGGTGCGGAGTTTAGTGCCGCGATCACCGGATTTCGCGTTTTCGGATCATAGGCCGAACCTGCAATCACCGAGCGATCCGCAATGACAAAACGCCATTCGTTTCCAATCGACTGCACTGGTGCCACGACGACCGGAATGGTTTCGTCATCGTAGTAGAAACCATAATCGAGCTTTGCCAACGTCAGGGAAGCGACATCAACGACCCGTCCACTAAAGGGTTTCAGTGGGCTATCCGGGCGTACAAACACGCGATCGGTAGCCCCGAGCTTGTCGGCAAGTTTTCGAGCGTTAGCGACCAACTCACTCGCAGGACAGATCGTCCAGTCTCTATGGACAAGCCATTGACGGGCTGACTCGTACCATGCAGAGCATCGAAATGCTTCGACTGAGCAGAACGCACCCGGCGTCCATTGCAACTCACTCGTAATTCTTGCGGCGTTACCAAGCGAGCCATGAAACACGACAGACGAATTTGGCACATTCGAAGGCACACCATCCGTCCACCAGGCATCTGACCACTCAATGAGACAATGCCCGCCATCGCGGACAGCTTTTCGGATTGGCTGATGGGTTTCAGGAAAGATGTTCGGCTCAAAAACCCATGTTACGATTGCCATGTTCTCTTCCGGCAGAACGCCAGCCTGCTCTCAAGCATCAACTTCAAAAACGTACCATTCCGGGACAGATCAACAACTCATTGTTCGATATACCAATCTCATACAATCATCCCAATGGCCTCGAAACCTCCAATAAGTCAACGGCGGGTTGGTGGTCGCAGAAGAGGGTGGCGAGGCGGCCATAGGTGGTGGTACCGGCGGGAACCTCCATCAGGGCCGCCAGTTCTTCACCCAGGCTCAATTCGAGGATCGCATTGAGATCGACATGCCGCAAAAGGTTGTGGTTGATGAGAATGCGGCCCAATGGTATCTCTTCGGCCATAATCTCATCACGCACCTGCTGCGAAACAGTGCGCAGGTCGAAGCGCACCAGCCCGAACTGCACCACCACGCCGCTGGTGCTGCAACGCAGAATGATCTTGCGATAGAGAATCGGCCCTTCGAGATGCCGGTCGAGCACCTCGACATCAACTCGATCTTTGTGAAAATTCTCCATGGCGACTGTCATGTGCTCGTGATGCACCAAGAGCCCGGCATAAGGCTCCGGAGTCACCGCTTGCGGCAGATGCACCGCTTTGATGAAAAGCGGCGCAGCCGATCGAAACGGATTCATGAGAGCATCGAGAGAGTGCAGTGCATTCATCGTGAAGGCCAATCACTCGGGAACAGATCGTACCAGGAGAACGGAATTCTGACTTTACGATGGTCACTCAGGTGTAACGAACAGCACGGTGTTCGGGTTCGAAGTATTCCGGGAGCAGACTATCAACCTGCAGGAGACCTTTTCTCGTCAGCCGCACGCGATCTTCTTCGACGACGAGGTAACCCCGGGCCGCCTGATTGGCTAGTGGTGTGCGGAACTCCTCCAGCGGATTGATGCCAAACTTATCGATGAATGGTGCGGCACTCACCTGACCTTCTTTCATCTGCAGCACCCATTCGCGAATCAGCCGCTGATGTGGCGTGGGTTCGAGGGCTCGGTTCACAGGCAACTCACCCCGCTCGACCGTTGCCAGATAATCCTCAATGCGATCGAGATTCTGATAATGGACACCCTGCAGATGGCCAAACGAAGAAACTCCAATCGCCAGCAGATCGCAGCCTCGCCAGACGTTATCGCGATAGACAAACTGGTCGGTCGTGGGGTTCTTGACAAGTTCGTTGCCACTGGAGATGTGGTAGCCATCTTCACCGAGGGCATCCATCGCTTCACTCACCCAGCGGCGTTTGGTGGCCCAATCGGCCACAGGTGAAGCGGTGCCCAGCTCTTTCATCTCTTTCGAGATGATCGTATTGAAGGGGAGTTCCATCTGATAAATGGTCACGTTCTGAGCAGCGAGCTTTCGAGCTTCGCGAATGTTCATGGCCCAGTTCTCATCGGTCTCGCCAATCATCCCGGCAATGAGATCAATGTTCACCTGAGGGAAGCCCGCTTTCTGAATCCACTCGTAAGCGCGGTAGACTTCCGGCGTCTTATGGGCTCGGCCATTTTCTTCGAGGATCTGGTCATTAAAGTTCTCGACGCCCAAGGAGACGCGCGTGATGCCGATGTCTTTCAGCGTGGCGACTTTCTCTTCGTGCAACGTGCCGGGCTCGCACTCGAAGGTCACTTCTTCGGCGTCATCCCAACTGATATGGGCACTTAACTTCTCGCGAAGAAAGCGGAGTTGTTTAGAACTCAGATAGGAGGGAGTTCCCCCACCAAAGTAGACAAACTTGAGCTTGCGGCCCTGGATGGCGGGCAACTGGCTGACCAGTTCCACTTCGCGAGCCAGGGCTTCAACGTACTGTTCAATCGCCTTGGCATTCTGATTGGTATAGACCCGGAAGTAACAGAATTTGCAGCGTTTACGGCAGAAGGGAATGTGCAGATACAGCCCGAGTGGAGCCTTCGATGCAGGAGGTGCAGCCATCACCTCTTTCAAGCGGGGCAGGTTGCTCGATTGCCAGAGCGAAAACGGCGGATAGTTTGAGATGAAGTAACTGCCCACCTCAGTGGTCTGAGCCTTGGGTGGGTCGAGCTGGATGTCGTCACAACCGCCGGTGGCAGGACTTTCGGGATTCAGAACCGGGAGTGTTTCGGCTGGAAGGACAGTGTTGGTCGTCATGCAAAACTCACCGAAGTCGAAGTGGCGGCGGGCGGGAGAGTGAACGAGGAATAACTGACTGTGCAGATCTTGTCGCGATGCAGTTCTTCTTGATGCCATGCAAAAGTCTGTAATGAAAAGTCTAACCGCTTTTGCAGTGATCCCTTACAGAAAAGTTGCCTGACGAGGCCGACTTTCGGGAACTCGAAGGTGTTGTCGTGTTCATCGCGCGATGTTTTCGAGCATAAAAGGTCGACCAGTCAGAATTCACACAACCACCCTGTCTGCTGCAAATGGCACGGGATTGCAGGCGTTTCGACGGTTCGAATGGATTCAAAAATCATGGGAGTTCACGACGAGATCGGAAAATGATCCCTAAAGGTACGGGTCATTGATTGCAGAGAGTGACGCATTCGTCTAGGTTCATTCGTTGATGGATTCCTGGCCCGGCTCAGCCTCTAAAGGTACCGGGGCATTGGGCTCTCGAAATCCATGCACAAAGGATGTAAACGCCTGGCGTGATGTTTCATATCTGCTTTGATTATAAGAAGTTAGGCCGGAGAACTGGTGAATGACAGCGACACCCCCAGAGGAGACGATCCGGGCTGCCACGACTTCCAGTGAGCCTGTGACCGAACTGGCACCCCACCCGGGTGTGGCCTCCATGCCTCGCTGGGATCTGGGAGATTTGCCCGCTCCGCCGGTGTTTAAGTTGCGGAATGTCGCCGGATTTATCGGGCCGGGAATTGTCCTGGGGGCTTCGGCCATCGGTGGCGGCGAGTGGCTGACTGGCCCGCTCAATACGGCTCGCTTTGGCGGTGCTCTGTTGTGGCTGTCGACGATCAGTATTCTTTGCCAGACACTCTATAACATCGAAATCAGCCGCTACACTCTCTATACCGGCGAGCCGATTTTTACCGGGAAGTTTCGGCTCTTCCCCGGGCCATTGTTCTGGCTGTCGTTCTACCTGCTACTCGATTTTGGCTCGTTTTTGCCCTACCTGGCTTCGAATGCCGCCATTCCTCTGTTGGGGCTGTATCTGGGGTATGTGCCCGATTCCAAAGAGTATGAATGGTATCTGAAGCTTCTGGGTTGCCTGATTCTCGTGGGTGTCATGCTCCCCATGAGTGTGGGCGGAAAAGTCTATCATTCGCTGAAAGCGGTCATGGTTTTCAAGCTGATCTTTGTGGTCAGCTTTCTGCTGATCCTCGCTGTCTGGTTTTCGACATTCGAAACGTGGCGTGAGATTGGTACAGGCTTTTTCCAGTTTGGCAACATTCCTGTGGTGGCCGAGAATGATCTCAATGGAAATGGCATTCAGGATGCTGATGAGCAGCCACTGGGTCCGAATGTCAAAAACGTGTTTATCGAATTCTTTGGCGGTCGCGGATTTCCAGTGATTGATCTGAGTGTGATCGGCATTCTCGCGACGATGGCTGCGATCTCGGGGAATGGCGGGCTCACTAACACTCCCATGAGTAACTACACCCGCGATCAGGGTTGGGGCATGGGCCGCCACGTGGGAGCAATCCCCAGTTTTGTCGGTGGCCACGAAATTGCCCTCTCGCACGTCGGGATGGTTTTCCGGCAAACGAAAGAAAATCTGGCTCACTGGAAGGGCTGGCTCAAGCACGTGAGGCGTGAACAACTCATGATCTGGATGCCCGCCTGCTTTATTGGCCTGGCACTCCCGAGCATGCTCTCGGTGCAGTTTTTGCCGCGTGGAACTGTGCTAGTTGATAAATGGGCTTCAGCCGGTATGACCGCCAATGGTGTGGCTGAAGCAGTAAGTGGTGTCCCAGCCGCCAGGCTGTTTCCTCAGGCGGCTGTGATTTCCAAAGGTGGCACACAAACCCCGGAGGCTGCCCCTTCGAGTGAAACTCAGGCAGCCGAAGATGCCAAGCTGCCACCCATTACCGGCAGCCAGCGCGCCTGGGGAAAAACGTTCTGGGCGCTGACTCTCTTCTGCGGATTTCTGGTGCTGGCCACCAGTTGTGCATCGACAGCGGAGGGGACTTTACGCCGGTGGGTCGATGTCACCTGGACAGCCAGTTCACACATGCGGAAGATCGATCCCAAGCATATCGGCACGCTCTACTTTATTGTGCTCTGGGTCTATACCGGAGTCGGGATTTTTATGCTGCTGACAATCAAGGGAGACAGCCTGCTCACCTTTGCCGGGATGCTTTATAATTACGCGCTGGGAGTGAGTTGCTTTCACACCTTGTTCGTGAATGCCTTCCTGCTGCCCAAGGCAATACGGCCCGGCATTGCTGTCCTCACAGGGCTCTTTTTGGGTGGAACGTTCTTTATGTTTATTGCCATTCTGGCCACCTATGCCGAGTGGGGGAACATCATGAAACTCTTCTCTCCCGTGAAAGCAACTGTCGCCTTCTGGTTTTCGTGAAATGACGCGTTGCGGAGAAATCAGTCGCTGCTGTTCCTTGCTGACGATGAACTTTTCCTCACATCGAATGGAACGCCAAGCTGCCAGTTGCCTTTCAGCGATTTCTCCATCAGACTTAAAAGAATACGGCAGGCTCCATCCTGTCGTATTCCACAAGAGTGATGGCGTGATTGCAGGGTAGGTTTTGCCTGCGGAGTGTCGTTATGGCATGGCTTATCGAACAGGCTGGTTCAACAAATCCCACTGATTCCGCCGCACGAGTTGCGAACGGCTGGCAAGGAATCAGGCTGTGCGCCCTCCTGTGGCTGGCCCCCTGGTTGCTGTCAGGTTGTGGTGGTGGCACAAAACCACCAGCACCAGCAGCTCCGGTGGCTCCACCACCTGTCGCCATCAAAACGGTGAAGCCCGCTGCTCCTGAACCCGCTGAGAATCCGCCGGGCGAAGCCGCACCCGTCGAAGGCGAAGCCACAGCCGGCCCGGCCATGGCTCCACCGGGAGAACATCCCGCAAATGTGTTTGACTTCGTCGCACCTGGCTCTGTCAACAGCGTGACATCATCAACACCACTTCCGCATGAAATCGATCAGTTTGTGATTGCACAGGTGGCAGATCAGGCAGGTGCAACCAGCTTTGTCGTGACCGAAATTCCCGCCACCACCGAGACGGGAAGCTCGATCGATGCTTCGGGAAACCCTGCGAACCTCCAGGGAAATCGTTTACCAATTGGGTTCATGTCCGTTCCGGGGACAGGGTTATCGCCGGATGGCTGGCCTAAGCGAATCATCTGCCAGTACGACGGCAGCCTGATGGCCTACATCCCACCCGGGCCTGCCAGGCTCGGCTCCAATGACGGCCCCGCCAATGCCCGGCCTGAAGCCACGGTTCTACTGGATGGCTATTACATCAATGTGTTTGAAACAACGGTCGCTGAGTACAAACGCTATCGCGATGAGATGAAGGCCAAGAACAAGAACAGCTTCGCTGCGATCAATGAGACGGCTGATCCACGCCAGCCCGTACTGGGGATTCCGTGGGGTGTGGCCAGTGCCTACGCCAAGTGGTCTGGTCGGGAACTTCCCACAGAGGCGGAATTTGAAAAAGCCGCCCGTGGCCCGGACGGATTTCGAGCTCCCTGGGGCAATACCCGGGCGATCTGGCCCGAGCCGCGAACGACCAAAACATTGGCCAACGTCGGCAAGTTCAGCAGCGATCAGAGCATTTACGGCATCTACGACCTGGCGGGAAATGCTCATGAATGGGTCGCCGACTGGCACGACGACAACAGCCACGCCGAAGCGGCCAAGTCGCGAGACGGCGTGAAGAACTGGACAGGTGCCAAGAAGCCAAAAATTACCAGCCAGCACACCGTGAAAGGCTGTTTAAGCGATTGGGATGTCACAGCCCGGGAAGGTCGATTGATGACCGACAAATTCCCCGATGTCGGTTTCCGCACAGTCCTGCGCGTTGGAGGGGGAAATCCCGGACAACCTGCAGCCACTCCTCCCAACACACCCAACACGAAGCCCGCAAACCCCAACCGCCCCCCCAATCCACCACGCAACAACGCATTTTAGGGCGATCTCGAAGCGACCTGCCGATGATCAACTTCACCACGCGTTGCCGGATACCGGCTCACGATAATCATCTACGTGCCATGCTCACGGCTCGGAGTGAGCATGCGGGATTTGCGTGTGGTATTGATCGTTGAAAGACCAAAACACATGCTTGCTCAGAGCCGCAAGCATGGCACAAATGCGTATAACTGGCGTGCCGATTTCGCGGGTGGAATCAGGCTGGAGGAATCCAAAAGGGCGTTTATTGAAATGTTTCTTGTGACTTTGTCACCCAGCCCGGTAGGGTGGGTTAAGGCTCTGCGCAACCCACCTATGATTCTCCCTTTCGACGAAGACGCTGAACAGTACTATAGAATGCATCAATAACTATAAAAGATACCCTCGCCTCGTGGTTGACTCTTGATGTGCTCATTAAGTGGGTCTTCGCCAGCTTGCACGGAGTGAAAAGAAACGATCAGGGGCGATTTCGAGTTGGTGGGTTGCGCAAAGCCTTAACCCACCCTACTCGTTGAATCAGCACGTAGCCGCCATCCGACGAATCAGGTTCATCGCCAAATCCATCAGCGATGTGTCTGATTTGTGTTGTCGGCATGGCCATTCACAAACCACATTTCATCGTGATCGCCCAAAGTCATGGATTATATAACACTGGGGATAATTGCCAGCGTGGCAATATTTCTTTATCTTGCCTTCCGTGAGTATTTCTCGGCGGGCCGAGGCGGCTTCCACGACTGGGTCACGAACCCGGACTATAGAAAGGCAGCAAGCGACTATTTCGCTGCGCGGGCCGCGCTGGTCATCCCTGACGATATCTCCGAATCTGAAATCCGAGGAATGGTCGAAAGGCTGTTCGTCGAGAAGGATCAGGATTTCAACAAGGAACGCCTGAAGCTTGTGGGAATCAAAGCTTTGCCCTTTCTCATCGAGGCTCTCGAAGATCCTCAAACCGCAGTGAAGATGTTCTCCAAAGATGGCCACGCATTCGCTGAAAAGTCGCCTTTCGAACGAATATGCAATATACTTGAACCTTTAGCCCCACCTTCCGCAGTGGGAGCGTTATCACGATACATCGTGCATGACAACGAGCACTTCCGTGTTTATGCGGCCCTAGCCATGGCAAACATCGGCACTGCGGAATGCATTCCGCATACCCTGAAATCCCTGACCGATCAGAACCCTCAGGTTTGCACATTCGGAATGTATGGCATCCACAGGGGAATCACCGCCCAGCGAAGCGAGAAAGCGTTTCTCGACGCCGTTTTCCCTACACTGATTGAGTTGTTGACCCGTGATGATCTCAGCACCACCCGGACGGCTCCCGAACTATTGCTTGCCATCGACCGGGAGCGGGCCACCGAAATCCTGATTTCCTCGGCGAACCTTGCCGTCGATAACAATAGGTCGGAATATAATTTGTTGGCATTGAACAATGCGAAAGTCAAGATTCCGCACGAACGTCTTCTGCCCTTCCTCAACACTGTGAAGCCGCTCATTGGTAAGTATCCACATAGCTACGAGTACTCAGCGGCATTAGTCTCATACGCAATCAATCCGGATTCGAAAGCCCAAGAGGTGATTCAGTCGGAATTGAATTCCACCGAGGAGGTGGTGAGAAGGGGTGCTGGGGAGGCCATCGCAATTCTCCATGGTGTGCTCGACGCCTATGGTTACGCCCTCAACCGTATGGACGACCTCGGCTTTGATGATCTGTCTTCTCCGCTAAAACTCTACCTTGCCGTACGAATCTACGACTCGGAGGTCAACAATGGCGGGCACACTCAGTTCTTCTCCAATTCTTCCGGCGGTCATTGGATGGAAGCACTGAAAGGACTGAAGGAGATGGGCGCTCATGAACGTGCGAAAGTTCTCGAAGAAGCAATAAAGCTCTTTGGAGCATCCGGTCCTTCGCGGAACGACGAGAATCGTCACAAAGAGCTCGCGAAGTTGGTTTCTCGCCACAGAAAGCTCTTTGAATCTCTGGACGATCGGTACTATTCATGCACCGAAGACGTAAATGTGCTTCTGGCGAAGTTTGCGGTTCAGAACAAACAGCACTTCATGAAGAACGGAACGACCTGAGGATTCACCGTTACATATTGTATGACTTTTTGCAATGGGTTCGACACCAGCCCGGCAGGGTGGGCTAAAGCCCTCGGCAACCCACCTTCGACTTTCCCTTTCAATTAAAGTGATGATAGTAGAAACAGTGGGTTGACACCCACTGCTCGCCTTGGAAAAGAAAAGGCCCCGGCGTTCACGGGGCACGCCGGGGCTTTGTTGTTTATTACGTGGTCGATGCGGGCTAGTTACCGATGCCGTAGCGTTTCATTTTGTTGTAGAGCGTCACCCGGCTGATACCTAAATCCTTGGCGGTTCGCGTCCGGCTAAAACTGTTCTTGAAGAGGGCTTGTTCGATAATCTCTTTCTCTGTCAGCGCAATCTGCCCTTCCAGGCTCTGCTTGGGTGTCGCTGTTGTGACGAACTGATGGCCCAGATCGACCGAAGGATCATTCGTCGGCCCGGCATAACCTCCCACAATATGGGAAGGAAGATGCTCAGCCCGCAGTACGCCATCGCGGCAATAGATCACCGCCCGCTGAATAACATGCTCCAGCTCGCGAACGTTCCCAGGCCAGGGATATCCCAACAGAGCTTCGAACAGACCTGGGTCGATCTCGCGAATCGTCACTCCATGCTTCTGCACAAACTGCCTGACAAAACGCCGGGCCAGAGGAACAATATCGACCTTGCGATGACGCAGTGGCGGGATGTTGAACTTGAGCATGTTAAGGCGGTAATAGAGATCGGGGCGGAAGCGGCCCTGTTCGACCAGCGGCTGCAATTCGAGGTTACTCGCGACGATCAGCCGGGCCTGCGAGCGAAGTGTCTGGTTCGAACCGACAGGTTCAAACTCACCGGTTTCAATGACTCTCAGCAGCTTTACCTGCTGTTCGAGGCCGAGGACATCGATTTCGTCGAGCAGTAGTGACCCGCGTTTGGCAGCAATGAACTTCCCCTCTTTATCGGCATGGGCACTGGTGAACGAGCCTTTCATGTGGCCGAAGAGTTCACTTTCGATGAGGTCATCAGGGAGAGCACCGCAGGCGACAGGCAGGAATGGATCGGTACGCCGGGGTGAGGCTTCGTGAATGAGTCTCGAAAGATAGGTCTTTCCCGCACCGGTCTCGCCAATGAGCATGATGGTGACATCGTGCCGGGCTGCAATTTCGAGGTCAGCCAGCATTTGCTGGAGCTGTGGTGAACTCGTTTCAAACCGGCGGCTGATACTCCCTGCTGCCGTATCGAGCATGGCACTCTCGTGGGCAGGAACTGCACTTCGCGTTGATGAGGTGCTCGTGATGGCGGCCCGTGGTGTACTCACAGGCGTATTTCGTGCAGCCGGATACTGAGGATCTGCGTTGGTGCTCGTCTGGCCTCTGGATAATGTCGAGGGTTCAGCCGGGGCGACTCGATCGGCCAGTTCCCGGAATGTCTGGGCCAGAATTTGTGAATCGACACGGCCCTTGAAGTGTGTCAGATCGGTTTCGTTGACTCGGGCCTGCAATGGTTCCGGGCAGCGATCGGGAGTCACGAGAGCAATTCGCAGAGCAGGGAATCGTTCCTGAAGAAGTGACAGCAACCGGGCTTCGGCCATCCCGCTATGAGATGTCCGACGGAAGTCAGCCACAAAACCTTGAGGTGTGACGGTCCGGAGCAGATCCTGCACTTCTTCGGTCGTATCGCAGGCACGAACATCGACCCGGCCCTGCAGTGCGGAGGGGAGTTCGACGGCCAGTTGCTGATCGCACGAAAGGACAACGATGACAGGTTTGTTCATGGCGAGAGACCCAGGGTTGAGTGTGCCGTCAATTGCTTGATGAAAAATCGATGGAAACGCAGCGGTTTGATTGCACCACTTGACGGTGCGTCAAGGAGAGAGAACAAACTCCGCGCCACAATCCTGAACAGAGTGTTTCCCTGAGATTTTGTATGCTCACAACATGCTTGATTCCAACAACTTGTGACAATCTGCGAGGACGCTTAAAAACAGAATCAAGTGGGCTACATGTTGCCGGAACACCACAGGGAAGCGTGGCATGTGGTGAATCAGAGACAGATGTTGCCAAAGACCGACACGTCCAGCGCAACTGGAATTTCCTTGAACCGGCGAGAGGCGAGGTGTGTCCCGCTGGAGTGATCAGAGAAGGGCTGCGGCAAGAGACCAGTCCCTGTGATTTTCTGGCGGGATCGAGAGAAAGCTCTTGTCAGGTGTTAGAACCGAGCCTTGATCGCGGTACTTGCTGATAACCCGGGGAGAGTTGCCGCCAGACAACATGTTCCACGTGGTAAGGCGTCTGGCTGGGTTGGCTGTTAACTGATGGACAGTTGGCAGTTGAGAGAATGAGTTCACTTTTCGATTGATGCTGTTATGCCGTCCGTTTTAATACCTGGTCAGCGCAGGGATGCTGCTGGTCGCTCGATGATTTCCATCGCTGATGAGGAACAAGTCGAAACACGTTCGGCCCCGATGTTGAGGCGGATTGAAACCCGCTCGATCTCGCTGCTGACGATTGGGCATGCCACGGTGGATCTCTGCCAGGGGCTTGTCCCGGCGATGGTTTCGTACCTGGTGCTCAAAGAAAACTACACATACTTCATGAGTGCCTCGCTGGTCTTTGCCACTGCAGCGATGTCGTCGATTGTGCAGCCTGTTTTTGGGCAGATGGCCGACCGTTTGAAGCTTCATTGGCTGCTTCCTGCGAGTGTGTTGCTGGCCGGAATTCCTTTGGGAATAGGGGCACAAAGCCCCAGTTATGGATTGTTGCTCTTTGCACTGGCACTGAGTGGTTTCGGAATTGCGGCCTTTCATCCGGAAGCAGCGAGGCAAGCTCATCTGGCGGCGGGCGATTATCGCACCACCGCGATGAGTTACTTTTCGCTGGGTGGTAGTGTGGGGTTTGCCATGGCTCCGGCCCTCGGCTGGTGGCTGCTCGAATCGAGTGGAAGGCTGGGGATGCTGTGGGTCATACTCCCTGCAGCTATTGTGGCAGCACTGTTGGCCCGGCAGTTCTCGATGTCTGCTTCGCCGTCGAGACAACGGCCACATATAGCGATTGCCCCAGCGAAAGACGATTGGTACGGCTTTGGCGTACTGACCATCAGTGTCGTAGCGCGTTCGATTGTGTTCTTTGCGATCAATACCTTTCTGGCACTTTACTGGCGGCAGCGCTGGGCGGATTCAGCCGACGTGGGGAGCACAGGGGCGTTCGATCTCAATGTGATCCTGGCTTCGGGCACAACGATCTTATCGGTCTTTCTGGCAGCTGGAATTGGTGGCACAATTCTCGGAGGCTGGTTTGCCGACCGGTTCAGCCGCAGAGCCACGTTGATCACCGGCTTCGGGTTGTCGATGCTGACATTTCCCCTGATGGTCTGGTCGCCATCGATGGAGGTAGGAGCTGCGATGGTCGCTTTGACGGCGATCCTGTTTTTCGCACCGGCCAGTCCCGCCGTGGTGCTGGGTCAGGAGTATCTGCCGAACCGGGTGGGCATGGCTTCCGGAGTGACCATTGGCCTGGCGGTAAGTGTGGGTGGCATGGTTGTCCCTCTCTTAGGTTGGCTGGGCGACGTTTATGGGCTGGGTGTGGTGTTTCTGCTGATGGAAGTGATGCTTGGTTTCTGCGTAGTTTCGTCGATCGCACTGCCAAATCCACATTTCAGCACACGACTCGCGAAGTCGTAATGGATGGGCATGTGCCAGTCATCGCCCCTTAAAAAGCTAGAAGCCAGCAGATCACAAGGAAATGCCGGCTTCTCTGCTTTGTTGTTTCATGAACGGGGCCAATCGCGAGAGTGTCGGAGTGGCGAGCAAATGCTTCGTTGCAAGTGAGTGCTAAGCACTAGCTGGCAGCAGGTGTCTTGGGGGCAGCTGGCTTGGCAGCCTTAGGTGCCTTGGCAGGCTTTGCTGCGGCGGGCTTGGCGGCTGGAGCAGCCTTGGGCTTGGTGGACTTGGCTGGCTTTGCAGCGGGAGCAGCCTTGGTGGCCTTGGCAGGCTTAGCGGCTGGTGCAGCCTTGGCAGGCTTTTCAGCCTTAGGCTTGGTCGACTTCGCTGGCTTTGCTGCGGCGGGCTTGGCGGCTGGAGCAGCCTTCTTTTCAACTGGCTTTTTCGCTGGAGCAGCCTTCGTCGTCGTTTTTGTCGCCATGCTCAATAACTCCTGTAGTGTCTGGACGCACTTAATACTCCCACGGTGAGATCATCTCGAGGGGAGTTCGCTCTAGCGTCCTTGGAGCGAGTTTTGCGCCTAACAGTCACACTCTCCAAATAGAGTGAGGTTCATCCTTGAAACTTAGAACAGACCCGACAGATTCAGTTTTAGGATGCTTCGCGAAACAGGTCAATCGGAATCTGTTTTATTGCAACGGTTTATTGTCACTCTGTGCAACGCAACTTTTGACTTCGGGGAATCACGGCTCGACGTAACTCTTTCGAGAACTGATTACGGCAAATTTTATCGGCCAATCTGGCTGGTAGGTTTGGGGGTTCTGTAACAAAATCAGCGATTTCGTGGAAAAAACCGGCTGTATCAGTTGCGTGATCCAGGCCTGCTGGCGGTGAAGTCGTCGATTTGGATCAAACGAACTGCCAGGAGGTATCGAAACGCTGAGCAAACCATCGCGAACCTCCCATCGATTCCAGACGTCACAAACCGGTTGACGATCATTTGCAAATGTTCGACTGTCGTTTCTAAATGCGGCCGCAAGGGGTCGTTCCTTGACGCTGGAGTCAACTCACCTGACAATCTCAGTATGAGATATTTTTCAGTGTGCGATATTTTGATGTGGAACTCAGTTGAACGTCAGCACACTGCCCACAAACTTCTGACCCACCCATGAATCCTGAAGCCCGGCTTCGAGATTCTTCTCCCGCTACTGTAACGATAGAAAACTGCCTGCCATGCCCGCCATGACTTTGTCTCCGCTCGTGGAAGCTCTCAAGCCTTCAGCCACTTTAGCCGCTGCTGCTAAAGCACGAGAGCTGAAAAACAAAGGCGTTAAGGTTCTCGACTTCACGCTGGGTGAACCCGACTTCAATACTCCTGAGCACATCCAGGCGGCGGCGATTGAGGCGATGAAAGCCGGCAAAACGCATTACACACCTTCTGGTGGTATTGCCGAACTGAAGGAAGCAGTCTGCCGGGCTTACAAGCGCGATTACAATCTCGACTACGCTCCCAATCAGGTGCTGATCTCGAACGGCGCCAAGCACTCGATTCATAATGTATTGGCGACACTTTGCGGCCCAGGTGATGAAGTCATCATCCCCACACCTTACTGGGTCAGTTATGGGGCACTGGTCGAACTGACAGGTGCCGTTCCTGTGCTCGTCGAAACCACAGAAGCCAGTGGCTTTGTGATGACGGCCGAGCAGTTTGAAGCAGCCATTACTCCTCGAACCAAGCTGCTGTTACTCAATAATCCCAGCAATCCGACCGGTGCTGCTTACACTCCCGCACAGTTGGAAGCTCTGGCCAAGGTTGCAGTGGCTCGCAATATTCCAGTGCTCTCGGATGAAATCTACGAGAAACTCATTTATCCCGGCAGTGAGTTCCGCTCATTCGCCAGCTTCGGCCCCGAAGTCAAGGCCCTGACGATCATTGTCAGTGGTGTCAGTAAAGCCTATGCAATGACAGGCTGGCGTATTGGCTGGACAATCGGGCCTGCCGCCATCATCAAGGCCATGGATAACCTCCAAAGCCAGGAAACATCGAATCCTTGCAGCATCAGCCAGTATGCGGCTGTCACGGCACTCGATGGACCTCAGGAATCTGTCGAAGCCATGCGTGTGGTCTTTGAACGCCGACGGGAGTATTCACTCAGCCGACTGCGACCCTGGCAGGAACGGTTTGGCGTGACCTGCCCGCCCCCCGGTGGTGCGTTCTATATGTTCTTCAACATTTCATCGATGCTCAATAAGCCATTGGCGAGTGGGAAAGTCGCGAAGGACGCCAGCGAGTTCTGCACCATCCTGCTCGAAGAAGCTCATGTCGCTTTGGTGACAGGCGATGCCTTTGGTGCTCCTGGTTTTGTGAGGCTTTCCTTTGCGACGGACGACGAGACACTCAAACAAGGTTTTGATGCCATCGAGAAGTTCCTCGCCAGTGCAGGATCGGCAGGTTAGTAAATACGAATCCTGAGATGAAGCAACACGAAATGACCCGTGGGGAAATCGATTGACGAGCACCAGAGCTCTCTTTTCACTGGCAAACTCATCTGAAAACCAGCTCTGCGACTGTTCCGTGGCCTGGCTCTCACCTAAAATCCTAGAAACGAGACTTTCCTCAGGGTGCCTGAAATTTGTCGACTTCATACGGCCTTGAAACCATGCCAGATGAATTCCACCCTTGAGTCGTTAATGAAGTTTCAGCATTCAAGCAATCAGGCCTCCCTGAGTTCTTTCACAGAATGTCGACTGTTATGCAACCGCTCCAAAACGTGAATGTTCGGGATACCGTGCCACTGATTGCCCCCCGATACCTGAAGTCGGAAGAAACGATTTCCGATTCCGCCATGCGAACTGTTGTCGAAGGACGCGAAGCGATCAAGCGGATTCTCAGTGGTGAAGATTCCCGTCTCTTTGTGACTGTCGGCCCCTGTTCGATTCACGATCATGTGGCGGCCCTCGAATATGCCCGCAAGCTGCGGGATCTGGCTGAAAAAGTCAAAAGCCACATGCTGATTGTGATGCGCGTCTACTTCGAAAAGCCACGCACAACCGTTGGTTGGAAAGGACTGATTAACGACCCGCACCTCAATGAGACCTTCGATATCGCCACAGGTTTGCGGGCGGCCCGCCGCATTCTGCTGGAAGTGAACGATATGGGATTACCAGCAGCGACCGAACTGCTCGAATCCATTACGCCTCAATATATTTCCGATCTGCTGGCCTTTGCAGCTATTGGGGCCCGCACGACAGAATCGCCCACTCATCGGCAGATGGCCAGCGGTCTTTCCATGCCCGTCGGTTACAAAAACGGGACGGACGGCACCTTGCAGGTCGCTCTCGATGCCATGCAGGCGGCTCGAACATCGCACAGTTTCCTGGGCATCGACCCTGAAGGAAAGACCTGCATCATCAACACCAAAGGGAACCCCTGGGGCATGCTCGTGTTGCGTGGCGGACGAACAGCTCCCAACTATGCACCAGAAAACGTGCAGGAAGCGGTTTCCAAGCTCCGGGCACTCAATCTTTGTGATCGAATCATGGTGGATTGCAGCCATGCGAATTCCAACAAGGATTACACCAAGCAGCACATTGTCTGGAACGATGTTATTCAGCGACGTCTTGACGGAGAGACTGCACTGGCAGGGGTGATGGTGGAAAGTAACCTCTTCCCTGGCAATCAGCCTCTCAAAAACCCTGCCGATCTGAAGTACGGCGTCTCCATTACCGATGGCTGTATTGGCTGGGAAGAAACCGAAGAACTCATTCTCTCGGCGTATGAAAAAATGAATCCCACACCGGCTGAAGTCACCGCCTGAGGACAGACGAGTCAATCAGCAGTAAACAATTCTCATCGAACAGCTTGTCAGATCGCTTAAGGCATTCGTAAAGGGGCGAACTGATCGGGTGTGATGGTGCCTGTCATCAGCGCTGTGGCCACGAGCACACCACTCACGCCCTGTGTCTGCAATTGCAGAACATCCTGGGCCGTCCGCATGCCTCCACCAGCCAGAATGGTGGGGGTTCTTTCTGTTGGAACTACCTGTGTGCCATGCTGGCAGCTTTGGGCAAGCCTGCTTTGATAGCTTTCGGCAGGGTGTTTCCAGTTGCGACTCGATTTCTCCAATGTTTCTCGGAGCAGTCGAATCTGCTCTGCCGTTGAACCTCCGGTGCCCTGACCCACATCTGCCAGATCCAGCACGATCCAATGCGTCATTGACCAGTTGGAGAGTTGGCTGATGAAATCCGTGAGGCCCAGTTGCTGGAACTCGGCAGGTGCCTGCCATTGGCCCTGGCGAAAATCGAGCGAAATCCACAATCGTTGTGAGTCTTCCAGTCGAACGATCAGTTCCTGCAGCCATGCCATCGACGGTAACGACTCCGTTCCCAGAATGACCTCGTAGCCGAGGTTCACGGCCGTTAGAACATCATCGATTTCTCGAAAACCGGCATCCATCAGAATTCGCGGACCATCTCCCGGCAAACAAGGCCAGCTGCTTGTTTGCGGTTGGCCATCGATGATCCCATCGAGATCAGCGACATAGAGCCAACGTGGTTGCCAGACCCTGGAAAACTCTTCGGCCAACTGTTGAGGCTTGCGTGGCTGCTGAAAAGAATCTGTCCAAGGTCGATAAAGGGCTCGATTTCCAGCAATCGCATGCACTGCCCAGCCATTACGAGTATCAATAACCGGCACAACGACTGAGGCGTGGCCAGGCATCGAATTGTGCTGGTGATGACGAGTTGTTTCGGCTGGGAGCTCCATCAACTTCACTCTTTCAGGCAGGCAGATTCAGCCAAACATAGTTAATCTGAATTATGACTAAGTGCTGGCTTCATTCCAGAAATTTGGATCCTCGATCATGACAGATTTGACCCATTTCGACAGCGAAGGGCACTCACGTATGGTGAATGTGGGCCATAAACCTGTCACTGAGAGAACTGCCACAGCCGAAGGATTTGTTACAGCTCACCCAGAGACGATCACTCGCATGGCTGGTGGAGGAACCGCGAAAGGTAATGTACTCGAAGTCGCCCGTCTGGCGGGGATCATGGCGGCTAAAAAAACTGCCGATCTGATTCCACTCTGTCATCCTCTAGGGCTTGATTCCGTCGAGATAGAATTTTCTTTCACATCACCCGATGAACTTCGCATTGTGGCCACAGCCAGCCTGACGGCGAAAACAGGTGTCGAAATGGAAGCTCTCACGGCGGTTTCGATTGCTGCTCTCACTGTCTATGACATGTGCAAAAGCATCGATAAAGCTATGACGATCGGCCCGATTCGGCTCCTTTCCAAAACCGGTGGGAAATCCGGAAGCTGGTCGGCACCCTCATGAATCAACTTTCTGAACTCTGGCAGTCGAGTCTCATCGCCAATGTGACCTGCGATGTCTTCACACCTCCTGCGGTCAAAGCAATCATTGTGTTCCTCCACGGGATGGATGGCAACACGCTGGTAGCCAGCGAAGCGTGGTCACAAGAGGCACTGAAGGCGAGTGTGTCAATCATTGCGCCGCATGGCTTGGGCAAGGTCTTCGCTGATCAGCCACTTGATCACACCACGGCTCCTTATTGCTGGTGGCTCGATGCGGGGGAAATGCCAATCCATGAAAGTTCTTCCACAGCCCAGGCTCCCATCAGTCCCGAGGCCTGGCTGACAGATCAACTTCAGCCTTACCTGCAGGAAACTGGCCTGCCTTATGTACTGGCAGGTTACGAGGTGGGAGGACAAGGTGCCTTGAGAGTGGCTTATCGACATCCCCGAAAGTTTCCAATCGTTGCCGCGATTGCTCCCAAGGTCGATTTGCACAATATCCATGGATTGGGAACCTCTCTCGATCGATTGTTCCCGACTGCAGAAGCGGTTCGCCAACAGGAAGCGACAGTCTGGCTCAATCCACTGCTGCGTCCCAATCATCAACTCATTCTCTGCGACCCTGGCAACGACTTCTGCTATCCGGGTTGTCAAACATTGCAGACCAAATTGAGTTCGACAGGTTGTCCGCACGAGATCAGCCTGGAAACGACTCCAGGGACCCTGTGGAATTCCGAGCCGGATGCTGCCGCACCGAGGATGGTTGCCTTTTTGAGCCGGTTCGCTTGAGCTGAGCACCCCATCGAAGCCCATCTTTTGCTGATTCTTCCCTAAGCCATTTCCCGTCGGAGCGGGAGCAGAGGTGAAAAACCCTCGCCCATTCCTTAAATACTGCAGCCCGCTACTGGATCATCGCTCAGGCGTCGCTATCGAAGAGTGTGCCACGTTCACCGTCAGCATCGAGGGGATGCAGCGGCGGTTTGTGGATCGGCTGTTGGCTTTCGCTGGCCTCGGGCTGCTCCACTGGTGGTTCTTCGTTGGCTGTCCACGGCATGCGACCATCGGCATCGCGATCGTCGACCCCGTGATTTTCGGCCAGATCGCCAATCGATTTCTCGTTGAGTTGTGCAATCGAGAGATCGCGATTGGCATCGCTACTGGCTGTAGCCCTTTGATTCTGTGAGCCCTGCGGCTGGGCCGCTGGAATACCGGCAGCACCCGACACAAATGGCGAACCGTAACCTCCAAAACCAATGGAACTCATGGCTGGTCTCCTTGCCTGTGCTGTATCTAAAAAGGCATTCCGTTCAATACCCATCATCCGTGACAAGTGTCTGGAGAGATTACGGAAAGAGCCAGTGGCATCCGTCATAAGCATTCGACTCTCATTGTCTCAGGTTTTGATGACTTTGGCCAAGTTTTTTTGAGAGATCGCACAGCAATGTTCCACCCAACAGCACACCCCAGATCTCTCGAAATAGAGGAGGCAAGTAAACAACATTGCAAATGCAGACTGTGGAGCCTAAACTTCATAAGCATCAACAACGATTGATGAAAGACCTGCCTGATCTCCCGCCGACGGAATCCTGCCTTCCTCACGATTGATCAACTGCCATGCGCTGTCTTGATTTCGACCATTGCTGCATGAGCCGAATGCTGATGATTTTCAGCCAGGGTTGGTCACGTCGAGATGTTGTTTCTTTTCGGTGCCGTCTGCAGTTGTTAATGCTCATCGTATGTTTTGGGCTTTTCACTTCGATAGTTCATGGTGCCGATCCCGTGGCCTTTGATCGCGATGCCAAGCCTTATCTCAAGAAGTATTGCTTCAGTTGCCACGACGATAAAAAAATGGAAGGCGAGCTGAATCTCGCTGTCTATAAAGAACCGCAGCGAGTGCTGGAATCGCTTCCGAAATGGGAGACGATTATCCAGCGCGTCAAAGCCAAAGAGATGCCTCCCGAAGGGAGCCCTCAGCCATCCGAGGAAGAGTTCCAACGATTCTTGAGTTGGTATGGCACACTCCCCCGGCCTGAGAACGAATGCCGCAATCTGGCGACCGATGCCACCCAGAATTTTTATCAAGGCTATGTGATGAGCCGCCGGCTCACACGGGCCGAGTACGCCAACAGCGTGCGGGATCTGTTCAATTACGACTTTCAGATTCTCTCTCGCATCCCGGCTGATGGGGCAGGTGGTGAAGGTTTTGATACCAATGGCTCGTCGCTCTTCACCTCAGCTATTCTTGCAGAAAAGTATCTCGACGTCGCCACCGATGTGGCCAGTCAGCTTCTTCCTGAAAGCTTGCGAGAACAACCTGCTGCCATACAACAACGCGAGTCCAGTCAATCCATCGACCCACTGGAAACCGCGAGGCGGAAGCTGCTGGCACATTGGCCGGGGGCTGCCTTAACGCCGCGAGAAGCCGCACGATTGAACCTTGAGCCATTCGTCAAAAGAGCCTACCGGCGACCCATCCACAAGGAAGATCTAGAGCCGCTGTTGGCACTATTCGATCAGGCATATCAGAGGGGCGATCCTTTCCCACAGGCCATGCGATTGCCCTTGATGGCGATTCTCATTTCGCCTCATTTTCTGTTTCTGGCGGAGCCTGAGCCAAGTCAGGAAGGGGTGCATGCACTGCCCCCATATCCACTGGCATCGCGGCTCTCTTACTTTCTCTGGTCGAGTCTGCCTGATGATGAACTTCTGCAACTGGCCGAATCGGGCCAACTGCTTCAGGACGACGTGCTGAAGGCGCAAGTCCGACGCATGCTCGCCGATCCACGCGTACGTGGTCTGGGTGAAAACTTTGGCATGCAATGGCTGGGGCTATCTCAGTTCGGAGAAACCACCCGGCCTGATGCGAAGCTGTTTCCCGAGTTTGACAGTGATCTACTCCAGGCCATGAGACAGGAAAGTATCGAGACTTTGACTGCGGTCTTCCGGCAGAATCGCAGTCTCCGCGAACTCCTGGTGGCCGACTATGTCTTTGTGAATGATCGACTGGCAGAACATTATGGCCTGCCCAAGCCCGGCTCAAATGCCATGGTTCAGGTATCGCTCACCGATGATCAGAAGTACCGGGGCGGCATTGTGACGCAAGGGGCTGTCATGGTGCACACTTCGTATCCATTTCGAACGAGTCCTGTCCTGCGGGGACGATGGGTACTTGAAGAAGTGCTCGGTAGTAAAGTCCCGCCGCCACCTCCCGGCGTGCCACCATTGCCAGAGCACGATCCGAATGCTCCACCATTGTCTTTGCGAGAGCGATTGGAAAAGCATCGGCAGGATCCGGCCTGTTCGGCCTGCCATAACCGCATGGATCCATTAGGGTTCGGCCTCGAAAACTTCGATGTCCTTGGTCGATTTCGAACGGCTGAAGCAGGCCTTGCCATCGATGCTTCTGGCAAACTTCCCAGTGGCGAAAACTTCAGCGGCCCGGCCGAAATGAAGCAGATTCTGCTCAAGCGGAAAGGGGAGTTTCTGCGGAATCTGACCAAGAAAATGCTCGGTTATGCCCTGGGACGTGGTCTCAACAAGTTCGACCAATGTGTGATCAAGGAAACGCTCGAAGCCCTGAAATCCCATGATGATAAGTCAGAGGTGCTTGTTGAGCAGATTGTCCTGAGTTATCCGTTTCGCCACCGCTACACCAAGAAGTAAACGATAAATCGATCATTTTGTGAACCACAACGGTTAAATCGGTAAGCGATTGCCGATCCCACTGGCATAGAATATCAAGAACCTGAAGTCTGTACCGCCAGAGGGTCTGGAGTTCTCGCCACTTCCCAACAACCAGCAAATTGTCCGTAAAATAATACCAGTACCTTAGTTACCTGCCCGATGGAAGCACCCGTTTGTTCTGATCAAACGTAATCTCCATCGTCTACCCGCCGGAGTAAATCCCATGCCTCATACCTCCCGTTGGTCAATTCCTCGTCGCACGTTTTTGCGAGGTGCCGGTGTGGCTGTGGCTTTGCCGTGGCTGGAAGCGATGGGTTCGCCTGTCAAAGCGGCTGAGTTGACGACCCCGGCAGATGCACTTGAGGCGGGAAAGTATGCTCCTGTTCGATTTGGCTGCCTGTTCTTCCCCAATGGTGTCTGGAAGGATGCCTGGATTCCTAAACAATCTGGGAAAGATTTCGAACTGCCCGATTCGTTGCAGCCGCTGACAAACCTCAAAGAGCACGTCACAATTCTCTCTCAACTCGACAAGCGGCACAGCCATGAAGGGGATGGCCATTACGCGAAAACAGCCAACTTCCTCACAGGCCTGCGGGTCGAAAAAACCACCGGCAAAAACATCAGCACAGGTGGAGTTTCACTCGATCAGTACATGGCCAAGCAGGTGGGGCATTTGACCCCACTTCCGTCACTTGAATTAGGCATTGATCCCGTCATTTCCGGGATCGATTCGAATGTCGGTTACACCCGACTTTATGGTTCGCACATTTCGTGGCAGACAGCCGAACGACCCGTCGCCAAGGAAATCAATCCCAGAACAGTGTTTGATCGGCTGATGAATGTCCAGCAGGCAGGGAAGAATCGCGGCCAGGCGGCTTCATCACGTGATGCAGACCGCAAAAGCCTGCTCGATTTCGCGATGTCCGATGCCCGGCGATTGCGGCAACAGCTGGGCCGCGACGACCAGTTCAAACTCGATGAATATCTTGATTCTGTTCGTGCTGTCGAAAAGCGGATCGAGTTTTTTACACAGCCTGATCCTCGAGTCTGGCATCCAGAAACACCTCAGGCCGAAATGGAAGCCCCCGGGGCACCTCGAGATTATCAGGAGCATGTCCGCCTGATGATCGACCTGATGATTCTGGCCTTCCAGACCGATTCCACGCGGGTTTCGAGCTTTATGTTCGCCAATGATGTTTCGGGTCATAACTTCTCGTTTGTCGACGGTGTCCGCGGTTCGCACCATGAACTATCGCATCACGAAGGCAAGCCCGAAAAGATCGAGCAGTACCAGAAGATCAATCGCTGGCATGTTTCGCAGTTCAGCCGGATGCTGGAGCGGATGTCACAGATTCGGGAAGGAGAATCGACGTTGCTCGATAACTCCATGATTCTTTTGGGATGCGGCATGGCCGATGGCAATGCGCACCAGCCTGATAACCTGCCGATTGTCGTGGGTGGCCATGCCGGTGGACGATTTGCCGGCGGGCAGCATATTGCCAGTGCACCACGCACTCCGCTGTGCAATCTGTATGTTTCGATGCTCGATGGCATGGGCTGCCCCGTGAATCAGTTCGGCGACAGCACCGGCCCCATCAAGGAAGTTTTTTCGGCTTAGCATTTAATGCAATAGCACTGGATAGAGCGAGCTTCAATCAATCATCACCGACATTCGGGTAACCTTGGCCTCATGTTTTTTAATACGATCCGCGCTGTTCGTCTGGCACTTAAGAGCCTGCTGCTGCATAAGCTGCGGTCGGGCCTGACGATGCTCGGTATTGTCTTTGGGGTCTTTTCTGTGATTGCCATGCTCGCCATTGGCGAAGGGGCCAGTGCTCAGGCGCAGGCTCAGGTGCGTCAACTGGGGGCGACAAACATCATTGTGGTGAGCGTCAAGCCCCCCGCCGATTCTTCGTCGAACTCATCGAGATCGTCAGGTCGCGGTCCTTCAGTATTAGCCTACGGGCTTTTGCGAGCCGACTATCGACTGCTGTCGGAGACGATTCCCACAATCACCAGCACCATTGCGATTCGGGAAATCCAATCCGAAGTACGTTATCTGCAGAATACGATCAACGCCCGCGTGGTCGCGACGACCACAGGCTACAAAGATATGAATCATCTGGAGATGGCTGAAGGTCGCTTTCTCACCGATCAGGATGAACGCGAGATGGCCAATGTCGCTGTCATCGGGAGTGAAGTCGCCGCCAGACTCTTCCCCTATGAAAGCCCCGTTGGCAAAACTATTCTGATGCGTTCGTTTCGGTTCACCGTCGTGGGCGTTACGCGCTCACGAACAGCTTCCGCTGCGATCGGTGGCAGTATGTCCGGGCAGGAATTCAACAAAGACGTCTACATCCCGCTCAAGACATTCCAGACACGAATTGGTGACCGCGTGATTACGGCACTCAGTGGTTCATTCTCTGCTGAAGAAGTGCAACTCAACCAGATCACGCTGCAGGTGGCAGAAACACAGGATGTCGTCCGCACCGCCGACGTCGTGCGGGAATCACTCATGCGCAATCATCGTGGCAAAAACGACTACGATGTGATTGTCCCTCTCGAACTTCTGAAGCAGGCCGAGCAGATCAAGCAGATCTTCAACATTGTGCTGGGCTCGATTGCCGCCATCAGTCTGGTCGTGGGCGGAATTGGGATCATGAATATCATGCTCGCCACCGTCACCGAGCGAACACGCGAAATTGGCATCCGGCGGGCACTGGGCGCCAGGCAATCCGATATCATCAGCCAGTTCCTGACAGAGACGATAGTTCTTTCCGGGACTGGTGGGTTATTGGGTGTCGGCCTGGGCCTGTGCACACCACTGGCTTTTATGGGGATCCAGTGGATTGTGGAAAATGCGGTGCTTTCGGGAAGTTCAGGAACGTCCGAAATCAGCCAGCTCTTTGGAAATATGCGGCCACAGATCGCTTTCTGGAGTCTGCCGATTGCCTTTGGAATCTCCGTCGGGATTGGTGTAATCTTCGGCATCTACCCCGCACGTTCGGCAGCACGCATGGATCCGATCGAAGCACTCCGGCACGAATAGCAACTCCTCGAAACCCAACAAAGATATTTCTCGAAATTCGCAGCCTCCACATCACTCAAATATCCGCCTTCAGGGCGGCGCATCATGCCGACACGGCGATTTTCATCAGAGGATGATCCCGGAATCCTGCGAGCCGAACTGGCTCGCGAAGCCGCTCGATTACTCGTCCGCGGAAAGGTGCAGAATTTCTCAACTGCACGGAAACGGGCTGCGCGATCCCTCTCGACACAGCGATTGACAGCCGCCCACCAGCCATCCAATCAGGAAATTCAGCAGGAAATCGACCTGCTGCTGAAGCCACTCCAGCTCGATAGTGCCGGGCACCCCTCATTCGCCGAACAGGCAACGACCAGTTCCAAAATCTGCCCGGAGGATTTCACTTCGCCACCTGCAGAAAACTCCATCCAGCCAGATGGCGTCGCCGCTGCCACTCACGTTGATCCTGAACCATCGACTGCCGATTTCTACATCCGGCTCGCGAACGTGCTCTATCGATTGGAGTCCGTCAGGCTCGATTCGATCGAGCATCCGGAAGGGGATGCCCTTTATCATTCGCTGCAGGTCTTTGAAATTGGGCGCTCCATCGAGCCTTACGATGAAGAGTTTCTGATAGCCTGCCTGCTCCATGACGTGGGACTGACGATCAATCCCAGGCAACCGATTCTTTCCACCTTTGATGTGCTGGGCGAATGGCTTTCCGAACGAACGCGCTGGTTCATCGAACAACGGCCCGTGGCAACGGCCGGCTTAAGGCAAGGCCGCTTCCCGCAATCGCTTCGTAAACATCCCGATTTCGACCTGCTCGTCGAACTGGCCCGTGCCGATCGCGAGGGACGGGTGGCCGGTGCTCAGGTGCCAGAAGTCGAAGAAGTGATCGCGTACCTCATGGCCCTCGATGAAATGTGCCAGGGTGAATGATCGTGCGGCTCTCTATCTCATGCAGCGATTGCGTTATTCGCTCTCACTGTGTGGCACGGCCCTGCAGGCTTTGCGAAAGGGCGTGGCCTTCACAGGGTGGCCAGGCTGGATGTCTTGAACAGCATCAAGCGGCAAGCTTGTCACAACCAGTTCATACTCATCATGCCAGTGGCTTACCCAGAAGTGCTCTCTTTTGCAGAGCGAACTTCAGATGATGCTCCAGATGGTGAATGTACTTGATGACCTGATCTGCCAGCGACACCTTGCCTACTTCGGTATGAATCCCCGTCCGGGCAAACATTTCGGGAGAGAATCGCCGCAGATGTTCGGCCATGAACTGCCGATTGTTCGCAACAGCTTTGCAGGCTGCCAGAGCATCAATCGCTTCCATGCCTGGCAAGGTATTGAAGGCCGATTCATCGTACGCACAGATCAGCGGGTTGGGCATGGCCGCTATCCGCTTCATGCGATCTGTTCCGATCAGATCACTATCGTAAATGTGTGTCGCAATCTGTTGCAGGCTCCAGGTTCCTGGGACTGGGACCGCCTGCAGATCGGCCTTGGTTAAACCATCGAAGGCAGCGATCAGCTTCGCACCACCAGCCACATAGGCGTCAATCTGGGCAGAGGTAATCATTGTTTCCATAGTTGATTTTCCACTCATGAATGAGCATGCCAGAACAAACAATTCGCAGGTCAGGTTAAGGCTGGAGGACGGCTCAAGGTTTAGTTTTTCAGGCGAACGGGGAGGAAGATTTTGGCTTCGCCGGGGGAATTAAGATCGTGCCGTTCGAAGAGCGGCCCTTCGCGCCAGGTCAGTGATTCCTGCTGAGCGAGCCATTGTGGAAACATACCTGCATGCTGCAGGCAGACGGGTTTAACTTCGATGGCCGAACTGGAGACGGCCGGCTCGACAGGTTCTGCACCAGCTTGTTGTGACATGACGACTGAGGTCCCCCTCGAGAAGGCCCACTTGGCCATTCCCTGAGGGATCGGCGTCTCAGCATCGACCTCGGCACCAATCAGGATTTTTTTCTCGAGGAGAGCTTCTGACTCGCTGGCCCTGGCTGTCCAGGCAAGGCAGATCACGCGATCCGTCTGCTGGCCGGGAATTCGCCGGAGCAGTTGTTTCGAGAGAAATTCACGCAGGGCACTTTGAAGCTGAGTTTCGAGCGCCAAGGGTTCGTCCGCGGCCGAGATTTCATAGCCCATCAGCCAGACTGTCGGCAGCCGCACCAACTGCCATTGAAAGTGCTGGTCGCTCCCTTCAGGAAGCGTCACTTCCCCGTAAAGTTCCGGCAGAGGAGTGGCTTCCAGGAGTTCTTCTTCGAGCAGTTCACCTTCCGCCTGCTCAGCGGCAGAGGAATCGGCAGAGGCAGGGGATTGAGTTCGCGCAGGTCGCTTCATAAGGGCTCTTCCAGAAAATCAATGTCTGGTGGAGCGTATCCAAGTTGGCATGATTTGGCGACTGAGCGACTTGATCTGAGGCTCTTGTTTGGAAGATACCTCAGCGATCAATCAGTCATTCCTGCTCGATCGTATGGCTTTGGCAGAGTTTGACCGCCTCAAATGATTCTTCTGCCATCTGAACACAAAAGTGTTCCTCAGCACCTCGTGTATGCCCAGTGCTGAAATGGCAAATCACGGTTCGATGACGACTTCTGAGCCCTTGACGAGGAAGTCGTAGACTTCGATCGCGTCGTCGTTTTGCAGGCGAATGCAGCCTCTCGAAGCGGCTTTACCAATGCTTTCGGGCTCAATGGTGCCGTGAATTCCGTAGCTGTTGCCCAGATCAAGCCAGCGGGGGCCTAAGGGATTTCGTGGGTCTTTCCCTTCAATCACCCGGCCTTCAGGATCTGTGTACTGCGGATCCGCAATCTTTTCGAGAACAGCCAGTTTCCCTTGTGGTGACGATCGATCCTTCCCGATGCCGACGCTGTACTTCTTGACGAAATAGCTCTGCAGGTGAATGGTAAGCTCAAATCGCGATAACGAGACATGAGCCGAGAAGGGGCCACGAATGACCTTCAGCTTCTTACCGGCTTGCAGTCGCCTGGGGTCGATGCGATTGAGCCGGGCGAGGTACTCCCACGAGAGCTTGTGCTCGCCGGCAATTTTTCGAAGCTGGTCACCAGGCTGAATGGTGTAGGCCGGGACAAAATGCGGCTCGGCTTGCTCAAAGATCACCTGCGCTGTGGCTTCGATGCGCTGCTGAAAAACAGGTCGGCTGGCCGGTTCACTCCAGTAAAGCTGTGAGAGCTTTTTGTGGGCCTTGAGTGTCTCACCCGCCTTCAGCAAACCATCAACCTCTGCCAGAGACGTTGTGAGGCTGTCGGAGATCTGTGCCGTGAGATCTTCGGCTGGCGGTTGAAAACTGACCTGCTGCACCAACGAGCTGGAAAGCTGGTCGCGACTGAGAGGTTTTCGCTGGTACCGTCTGGGAATCTCATGGAGATTGCCCGGCATTGCCTCCTGGGTCCCAGACATCCTCTCAGAGGCCAGACCAAGTTGCGAATGCTGCAGATGCTCTTGTTCACCGACCGCCGTCATGAGGGCAGTGCCTTCAGGCGTCGCCTCAGCAGCACCGGGAACGTGGGGTAAGCTCGCGAAAGGAGCCGTCGCTTCAGCCTGAGGAAGTGGTTTGTACGGGACGGGTGTCTCAGGTGGAGTTTCGGCACCGATTAACTCGCCCGTGGGCACGAAGCCCCATTCGACGAGTGTGCCGGGCTTTGCAAACTGCCAGGCGGCCCAGCCACTGGTAAGGATGAATCCGCAACTCAGCCCCCAGAAGGCCAGTGCCTGGATCAAACGGACATGTTTCCATGGGCTCACAAACCGACCTCCATGTCAGTTCCCGGGATTTTCTCTTCGGCCCCGCACTGAATCAAACTGGCACAGAAATAGCCGAAAAGGCGATCCACCTCCAGACGAATTCTCAACGGAGAAAATGCTGGCGCCCGGTTAACCCACCTTTTCCTGGCGGTATGGCCCGTAATGATAATACTTAGGACGCGAATCGACGCGGACATGCAGCCAGGCGATGCCCGCACCGGCCGTATTCAACCAGACGGGGGCTGCCCCCACCTTTCGCAATTGGGTTTCACCGACCCTTTGCCACAGTTCATTCTGCTGGTTTTCGGGTGCCAGCCGCACGAACGAAGCCAGATGACCATAGGCATTCGTGTCCGTCGCCATTGTGGGCACAACGAGCGTTGCGTCACCTCCCAGATTGTCGAAGACAGCCACCTGTGTCTGGCACTGCTTCAAGTAACTCGCAAAGGGCGAATTGTCCGGCGTTCGATGCAGGCTCCGATCTTCCAGAATCACACACTCGAAAGGTTGATCAAATCTGTTGCGGGTCAGTGCCGGGCACTCCCAACGAAACGCCACGCAGGGAATTTCTGCCAAGGTGTGATTGAGCAATCGACGACAACCGAGATCACAGGCCAGTGCCGTCGCAACCTCTCTCCAGGTGCCCACTGCACCCGCCTTGCTAAGTGAACAGCGAAACCCCGCTTCACCTTTCAGCGGTTCTACAACAGCAGTCCACATGACCGGCACCCCTACGACCCACTCGGAACTGTACTCACTGGCTTTCTTCCCAGCTCGGTCAGCTTTTTCAGTTCTGCTTCACTCAGTGCCCGGTCGAAGACGGCGACGCCGCCAATCCAGCCCGTAAAGCCGACACTCCTTGAACTATGGATCACCCGGCCAATGGTGAAGGGCCCACCACTGCCATCGTTAGCCGGTGTGTACAGATCATGGGGATACCACCACGGATTGAGTCTCAAAGCGACCAGCTCACGTTCCGCCAGTTTCCACTCATCACCAGCTTTACGCAGCGTGACCTTCATTTTGGTGTAGCCATATTCCCGAAGTTCGATTCGCTCGACATCGTTTTCACTCAAAACCTTGGGAGCAACAGGTGTCTCTTCGGGCGGGTTGTAAAACTGGTCAGCGGGGAAGTTCGGGTCTTCGCCTGGTTGAAGGCCTTCTTCACGCCGCAAGTGCCCCTGCTTCCACGCGTTGGCTGCATAAGAGAGCAGGTTGTCCTTCTGCGGATTCTCCAGCCAGCGATCACCGGCATGCCCATTGAGCCAGCCCGTCAGTTGATCCTTCTCGTGGTCGAAGGTCATGGCAAAACATTGCCAGGCGGCGTCCAGCTTTTCTGGGGGAGCGTTGGCCGGAACTTTGGGCGAGACCTCTGCCGAGTTGCACTTGTGCAGGGCGTAACGATTCAGGAACGAACTCGCCCCATTCTCGGAAACATGCCCACAGGCAGAGCCTTCCTTATTGAGACCGGCAAAAAGGGCATACTGCCTTTGCCCACGCTGCACCTTCTGAATGCCAGCCGTACTTTCCTGCTTGAGGTCGGTTCCCTCGTGCCAGATCCCGGCCAGGGCATGGTTACCACTTTCACGAATGGCCCAGACAACGACGGTCACCGATTTTCCGGCACCTTTGATATCGAGAGGCGTATCGTGCAGCCGTTCGCGGGGAACGAACAACAGGGGGCGAAAATCGGGATCGGTCTCCTGTCGAATCTGGATCGCATTGCCGAAAGGCCCCCGGCCCAAAAGTGGAAAGTCCGCATAAGTGGCTTCCCGCCCGCTTCCCCAGAAATCCCGCACATAGTTCCCGGCATCCAGCGGATACTCGTTCGGCACTGCATCTCCCGCCGCCGCTACCTTCTCCGTATTCCCGCCACCCGTCTTTCCCCCCGCAGGCCTGCCGAAGGCAGGCACATGCGCCAGAAACCGCCGCTCACCCCCCGGTTCCCGCTTCACAAAATCCCAAACCGCCACACACCCCGGCACCGCCACCACATCCGCCACGCGGTCAGAAGTTTTGTCCTCCGCGAGAACCGGGGCAACCACCAACCACAGATAGCCAATCAACGGAAAAACACGCATAGCACGACCTGACACAAGAAAGGAAGAGAGCCACACTCTTCCACAGTTCTCCGCCTTAAAATGAAGAAAGTCAATCGGGTGGTTTAACAGCATGGGAGGGGTCTGTCGTCTCAATGACTGCAAAAGAGGCTTTCAGATCGAGAAGCCACACTCCGAGGGATTTTGAACCGAACTACGGCCTGCCGGCCGAAATCACACTCCTTACCGAAGCCTATTATCATCTGGGCAAATGGGTAAAACTCATGCCTCCTATGGCGATACCACCCCGGTAGAAATCAGAAGTTCAACCTGGGCCACCCTGTGGTGGATCGCCGAATGGACCTTCGCCTGGTTGGGTCGCTACCGTCGACTTTCCAAAGACCATAAACGCACCACCACCTCCGGCGATACCCTCTTCCAAATCGCCATGATCGACCTCATGGCACGACGCCTCGCCAAAACCTGGGCCTTTTTGGACAGGCTATTGACGAAATGGGTGGCGCATCGGAGAGTCGGCGATCCCCAGCTTGCAAGCTGAGATAAACCTTGAAGTGTTTTCTGCATCTGTGAAGATTACATTGTCTACGTTATTGATTCCCGTCATTGGGATTTTGAGCCCAGGTCGTACTTGCAACCGAGGTCTTTTCCACTGATGACTGCGAACTTAGATCGCGAGGACGTTCGGAATTCAGCCCCCTCGCTGCCACTACTCGATTTGCTGGCCGCCGTAAGCGAAGCGTCGCTGGATGCACTGTTTGTGAAAGACAGCTCCGGCCGGTACTTGTTTTGCAATGCCGCTGGAACAAAGCTCACGAATCGGACACGCGAGCAAATCCTCGATCAGGATGATACCGCCGTATTCGGTAGTGACACGGCGCGCATCATGCGGGCGCAGGACCAGCGAGTCATGCAATCGGGTCTTCCGGCAGCGGAGACGCATGTCGTCCAAATCGGAGATAATCTTCGCTCAATCCAGATGACGACTAAGCCGTACCAGGATCAACACGGTACGGTACAAGGCGTGATCGTGATTGCACGGGACTTTGCGGATGCAGCGATGGGGAATCGTTCGCATACCGTTGGTGTCGCGGCAGCGAACCATCTCGAGCGAAGCGGGGCGGAACAGGCATTACGGGAGAGCGAACGCCAATTAGCGGACGCGCAGCGCATCGCGCGCATCGGTAGTTGGGTGTGGGAGCCCTCGTCAGGCAAAGTCTGGTGGTCGCGCGGCGTATTCGCGTTGTTTGGTGTCGATCCACAAGTCGTTCAGCCCAGCTTTCAAGCGTTCCTGCAACTGCTGCATCCCGATGACCTTCCGACGGCTGTCGCGCGGGTTGACGCGATGCTCGCGGGTGCCGATCGCTTTGAAGATGATTTGCGCATCATCCGTCCTGACGGGCAAATGATCTGGCTGCACAGTCGGGCTGTCGCCACGCGCGATGCTGACGGCAACATTCTCCGTGTGGAAGGGACGGATCAGGACATCACTGCCAGAAAACTCGCCGCGGCGGAAGTCCAGGCCAGCCAGAAATTCGTGAAAGCCGTCGCTGAGACATCCCCCCTGACAATTTACGTGTTCGACCTACAGCAGCAGAGTATCACTTATTCGAACTATTATCTCATGCGGGATCTGGGTTTCACCCCAGAAGCGATCCAAGGCCGGAGTTGGGCTGAACTGGCGGAACTGGTACATCCGATTGATTTCGCCAACGTGACGACGCTTCTCCAACGCTGGGACACCGTCGACGATCAACAAGTCCTGCTCGCGGAATATCGCCTGCAGGATGTCCATGGCAACTGGCGTTGGTTCGTCAGCCGGGATCGGGTTTTTGAGAGAACGCCTGACGGTCGGGTCAGCCAGATCATCGGCACGGCCGAGGATATCACTGAGCGCAAGCGGGTCGAACAATCGCTCCGGGAGAGCGAACAACGATTCCGCGAATTGGCCGATGCCATCCCGCAAATCGTTTGGGTCGCGGCGTTGGATGGCGGCTTGACGTACCTGAACGCCAAGGCGACGGAGTACACCGGCGTCGGGATGGATCAGCTGACGGGGTGGTCCTGGGAGCAGGTCATTCATCCGGAGGACGTGCCGAACGCGATTGAGCGTTGGACCGCGACTTTGGAGCAAGAACTTCCCAGAGACATCGAGCTCCGGATCCGCCAGACGGACGGAGCTTACCGCTGGCATATCAGTCGCCAGGTTCCCATCCGAGATGCGTCGGGAGCCATCGTGAGGTGGTACGGCACCTGCACCGATATCGATGATTTGAAGCGGACTCAAGCTGCGCTGCAGCAGAGCGAGTCGACTCTCGAAGAGGCCATGCGGATCGGCGACATGGGGAGCTGGATCATCGACCTGGTGCAGAATCGGGCCACCTGGTCTGATGAAGGCTTCCGACTGCTGGGATATGTTCCGGGAGTGGACCAACCTTCCCAGGAGCTCTTTTTAAACGGGGTCTACCCAGCAGACCGTGATACCGTGCGTCATGATCTGGCGAATGCGATCGCCACGCAGACTTCGCTCAATTCGGAGTTTCGCTTTGTCCGACCCGACGGCCAGCTACGCTGGCTCCATTCCAGGGCCCGCGCCACCTCTGATCAGCATGGGCGACCCATCCAATTTGTGGGTGTTACTCAGGACATCACCGCCCGCAAACAAGCCGAACTGGCGCGACTCGAAGTCGAAGAACGCTACCGCCTGGCCATCCTCGCGACAAATGATCTGATCTGGGATCTCGACCCGGTCGCAGGGACCGTTGCCTGGAGCGAGCAATACGCGGCCACCTTAGGACGAACGCCAGAGTCCAGCGATTCCTTGCAGTGGTGGATCGACAGGATCCATCCGGCAGACCGGGAACGTACTGCCAGGTCGTTGAGTGCTGCGGTGGACGGGACCGCTACTTATTGGACTGCCGATTACGAGTTCCTGCGCGCGGACGGCGTCTGGGCCTCAATTCATGATCGAGCGTACATTGCGCGTGATGCAGCGGGACATGCGCGCCGAGTCGTGGGGGCGATGCAGGATGTCACCGATCGCAAACGGGCTGAAACGGAGGTGCGGAGAACAGCGGAATTGCTGCGAGCGGTCGCGGAAGGCACATCGGATGCGGTCTTCGTCAAGGACCGGGATGGCAAATATCTCCTCGCGAACCAGGCGGCTTGCCAATTCATGGGCAAGCCGCTCGAGCAGGTTTTAGGAAGAGACGATAGCGAGTGGTTTGACGCCGAAGGTGCCCGTCTGGTGTTGGAAGTGGATCGCGAAGTCATGCGGTCGGGCCTTGTTAGAACATCGGAAGAAACGCTGACGGCGAATTATGTGACACGGACCTATCTTGCGTCGAAGGCTCCGTATCGCGACGAACTTGGAAATGTCATTGGAATAATCGGCATTTCTCGCGACATCACGGCCCGCAAGGAAGCCGAGCGGATGTTGCGTTTAAATCAATTCAGCGTCGATCACGCCGTGGATTCCATCTTTTGGATCAACGCTTCGAGTGAGATTCTGTACGTCAACAATGCCGCCTGCCGCACCTTGGGCTACACGCGCGACGAGATGCTCGGAAAGACAGTACCGGACATCGATCCGAATTTTCTGCCAGAAGCCTGGCCGGCCCATTGGGAAGAACTGCGGTGCCGCGGGTCATTCACGTTCGAGTCCGACCATGTGACCAAGGACGGCCGCACTTTGAAAACCGAAGTCACCGTCAACTATCTGCAATATGAAGGCCAGGAATACAACTGTGCCATCATGCGTGACATCTCGGAACGCAAGCAGGCCGAGTTGGAGATGCGGCAGTCTCTGTCGCGGATGCGGGCCACCTTGGAATCGACGGCGGACGGCATTCTCGTGGTTGACTTGGAAGGCCGCGTGCTGGATTACAATCGCCGCTTCATCTCAATCTGGAGATTTCCTGAGGAGATGATCGCCGAGGCGAACAAGTCGGACATCATCGCATCATCCGACCAACATCAGGCCGTTCAGAAGATGCTCGCTCAATTGAAGGACCCGGAGGGCTTTGTCCGCCGGGTACAGGAGATGTACCAGAACCGGGAGGAATCCTCCTTCGATGTGCTGGAATTCAAGGACGGCCGCATCGTCGAACGGTTTTCTCAGCCCCAATGGATGGATGGACAACCGGTGGGACGCGTGTTGAGCTTTCGCGACGTCTCGGAACAGCGAAAGCTGGAAGAGCAGTTGCGGCAGTCGCAGAAAATGGAAGCCGTGGGGCAGTTCGCGGGAGGCATCGCCCACGATTTCAATAACCTCCTCACGGTCATAAACTGCTATTGTGAGCTACTACTGGATCAGAAATCGCAGCCGCAGAATTGGCGGGAGTCCGTGCAGCACATCCGCGACGAAGGACTTCGGGCCGCACAATTGACCAAGCAATTGCTGGACTTCAGTCGCCGCTCGCATTTCCAGCCGAGAGTCATTCACTTGAATGATGTGATCGAGGGATCGCAGAAACTGCTGCGGCGATTGATCGGCGAACGAATCCAATTGATCCTGCATCTCGATCCTCTCTTGCCTGCGATCAAGGCCGATACTACTCATCTAGACCAGGTGCTGATGAACCTCGTCGTCAATGCACGGGATGCCATGCCCGCCGGCGGCCGGCTGACGATTCGCACGAGCAGACTTTCACCACAGGACGCTCGACAATTCTTAACGAACATTTCATTGGAGACGCCCTACGTTCAACTCGAAGTTGCTGACACTGGCATCGGGATGAGCGCAGACGTCCAAGCCCGGATCTTTGAACCCTTTTTTACAACGAAGGAGATCGGAAGTGGTTCCGGACTGGGGCTCGCCGTCGTCCACGGCATCATGCAACAGCACGATGGCCAGATCCATGTGACCACAGAGCCAGGCGTCGGGACGACTTTTCGATTACTGTTTCCCGGTGTCGCTGAGGAACCTCCGTCGGTGACAGCCAGCAAACAACCAACCATCCGCCATGGGGCGGAAACGATTCTGCTCGTTGAGGACGAACCGGCAGTGAGAAAAGCGACGCGGCTGATGCTCGAATTACAGGGTTATCGCGTCTTGGAAGCTGCGAATGGTCGAGAGGCGTTAGATCTGGTACGAACGCTGCCTGATCCAATCGACTTATTAATAACCGATGTCGTCATGCCGGGAATCGGTGGGCGAGAATTAGCGGGAGAATTGCGATCGATGCATGCCGATCTCCCGGTGGTTTATATCAGCGGATATTCAGAGAGTTTCGGTGCCCGCGGAGCATCATTACAGCCTCATGAGGCCTTTCTCCAAAAGCCGTTTACTCAAGCGGATCTACTCCAACAAGTCTATACATCCATCGTACGGGCCTTGTGATTGGCGCGATCCAAGACTCCCCTTGTACAAGAAACAGATCGCAGAGTGGCATAGGTTGCTCGTCGTCGAGCTACCTGTATTCCTTATTCAGTAGAGGTCTGTATCCTCTCCGCTGGCCGTTTATGTGAGTGGGCAATTTGAAGCGTTCAGGATGCGTATTGACGCGACCTCGGCGATGAGTTGGAACATGAACGATCTGGCGCGGAGGCGCTGTGCCTGTCCGCCGCCCTCTTCGGCAATGTCGAAGACGAATCCTTGAATGCCTGAGTTGTCGCCGAGAATGATCATGGAATACTCATCACCTTTCCAGAAGAGTAAGGTGACAAATGTTCTTATTGTAATCAAGTGTTGCGTTGTGTTCGGAAGGGATTTTCGTATTCACCATCGCTGGAGCCGATCTTCACTCCAGAACGGTCGCTTCTCCAATCGTGCGGGATTTTTGGATGGCGGCTTGAGTGGTGGGAAAGGGGATATCTTGCGGGAGTTGCTTTGTTTCTGCCGCGAGAGCTGCGACTGTGCCGGCGGCTTCGCCCATTGCGACGGCGTTCCCCGTCACGCGGTAACTGGCATGTGAAATGAAATCGCCACTGATACAGCGGCCAGCCATCAAGAGACCATCGACATCGCGGGCAATGAGAGCCCTGATGGGGATATCGTAGGGCTTCGCTTTCACCCCCGCATTGCTGTAAGCCGACTTGCGATTTTCTTCGAGCGATAGTGCATGAATATCGACCGGGAATTTCGCCCTGACAACGGCATCGTCCTGTGTGGCACCGCGAATGAGGTCATCGGCAGTCATGATGTAGCGGCCGCGAATCCGGCGGCCATCGCGAATGCCAATCTGTTCGGGTGTCGCGACGATTTCTGTCCCTTGCCAGGGGCCACCAAGTTTGGCCAGAGCCTTCACAATCTGGTGAAGTTCTGCCCGGGCGTGAAGTGTGGCCGTCGTGACTTGAGCGGCATTCGTGGCGTTGATGCCGTATTCATGATTCGCCATCAGGAGAACAAGCTGGCCCGAGATCGGGAACAGGCTGGCTTTGCCATAGCTGGGCTGCACCCCGGCCGATTTGAGCAGTTCCTGAAAGGCTTTCGGCCCGACATGCTGGCCATCATTTCCGACGCCGTGAAGATACGGGGCGATCTCTGCCAGATTTCTCACGACGAGCAGGGCGTACATCGTCATCGGTTGGCAGGGGCAGGCTTGATCGCGACCAATCTCGAATTCACAGCCCGCCTGAGCACCCAGATCACCATCACCTGTCGAATCGATAAAGATGGGAGCCTGCCAGGCTTCCCGGCCCGACTTGGATTCTGTGATGATTGTTGAGAGCCGGATTCCTTCGCGATAAGCAGCGGTCACGCGGGTATGAAGTTGCAGATTGACGCCGGCACGCGTGCAAAGTTCTTCGAGAATCAGCTTCATTTCTTCGGGGTGATAGGTGAGACCATTCATCCCTTCACCACGAATGGCACCGCGCTGCCGCAGGTGGCGAACAAGTTCCACGTTGAAGCCGGGCTTATCAAAATCGAGGAGATAGCCCAGGAGTGAACTTGTCCAGACTCCACCGAGTGACCCATGCGCTTCGAAAAGTCGCACACGCGCACCAAGTCGGGCGGCTGTGATGGCTGCGGTGACGCCAGCCGGTCCTGCACCACACACGATGACATCCGCATCGCGTTGAACCGGGAGCGTACGGGCTGGTTCGACGAATTCGCCGGGGTTTGCTACGACGCTCTGAGCAGTGGCGCTCTGAGCAGTGGCGCTCTGAGCAGTGGCCAGCAGCCAGCCTGCGGATGTCGTTGTGACGGCCGCTGTCAGGAAGCTGCGACGCGTGGGGATGTGATGCGACATCGTTCACTCTGCCAGGTTATGCGTATGTGAGCTCGCTCTCAAGTCGTCTGAGAGGGGCATGGCTCAAGGAAGTTCAATCCACTGATTGAACCACAACCAGGATCAACCCATCAACCACCACAGATATTTTCCCCGGCAGTGGGAAGCAAGTGATATCAGCAATCAACGACGTTGACTGCAAGTCCTCCAATGGAGGTTTCCTTGTATTTGACCTGCATATCGACACCTGTCTGGCGCATGGTTTCGATGACGCGGTCGAGCGAGACGCGGTGGGTGCCATCTCCATGCAGCACAGCGAGCCGGGCGGCATTAATGGCTTTGGCAGCCCCCATCGTGTTGCGTTCGATGCACGGAACCTGCACGAGACCTTTGATGGGATCGCAGGTCAGGCCCAGGTTATGCTCCATGCCAATTTCCGCAGCGTTCTCGATCTGTTCGTTCGAGCCACCCATGACGGCAGCCAGGCCACCGGCAGCCATTGAACAGGCGACGCCCACTTCACCCTGACAACCCATCTCGGCAGCAGAGAGTGAGGCATTACGCTTATAGAGCATACCAATGGCACCTGCCGTCAACAGGAAGGTGCGAACACCTTCCTGTGTGGCACCTGCCAATAAACGTTTGTAATAAGCAATCACAGCAGGAATGACTCCGGCTGCTCCATTTGTGGGTGCTGTCACCACCTGACCACCGGCAGCGTTTTCTTCATTGACGGCGAGTGCAAACAGACTCACCCAATCGAGGCTTTGCAGCGGATCAATCGGACGAGGACCAGAGGTCATGAGTGTGCGGCACATGCTCGCGGCACGGCGTTTGACGTTCAGGCCACCAGGAAGAATCCCTTCGGTGCGGCAACCTCGATCGATGGAACTTTGCATGACCTCCCAGATGCGGTCGAGGCCGGCATCGATCTCAGCATCCGTGCGGAAGGCTCGTTCATTCTCGCGGACAATGGCAGCAATCGACTTTTTCTCACGGATACCGATTTCGAGAAGTTCGGCAGCCGTCGTGAAGGGGAAGAGGATTTCGACTTGTGGTGAGGTTGATGTCTGTGCCTGGTCTTCCCCTTCAAAAATGACGAATCCGCCGCCGACGGAGAACGCACTCTCCATCGCCAGTGGGAGGCCATTTTTGTCGAGTGCGACGAACTTCATGCCGTTGGGGTGTTGTGGCAACACCTCATTATAATGGAAGAAGATGTCCCGATCGGGGAGGAACTCGATCTCGTGATCTGTCCCTCCGATGGGAAGGCGATGTTCCTTCTGGACTCGATCAAGAATTCTGGCGAGATTCTCGGACTGGGCTGTCGCCGGCATTTCACCAGCCAGTCCCCAGATGACTGCCGAATCTGTCGCGTGGCCTTTGCCGGTGAGTGCCAGCGAACCAAACAGGTGAGCCTGCACCATCCCCAGCTTTTCCAGGTGGCCCTGGTCAACCAGTCGCTGAGCAAAGATTTGAGCCGCCTTCATAGGGCCGACGGTGTGAGAACTGGACGGTCCAATCCCTACTTTGAACAGATCAAACACGCTGACATACATGGAAGTTGGCATCTATTGCTTTAGAGAGGAATCTGATCGAGCAGCGCAGACAAGGCTGTTTTTCAATGGCTGCGGGATCGTGCGAAGTGCCACCAGAAATTCAGGCGGCTTCGTCGACGCGCTTAATGATGAGCAACGTCATGTCGTCTGGAAAGGGATGTTCTGTGGAGAAATCGAAAACTTCACGTTTCAGAATCTGAGATAACGTTTCAACGGACTCATGTGCATGTTTTGCTATGAGTTCTTCGAGGCGTTGCATGCCAAAAATCTTGCCTTTCTCGTCATGAACTTCAATGAGTCCATCCGTACCGAGAATGAGAAGATCGCCAGGCTGCATGACGGGATAGATGGGCAATCGCAAGGATTGATTGACGGGAAATCCCAGTGGCGTGCGAGTGGCTTCGAGTCGTCTGCAGGAGCGTTTCGACGATTGATAGTAGATCGCAGGTGCATGACCCGCATTGGCAAATTCTACGCAATGAGTCACGGGATCGATGGTCAGAAGTAAAAGTGTCAGAAATCGACCATCGACGAGATCGGCCTGCACGACATCCTGCAAAAGTTCCATCATATCGGCTGGTGTGGTTGCCAATCTTCCCAGCGCATGAATCATGGCCCGCACCGACGCCATGATCAGACTGGCAGCCATGCCATGACCGCTGACATCCCCTACAGCGATGCCCAGGCGACCATCGGGAGCCACGAGCCAGTCGTAATAGTCACCACTCACATACTCGGCAGGTTCCCACCAGGCAGTCACTTCGTATTGCGGGAAGCGTGGGCGTTCTTTCGGCAAAAACCCCATTTGAATCTGTCGGGCCATTTCCATCGAGCGGCGGTAATCCTCCGCTTGCCTGGCAGCCGATTGCAGCCACTGCCTTTCGATGGCGGCTCCCGCATGCACGGCAAAGGCCTGCATCAATTGAACATCGAAGTCTTCGAAACAGTCTGCATGCTTGTTGAGCAGTTGGAGAACACCGAGAAGTCGATTCTCCGATTTGGAGACCACGGGCACAGCCAGAATGTTTCGAGTTCGATAGCCCGTCTGCTGGTCAAACACGGGTGACCATCGCGAATCGTCATGAGGTTGTGCGACAACCAGCGGCACGCGCTCCCGGGCAACGTGTCCAATGATGCCGCTATCAATGGGAAGGCGAATCTCGCGGATTTCCAATTCGGTCGTCGAGTGAGAGTAGAGTTCGTCCGCTTGAGAATCGTAGAGAAAAAGACTGGCTCGATCACATTCCACGGCCTGGCAGGCACCATGGGTAATCGCGTTCAGGACGGCAGCGAGGTCGTTGACATCATTGAGCTTGAGTACCAGTTCCAGCATGCGGCTCAAGGCAAGAATGCGATGCTGGCTGGCGTGGTCGTGAGTGATGTCGTGCATGGTGAGGCCTCTGTTTGATGACGAGCATCGTATCAGGCATTGACTGGTTTTCCGATGTGGAGTGGAACCAAAATGCGTATCGGATTCATTAGATACGACTTACGGCAATCATTCGCAGGCAATTGAACTCATTGAGTCAGTACCAGCCCACAATATTGAGCATCGTAGAGCAAGGGCCAAAAAGTTCTGGCGGAGCCAACTTGAGTGGAAAAACTTACCCGAAGGGTGAAATGCAAAAGCAGCCTGAAATCCGCCCGCAAATTCGGTGCATTCTTCACATTCTCGCCAGCAGTGTGAGTCATGCAGATTTTGGGCAAACTTCGTAGACCTCCAGGTCTCTTCAGTCCGAAAAGTAGGGTGTGATGTCCGTTGTGACACGCAGGGTTGGGCCAGGGGTTCAGATGGCGGGACAAGGTGTCCTGTTTCGCTCCTGGTTCCTCACGTTCCCTTGGATTTGTTTAGGAGAGATTGAGATGAAGTTTGCATGGATTTCCGCTGTGCTGCTGTGTATCGCCGGTTTGAACTCGGCTGACGCCGGTTTCCACTGGCTCAAGAAGAGCGACTGCGGTTGCGCTCCTGAGCCTACCTGCGCTGCACCTGCTGCATGTGCCCCATCGTGTGCCGCTCCTGCGGCTTGTGCCCCGAGCTGCGCTGCTCCTGTTGCCTGTGCACCTGCTCCTGCAGCCTGTGCTCCTACTTGCGCTGCTCCTGTTGCTTGTGCTCCAGCTCCAGCCGCTTGTGCTCCTACATGTGCAGCTCCTGCTGCCTGTGCACCAGCTCCTGCCGCTTGTGCTCCTAGCTGTGCTGCTCCTGTTGCCTGTGCTCCAGCCACCTGTGCACCAACATGTGCTCCAGCTTGCGATCCTTGCGCCAAGAAGCGCTGCCACCTCAAGGAAAAGTTTGCTGCCATGAAGTGCAAGCTCCGTAAGGCCTGCAGCCGCAAGACCTCTTGCTGCTCAGTGGCCCCAAGCTGCGCTGCTCCAGCTGCCTGTGCTCCCACATGTGCTGCTCCAGCCGCTTGTGCTCCAACATGTGCCGCTCCTATGGCCACACCTTGCCACTAAGTTGAAAACGACTGGTTCGTGAAACAAAACGTGTCGATTGGGCGGATTTCAGCCGCAACTGGTTTCCGCCTGATCACATGATAAGTCGAACATACTGGTCACACCCGATCAAAAATCGACATAGCCGACTCTGGCTGTTGTTAACTGAGTACGAGACAACTCCATCAAATGCACATGCCAGGCAATTGATGGAATCAGGTCTAAGCGATGTCAGGGGCAACGAAAGATTTGGTTGCTGATCGAGATGGAAACAGACACTCACTTCAGAGTCTGTTGTCGTCCAAAAGCCTGGTTAGAATGAATCCAGCTTGAAGCCCGGCGGATCCGGGAACGTGAGGCCAAACCTGGGGAGAGCTACGGCTCTCCTCAGGGGCTCCTCTCGCGAAAGACTTCCGGCTCGAGAGGACACACAACTCTCCAACATGACGAGTCGTCCTGGATAGGCCTGCTGATTAAAGCTCTCCTGTCCCCAGCTCTTAAAGCCACGTCGAACCAAACATACAACAGGCAATCCGGCCATGATCGGATTGCCTGTTTTGTTTTATGCACATCGCCAATCTCAAGACCTACGCCGCTATCAAGGCTTGTCAGGTGGTGGAGTTTTGCCGTGAGTTATGGGATCCTTTCGGATGGATCTCTTTCGAGAGTCATCTCACAAACTCACATGTTCTATTGCTTGCCGCACTGAAGGCCACCTCGTATGCAGCCTTATTGGAAATACTGGCGAATCTCGATCCTGCTGTTGCCCCTGCTGTTTCTGGCACTTCTAGTGGGACTCGATTTCTCGCAGTACCTGCAGAGAGAAGCTCGTCAATTGGCGGTAGTGATCGTCGATATTGAACGAGAATGGAAAGTGGCCAGTGAGGCGAAAAATCTTCCTGAGCTGAAGGCGCTCAATGATCGTCTGGAAAAAGTGATGGAGGAATTTCGACGGTTGCGTGCTCAGGGATTGGCCTGCAACTGGGTGCTGTTTGCGCTCACCATTCCACTCGCCTGGGTCACGTGGCAACTGACGCGCGAACGGCTCAGTCAACTCGAGATGGCCGGTCGTTTTGCCTCGATCCTGTTACCTCTATTGAGTGTGATCCTGATGCTCATGCCAGATCCCGGCCAACGGTGGCTGGTCGTGCAGGTTCTGGCCATGTTGCTCTGGCTGGGCGTGACAGCCGCCCTGCAGAAAGTGGCTGTCTACCGAATGGATCAATCACTGTTGGAGGCCTACGCGAAAATGGCCAAGATCATCAATATCCTCGTGATTGCGATGCTGGCTGTCCGGTTTTTTCCACAAATGATTCCTCCAGCAGCGGTTCCCACTGTGATCTGGGGATTCTGGGTCGCGCAATACGTAATTGTGTTTGTTCTGGCACAATTTTGCTGGAAACTCGCCCAGGCACTCAAGCCCGTCGAATCTGGTCAACTCCCGCTGCTCTCACCAGCCGAACAGACATTGCTCATCCGGGAATTCGAGCGGCAGTCTGCTGACAGAGAACACGAAACAGACCCTGGCTATGAAGAAGACGACGCAGAGCCATCGCAAATCCCACGCGAGGGCCGGAATTCTCGTATCAATGACTTGTGATACGAACCTGGAGGAGGTTAGCCTAGTTACAGGGTCACCTGCTCAAGTATCTCAGCTTAATGACATCCAGCCCGTTCTCAGTTCCTGTTTTTAGGATCCCTCCTGATGAATCCTGCGAATTCACCATCCGCTAATCATGCTTCCGGCACATCACAACCGCCCCGTTCGAATTCAGTGGTCAGTCGCCGCGATGTCCTGAGAGCCACGGGAGCATTGGCGACGACATCGATGATTGCGAGCATGGCGATCCCGCAGACGGTTTATGCTGGTGAAGACAATACGATCAAGGTGGCGCTGGTGGGCTGCGGTGGACGTGGAACCGGTGCGGCAGCCAATGCTCTTTCAGTGAAGAATCAAGGGCCTATCAAGCTCGTCGCAATGGCCGATGTCTTCCCCAATCGACTGAACAGCAGTTACGAGGGACTCAAAGGTCAGTTCAAAGATCAGGTCGATGTGCCGGAAGATCGAAGATTCGTGGGCTTTGAGGCTTACAAGCAGGCCATCGATTGCCTCTCGCCCGGCGATGTCGTGATTATGGCCACGCCTCCCGCCTTTCGCTGGGTACAGTTCACCTACGCAATTGCCAAGGACGTGAACACGTTCATGGAAAAGCCCGTGACCGTGGATGGCCCTTCCACGAAGCGTATGCTGCAACTGGCCGATGAATCCGAAAAGAAGAATCTCAAGGTTGGTGTCGGCCTGATGTGCCGGCACTGCGATGCCCGCGGCGAGCTGTTCAAGCGGATTCAGGATGGTGAGATTGGTGACCTGCTGCTGCTGCGGGCTTATCGTATGGCCGGTCCTACCGCGACTGCCTTTGCGAAAAAGAAGCCGGAAAATCAGAAGGAACTGATGTACCAGATCCAGAATTTCCATGCCTTCCTCTGGGCCTCTGGGGGCGGCTTCAGCGACTTCCTCATTCACAACATTGACGAGTGCTGCTGGATGAAGAATGCCTGGCCAGTGAAAGCCCAGGCAACGGGTGGACGTCACTTCCGCGGCGATTATGTCGATCAGAACTTCGATCAGTATGCCGTGGAGTACACCTTTGCTGATGGCACGAAACTGTTGATGGAAGGCCGCACTATGCCCGGCTGCCATCAGGAGTTCGCCAGCTATGCCCATGGCTCGAAGGGTTCTGCTGTGATTTCGCAATCAGGCCATGCTCCTTCGCGTGCCCGCACATACAAGAGCCAGGATATGTCCAGCAAGGATAACATTCTCTGGCAATTCGGGGCGAAAGAGCCGAGCCCTTACCAGCTCGAATGGGATCATCTGGTGGAAGCCATTCGTAAAGATCGACCTTACAATGAGGTTCGACGTGGTGCGGAAGCCAGTCTGGTGACCTCGATGGGGCGTATGGCAGCTCACACCGGGCAGGTCATCACCTACGATGCCATGCTCAACTGTGATCACGAATTCGCACCGAACGTCGACTCTCTCACAGAAGATGGCCCAGCTCCCGTAGTGGCCGACGCCGAAGGCAAGTATCCAGTTCCGATGCCAGGTCTGAAGACAACTCGCGAGTATTAAGCCGAAATGTGACTGGTGGGCTGTGCAGCTTTTCTAACAGCCTGTCATGACAGCTTGGCTTGTGCATGAATTGTGAACCGGGGTTAGACGATGAGTCTGATCCCGGTTCATCGTTTGTTGGGAGTTGTTTGTTGGGAGTTGAGCAGAAGAAATGCAGACAAACCACGAAGGGCTGTGTGCCATGCTTGCAGCTTTGGGCTGTCTATTACACGCATCTTCGCTGGAGTGCTCATGGGATGCGTGGCTGGGGTCAAACGTCCTCGTTTGCCCCCAGGTCATGGGAAGGAACGTAACAGGTGAAATCGTGCTTGCGAACGTTGATTACCAGGGGGCGGATGCAGACATCCGACCCCTGCCACCCGGTCAAGAGCCATCCCCTTGAGCGCTGTGTTTTATTTTATGGGGCCTCTAGGGTCATGCCACCCATGGTTGGGTGATAAAGATGTGTGTCATGGACAGCCCAAAGCTACAAGCATGGCACGAAGCCAGATGTGTGTGGCCATAAATGATTTACTGCTCCAACGCTCGACATAGTAACGAAAACAGCCTTGGTGAAGATTTCACCAAGGCTGAGTCTATTAAGACTGTTCATCGAACTTTGAGGCAGTTTACTGCTGAGCTGCTGCCCGTTTGATGTGTCCACTGGCAGCCGAATCGAGCATGGGTGCGGGTGGGACTTCTGATCCAGGAACTTGTGGCACCATGGGTGCTGGAACTGGCTGCAGGCCGTTTCCATCGATAGGTGTGGGCTGGGCACCATTGGTCGCCGGGGCTGTGGTGGAATCGAGAACTTGCACTTCCTGCCAACCCTGGCTGCCAGCACCGGCATGCATGCGATGGAAATCCGTCGCATAAACCACAGGAGCGTGGATATGCCACTGTGACGGTACTGGACGTGGTGGCAGCATATTGGGATTGGGCCGCCAGAACGGCACATGCTGGTAGTAGAAGCCAAGCTGTGTGGTATCAGTCGGCATGTAGACCATAGGGTAGTTCTGTTGGTAAGTCAGGCCAGCACCATACCACTGTGGCGGGAAATAGTTTTCGTACTCGACACCACGACGCTGAAGTGGGAACTTCGCAGGAACAGAGTAGCCATGATCTGGTGGCAGATGCATCCGCCAGGCATTGCCACCGTGTCCGCCGCGGCGGTCGCAATTATCGCAGTACTGACCAGAACCATCAGCAGGAATGGTGGTCGTCATGACCGGACCGTGAGCATAGTGCTTGTGCCCCACAGGTGTGGTCTGCACGCTGGAAGGTGAACGGTCAGAAATTCGCACAAGGCCAACTTCCTGAGCACTGGCGATGGTGGGTTCAACAAGACCACCGCACAAGCTCGTTGCAGCCGAAACGGCCGCGAGTGCCAGCCATCGAGTATCCTGGGAAGTCATAAGAGAATCCTCTTTACGCAGGCCGGATTAAGGCGCTGTTGTTCCTTGTGAAAATCGACTTATTACAGACTCACGGACACGACCCGGTAACCATCCTGTGGTCACCGTGCCGCCACCTTCTCACATCAGTTCGCAGGATGAGAAATCGGTGTTAAGCGGCTGGAAGGAATTCCCCAACCGTAGTTGTACTGGTGACCCACAACTGGCGCCAGAGGGACAGAAACTGGCACTCCGTAGCCTTGAGCGGAATAAAGCTGGCCATCCCGCTGATCAAAGTAGCCAGGATCCTGTGGGTAGACACGATGATATTTGCCAAACAGTGGAGTCCCTGTCCCACCATTGCCGGTCGGAATGAAGTAGCCAAACTTGTATTTGAGCCACTCGTGAAATCGTTCTTTGCAGTACCCGTGACGATCACATTCGCCGTTCGGGCAATCGGTATAGACTGTTTCGACAGGATAGCTGTGAGCCTGACCATGCATAGCGACGGGCTGTGCCGCATAGCCCTGAGAGGAGTAAGGCTGAGCATAAGCCTGTGTCATCGTCACAGGGCGGGCTGGTGTCTGAAAGGATTCAAACCCTTCCGAGATCGCATCACGGAAACCGACAGGAGCCACCGGCCCGCTGACGGGAGCTTGTGACTGCAAGGCCTGAGTTCGCTCTTTGCGAATTCGAACGACACCGGCAGATTGGCTGGATACTGCCGCTGGCGCCGTTACAGCCGGTGCTGTATCGGTTGGCATTGGTGCAGGTTCGGCAGCCTGGGCCATGGGCCACTCACAGGCACCGCACAAAGCAAGTGCGAAAACCAACCTTGTTGTCGGGTGTGTGAATGCATTCATGACAAATCACTTCCTGTGTACTGGTCGAGCATCAACCAGGCGATCAAAGTTCAGAGAGCTGTAATAAGTGCCAGAATTCAGGATTCATTCTCAGGCCGAACGGTGGCCTGTTCGCAGGCAGGCCGCCAACCTTTTTATGCCGTCGTTGGTTAGCGCCAAGGGCCATGGTTTTGCGAAGTATGTGGCTTTGTAAACTTCGGGAGCAGTGGATAGTGGCTGTGATAATTCACTTCGACCATCGTCCCCTGCAGTTCCCATCGCTCGTGCGATTTAACACCAAATGGGGTTAGTAACCAGTGGCCTTTCACCTTGTGATAGTAAGGTGGATAAAGAGCCTTGTACTTATGGGCATACAGCATTTCGTGAGGTGCAAAGGCCTGATTGGTAATCATGCTTCCACCCGTCCAGACTGGCACGTGTGGTGAGGGTGATGGATAGAGCGGTGCACCCAGGCGAACATATCCGCTTTGTGGAGCTTCCGAAACAACTGCCCCCTGTGGGATCGTGGTCGTCGCAGCAGGAGGTGGAGTCACCTGGCGAGAGATGACCGGTGTATGGATCGATGGGGCTTTGGGAATCGGAGCGAACTCCGATTCAGCAGCTGTGGGGTATGCATACAGTGGAGAAGGTGGAACCTGTTCGGCTGGTGCAGTCACCACAGGCATGTTACCAAAGGATGCTGCCTGAGGTGCGGGTGCAACCACTTCGGCCGGCAGGTAAATCGGATCATTGGCAATTGCCGAATGACAGATGACTGCAGGCAGGATCAAGACAGACAATTTCAGGAATTGCATTTCATCCCCTCCGTGGGACGGATTCAACAGCAACAATTGAATTGAGGCCCATACGCAACGGGATTTGCCTTCGTGGCCAGTCGTCGCGGAGACTACAAATCAGACTCGCTTCTCTTTTCGGAATTTGGCCCGTCGAGAAATGAACGATTCCCGGGCTGGAACGTCCAAGTTCTCCAAGCCAACAAGCTGTTGGCAATTCATGCCTTACGTCGAGTTGCAAATCTCGTAAGAGTGGTGTATTCCCGCTTATCGGCAAAAACCCGCTGAACGGAAAAGTTTGCCAAAGAAGCGAAATCCGTCATGATCCCCGGCAAAAGCAACCCGCTTTTCCCAGCCGATAAGAGCGTCAAGCTCTCCCAGGAAGGTTGATTGAGTGCCAAAACGAAACAGTTCGACACCAGGATCCTCCGTGACAGAAAATCAGGAAGACCGTATTCAGTTTCGGGAAATCTCCTCTGAGACCCGGCGGAGATACCTTAACTACGCGATGTCTGTCATTCAGTCGCGTGCTTTGCCCGATGTTCGAGATGGTCTCAAACCCGTCCAGCGCCGCATCCTCTACGTCATGTACGAAGAATTGCGGCTGATGGCCGATGCGAAGACGCGCAAGTGCGCGAAGATCTCCGGCGATACCACCGGCAATTATCACCCTCACGGCAATCAATCGGTCTACGACACACTCGTTCGCCTCGCTCAAGATTTCACTTTGAGATACCCGCTCGTCGACGGGCAGGGAAATTTTGGCTCCATCATGGGCCTGCCCGCTGCCGCCGAGCGATACACCGAAGCCAGGCTGACGGGCATTGCCGAACAACTCATGAACGAGTTGCGGTTCGACACTGTCGAAATGCGGCCCAATTATGACGGCACCCGCAAAGAACCGGTCGTCTTGCCCACCAGGTTTCCGAATCTGCTGGTCAATGGGACTGCCGGCATTGCCGTGGGGATGGCGACGAATATGCCGCCCCATAACTTAAAAGAAGTGCTCGAAGCCTGTATTCACCTCATTACAAATCCTGAGGCGTCTACCAAGGAACTGCTCAAGTTCATCAAGGGCCCCGATTTTCCGTTGGGTGGGAGAATGATTACCGATCGGAAAGCGATGCTCCCCATTTATGAGGAAGGGCGTGGGGCTTTCAAGGTGCGGGCCGAATGGCGGATGGATAAAGAGAAGCGGGCGGAAGTGGAAGACCGGGTGGTGATCTATTCAGTACCTTATGGCGTCGAAACAGGGCCGCTGCTGGCAGAGATTGGCAATGTGATCGCAAGCCGCAAGCTGCCTCAACTGATTAACGCGGCTGATGAAACCGACGATAAACACGGCTTGCGTGTGGTTCTGGAACTGAAGAAAGGGAGTGACCCGGAATCGGTGATGGCGTTCCTCTATAAAAAGACGCCACTGGAGCAGAACTTCAACTACAACAGCACGGTCTTGATTCCGGATGATCAGGGGCTGTTAACTCCAGCACGATTGCCGCTCCATCGTTTGCTGGGTGAGTTTCTCAAGTTCCGTTTGAAGGTCGTCAAGAAACGCTTCCAGTTTCAACTTGATCAACTGCAGGCGCGGATTCATATCCTGCGCGGCCTGGAGATCATCTTTAACGGGATCGACAAGGCCATCAAGATCATTCGCAACAGCAACGGCAAGCGAGATGCCTGCGACAAGTTGATGGCGGCCTTTCCGCTCGATGAACCGCAGACCATGGCGATTCTCGAAATGCAGTTGTACCGCATTTCCCAGCTGGAAATTGATACCGTCCTCGCGGAACTGAATACCAAACAGAAAGAGGCCGACCGGATCACACGCATTCTTGCCAAAGACGATCGCATCTGGAATGTCATCGAAGGCGAACTGCGCGAGCTGAGTGAGCAGTTTGGCGATAAGCGGCGAACGACTTTGGGCTCTTCCGACGAAGTCACTGAGTTTGATGAATCGCACTATATCGTTCGTGAGAATACGAATGTGGTGCTCAGCAAAGATGGGTGGATCAAACGTGTCGGCCGGCTGCAAAGTGTGGAATCGACGCGCGTCCGCGAAGGCGACCAGGTGCTCGATGTCCTCCCAGGGAGCACGGTCGATCATGTGATCTTCTTTGCCAGCGACGGAATTGCCTACACGATGCCCATTTCTCAGGTGCCGGTTTCTTCTGGGTACGGCGAACCACTCACCAAGCATTACAAGTTCAAAGATGGTGTGCAGGTGATTGCCGCCGTCACGACAGACCCTCGCTTTACCGCGGTTGCCGAAGAGACAGCCGAAGGAGCCGAACCCGCACCGCCACATCTCTTTGTCACCACAGCCCAGGGGCAGGTGATGCGTGTGCCGCTTCAGCCATTTCGCACAGCGAGCACGAGATCGGGCCGCAAGTTCTGTAAGCTGCAGGAAGGTGACGTGGTGGCCAAGGTCGAATTGATCGTTGATCAGACATCGGTCTTTCTCGTCACTCGCGAAGCGCGGCTCATTCACTTCTCACTCGAAGAGATTCCTGTCCTTTCTGGAGCAGGGAAAGGTGTGCGCGGCATTCGCCTGGAAGAGAAAGAGAAGGATCTCGTCCTGGGTGCGGCACTGATGTCGCGACCCAGCGATGTGTTGAGGCTCAAGCTGGCTAACGAAAAGGAACTGACCTGCGGGCAGATGAAATATGCATTGACGACACGTGGAGGCAAAGGGGTCAAGGTCAGCCATCGCAGTCAGGTGGGCGAAATTGTGCGACCCGAGATTGCACTGGTGGATTGGAACAGCATTGAAGGTTGATCGATTGGAAGGAAGACCCTGACTAGCCCGTGTTGATCATCTCGAAGACATGCTTGCCCAGAGCGGCAATCATGGCACAAAGCAGTAGTATTCAGGCGAGAAATTCAGTCGATCAGGAAGTGACATGGCGACAGCCTATACCGCATCAGATATTGAAGTGATCGAAGGTCTGGAGGCCGTGCGCCGCCGACCCAGCATGTATATCGGCGGTGTCGATGCCCGCGGGCTGCATCACCTCTTATGGGAAATCGTCGATAACAGTGTCGATGAATGCCTGGCGGGTGAAGCGACTGAGATCACGGTCACTCTGCATAAAGATGGCGAGTCCTGTTCCGTGAGTGATAACGGTCGCGGCATTCCTGTCGATCTACATCCCAAAACGAAAAAGTCGGCGCTCGAAACGATCCTCACCACGCTCCACTCGGGTGGGAAATTCAGCAAAAATGCCTATGCACGCAGCGGTGGTCTGCATGGTGTGGGCTCATCGGTGGTGAATGCCCTTTCGGAAGAAATGGTCGCCACTATCCATCGCGATGGCTTCGAATGGCAGCAGCGCTTCAAACGCGGTAAACCCACGACTGCTCTCAAGCAGGTACGTCCTTTTCGAGGTCGCGGAACCGATGTTTTCTTCCGGCCCGATAAAGAGATCTTCGCACGAACTGTCTTCAGCATCGAGACGATCAAGGCTCATCTGGAAGACATTTCGTACATTCATGCCGGGCTCAAGATTACATTGATCGATGAAGCCAAGAAAGAAACTGTCGTCCTGCATCATCCCGATGGACTGCAGACTTACCTCGCCCGCCTGATGACCGAAGGGCAGCGTAAACCTGTCCATGAAAATCTGTTTCAGTTCTCGAAAGATGATGGCAGTTATAAAGTCGAAGCGGTCTTTCGCTGGTCAGAATCGACGGATGAGCACCTGCGAAGTTATGTGAACGGCATCCGCACCCACGCTGGCGGCACTCACGAAAGCGGACTTAAAAGTGCCATCGGCAAAGCCGTTCGCAATTACATGGAAGTGCACGATATCAAGGTCAAAGGTCTCACGATCCAGAACGATGACATTCGCGAAGGAATTGTGGGGCTGCTTTCGGTCTTTCTGGCAGAGCCCATGTTCCAGGGCCAGACCAAAGAAAAACTCAATAACCCTGAGATGTCGAGTGTCGTCGAAGGGCAGATCCGGCCTGCGCTCGAGAACTGGTTGTCGAGTAATAAGACAACGGCCGATGCGATCGTCGGGCGGATCGTGCTGGCCGCGAGAGCTCGGGCTGCCAGTCGTGAGGCGGCCAGTGAAGTCCGCCGGAAATCGCCCGCGGCCCGCAGGTTGAGTCTGCCTGGTAAACTCCTCGATTGTCGATCCACCAATGCGGATGAATCCGAGCTGTTCATCGTCGAAGGTCTTTCGGCTGGTGGAACTGCCGGTATGGGACGCGACAGCCGGACTCAGGCCGTCCTGCCACTTCGAGGCAAGGTGCTCAACACCCAGAACATGACGACGGCAAAGATCCTCGATAATCAGGAAATCAAGGATCTGGTGGAGACATTAGGGACAGGGATCGGGCCAAACTTTGATCTGCATCGCTTGCGCTACGGCAAGATCATTCTGATGATGGATGCCGATTCGGACGGGTATCACATCAGTACGCTGTTGCTGACCTTCTTCTTTGGGCACATGCCCGTGTTGATTACACAGGGCAAGTTGTTTCTGGCACAGCCCCCGTTGTATCGCATCCAGTCAGGCAACCAAATCTTCTATGCCCGCGACGATCTGCATAAAGAAGAGTTTCTCGATTCACTTCCAGCAAATCGAAACCCGGATGTGCTGCGATTTAAAGGTCTGGGTGAGATGACTCCTTCCCAGTTGAAAGAGACGACACTCGACCCGAAGACGCGCATCCTGCTCCGTATCGATATCGACAATCAGCTCGAAGCCGACCAGACGTTTGAAAAATTGCTGGGGAAGGAACCTGCCGAGCGCTACAAACTGATCATGGAACAGGCGAATCAGGTGGATGATCTGGATGTGTGAGCAGTGATGCTGAGTCGTCGATGGTTCTGCAACTAGTCGTAAAACCCTCCCTCACGATGATGGGAAGCGATCGATTACAAGAGTTTCCCACCCAAATACGCGGGAAAGTTTGTGGCAGATCATGCGATTGGCGTGGTCTCTATACACCGCATTTGTAGGGTGCATGCCAATGCACCAATCGGGAACGATATGCACATGTGACGTCTTCACTGGTGCAATCCGTCGGAACTCCTTGCACCCTACAGCACAATCATCACTGAACGGCTGAGCCTACTCAGGAATCGTTTCGTAAATGCGTTGAGCAAAGATCAACGTGGTGATGACCAGCCCGCCCAGAATGGTGACGAAGCTGGCTGCGAAACAAAGCGCTTCGGTCTGATGGGTCACTTCGGTGAGTGGCGTGCGTTTTTCATGAGGGCGGTGAGCCAACAGTGCCAGTCGGCGAATTGCCTGGCTGAGGAGTTCCACAGTCAACACGATCATCAGAGTGGCCGTCAGGGCCACCCATTGCCACAAATGCAGACCGAGCACAGCCCCGCTGGCCATAATGATCGAATCGAAAAACAGATGCATGAACAGCGTGCTGTCTGTGCGCAGGGCAGTGGCTAATCCCTTCTCAATTTCCACCAGACGCTGACGCCATTCGGGACGATCAACGGCCGACTGATGAATCCGAATCTTCAAAGGATCGATGGGAACTGTCTCTGTGGCCTGGTCTCGAATTGCAGACGATCCTGGAGCGAGTTTCGGTAACGATCCTGGCATCGGAGATGCGCTCAACCGGGCGATCACCGGGCTGTCCTCTCGTGGATGAGAATCAACAGCGAAAGCGTGATTTTCTTCCGGCCTGCCGCCAGACGAATTGGCCAGTGCTTTCAAGGATGCTGGGTTCATGGATTCCGTTCCTCGCAGCCCGCTCAGTTAGAAGCCTGCCCCCATCAAAGGGCTGATCATGGTCGGGGATGTCTTGCGATTGCCCAGCTTGGGTTCAATCGAAATGGCAATCCCGGGGTTGTTTTTACTGGCGTCGTAGCTGGCTCCCAGATGAACCAGGAACGATTCGCCCACACGAGTAATTGTGAGCGACTGGCCGCGATTCTGACCTTCACCCACGTCATAAGCTGTTCCCGCCGTGGAGATCCACTTGGGACTCATCTGGTAGCTGTAGCTGGCCGTCAGAATCTGGCTGAGCAGCGCGCCGCCATCGACCTGTCGGAAGCCCACGTAAGCACTGCCGCGAACGCTGCGCTGAGTCAGCACTCCGACGTTGAAGATCTTCTGGCCATCATCAAAGAAGTCGAGCAATGTACTGGCATGAATGCTGGTACGGTCACCCACATACCAGGCATAGCGGGCATTGAAGAGGCCGAACGATTCGCCAAAGTTATCCCGACTTGCATCGGGATAGTAGTTGACCCCCAGATCGAGTGTCATCCAGTCCTTAATTCGCAATCGTTCCGGAGGGCCGACCTTCGTCTGCAGTCGATGTGTCCACGCGAGTGCCAGCACCTGCTGATCATCCACCAGCTCGTGGTAAGGGTCAGCGACACCTGTGGCTGCACCCGATCGAACAGCATAATTTCGCGGCTCGAAGACATTTGGAAGGATGCCACCGAAAGTATTCACGACCAAACGTTCGCGGAATCGCTCCTGAGAGTTGTCGTCAAATTCATTCCACTGGGGGATCTCACTGAGACTTGTACTGCTGGCCGCATAACCATAGTCGGCTCCGAAGTTCATGCGGTGAGCCAGGCCATTCAGGTTGTAGAGATCGCTCTGCACATAGGGGTAGACCCGCCACATCTGCAGATTAGCCCTTAAGCCCGCCCGGCCATAGAACCGGTCAACCGAATCATTCGTAAAGCCATCACTCCAGAAAGCCGCTTCGCCCATGGCATAAGGGGCGAGCATCAGCTCTCCCAGCTGGAATGGTGCTTCAATCGCATGCCTGGTCATAGCCACCAGACCATTGGCATCGGTATAATAAGGAAGTGGTGTGAAGAGATCGTTGGGGTCTGGTGGTGGTGCCGCATTATCGAGCTGCGCATAACCGACGGAACTGTGCGAACTGTAGCTCAGGATGTTGGAGAGCAGGGGAGTCCCCAGCACGAACAGATCGCCTCGAGGTAACCACTGGGTGGTGTATTCGAAATCATTCACACTCGGCCGACCCCAGATTGACCATGCGAGCTGATCGTATCTTTGAGTCATCCCCAGATACATTTCGAGATCTTTGCCCGTGTCGAACTGCTGCTCGTAATACTGTTCGCGGAAGTTACGGTCGCTGGCATAGCCGGCTTCCGCCTGGAGTTCGATCCCGTTGAGAAACTGATGCCGATGCTGGGCATCAACAATCCCGCGGTTGGCATTCGGGAAGGCGAGATCGCGCCGGTTAAGACCCAGGTTATCGACACCGCCATCATTCACATAAGCCGCCAGGCCCTGGCCAAAGAAGCTGTTGCCGTAATTATCAAGTCCACGGTATTTGCCATCGGTGGCCAGGAATGGGCCGCGATCCGACAGGTAATCTGCTTCCAAAGTCCAGCGAGTATCGGCTGGTTTTTGCAGGCCAAAGATCTGGAACGCATCCCATCGGGTGCGAATCTGCGAGCCGAAAATATTGTCCTGGCCGAAGGTGAAGCCTTGAATCGGGATGTTCGGATCTTCAGCCGGCCCTGAGATCACCGGAGCATAGAGCAGCGGCACACTTCCAAAAACAAAGGCATTGTTCTGAGCTGTGACCCACGGGATCGTATTTGGCTTCAGTAAACCTGTCTCTGGATCGACCGTGGGCTGTGACCAGGGAGACCATGTCCGTTGATCGATGAAAATATCGCTCGATTGAATCCGGTAAACCGGTTCCCCCAACTGACTCGTCGTGACATAAGCATTGCGAGCCTGGAACGTATCGCGTGAAAGCTGGCGAATGGATTCGGCCCGGACTCGTACCGTCAGCCCCTGCTGATCAGGAATGATGCTCTTCAGTTCGGCATCGAGAATGAGAGCGCGGTCTTCGCGGGCATCGTAGAAGGCTCGCGTGGCGCGAACAATATTCTCACCTTGCCGGATGACAATGTTCCCTTCGAGATAGACCTGATAAGGCGTATCGCCTGTCTGGAGAGATTCTGTCGAGAACTCTTCTTTGCCGAGGGCAGTTGTCCAGATGACTGCGTTATCCGCGGAAAGGTCGATCACCCCCACCCGTTCAATCCCATCGACGATGATCGTGACACCACCGGTCAACTGCACAACCTGCTCGGGCGGCAATGTGTTCTCATTGCGGAAGCTGCGAACATCGAAAGGAACGGCACTGCGTGGGAAGATCCTCACTCGCCGCATGGCGGCTGGAGCGGGCGAATTGTTCATCGAGGGAGCAGGCTGACCAAGCTGTGGTGTCATGACCCCCGGGTTGGCAAACCCGGAATTCCCCGACCCCGGCGGTATCGTGAGGGCCGGAGGATCGACCGTCAGTTGTGTCTGCAGGAGTTCACTGCGTGCCAGGGCCGCTTCAGGAGTCCCGGCGAACCGCTGCTTGAGCGCCCTTATATATAGTGCGTCATCAATCGCGGGCTGATCACTGACTCGACCTCGAACCGAGAGGTCAACCCCCGCAATCGTCCTCAGCTTCAGCAGCCTGGAAGAATCGCTTCGATGACCAGTGGCCGAGATTTCCTGGACGTTCCCTTCCAGCCAGATCACCAGTCGATCTTCGACGACCGTGCTATCGACATCGGCACTTTCGACCCAGACGACCATTTTGTCGGCCTGCCACGTGGTCGCCCCTTGAGTGATCTGGCAGTGACCACGGAACAGCCCAATATGCTCGCGTCCCTGTTCCCATTCCTGGAGCCAGTCCGCCGAGAGACTGATGGATTCTTGAGGAGCTGTTGTGCGTGCCCAGAGGTGCGCACCGCCACCGATCCCCGTGATTGCCAGCAGCAATCCCACGAGTCCAATGAAGACCCAGATCGATAGTCTGAGATAGCCCTTCACGGGCACTCCTGTCTTGTCACATCCGTCCTTGGATGTGTCACCGAAAGACCCCGGCGAAAATTGGCAAGAACTGCCAAACGATGACCTTCCCTGGCAACTTGTTGGAAGACTGCGGCCATCTTCAGGTTGTCAGCCCGCAGATTGTGCAGTATTCCAACGTCCGGGAGTATATGTCTGGGCCGGAAAATGGGTCAATCTGGCTTCCAGAACCAGACAAGCGACTTCACGAAGAGTCCTAAACCTGCGTAAACTGATGTCGAAATGCATGTTACGCCAGCTCGACAGAGGTTTTTCTCCGCTGGATCACCCCTGAAAATCAACCCCCTATTTTGCCTGGATCACTTGATGCCACAGGATCCCCCAATCTCTGGTGAGCAGCCGGAAGAAGGCCAGTCGGCGAGTGAGCAGGCATTTCCTCGCGAAGGGTGTCTCCTGGGAGTTGATTATGGCCAGAAGCGGGTGGGTCTGGCGATCTCGACATTCGAGCAGACTTTGGCGATGCCCATGGAGATCTATCAGAGGAAGTCTGAGTCGGTCGATCGGGAATGGTTTAAGGCGACTTGCCTCGACTACCGCGTCGCAGGTTTAGTTGTGGGTCTGCCACTTCACACGAGTGGTGAAGAAAGTGAGCTCTCGCGGGAAGTCCGACAATTCGGTGAATGGCTGGCTCGCTGCACGAACTTGCCACTTCGATTCTGGGATGAGCGATACACCTCGGTCTCGGCAGAATTGCTGATGTGGCAGGACGGAGTTTTTCCACGCTCTGGCAACAAGCCAGCCAGTGGGCGAACCTCTAAAAAATCCCCAGGTGCTGGTCACTCCTCACCTCAGAATCGTGCGAAGAAAAAAACTCCCGTCAGCCCGGTGGATAAGCTCGCTGCTCACATGATTCTGACCGCGTTTCTGGCAGCCGAAAATCGGGAACTGTGGTCGAACTCGCGGTGAGCCGTTGGAGACTGACGCCATTGTGCGATGGATGCCACTCTCCATATTAATGGTCACCAAGAGTTTGATGGGCTGAAGTCGTCAGTCGTGATCGCGACTGCATCATGGCATCAGTTTCCCCTTCTCCAGTTCCGACGGGAAAAGGCCGGGATGAGGGTGAGCCCGAACGTATTGGATATTCTATCAACGAGGTACTTTGACCCCGAGTCGTCATTAATAAGTTCTTCCCCGAAAGCATCGTGGGATGAGCACTGCTGGCAAGCCAGCAGTGGCACCAAGCGGAAGTGTAAGTGGCTGCTCCACGTCGCCAGGAAAAAACCTCACCCGGCACTCCGTACCACCCTCTCACACGCAGACGTGGGCGAGGGTCTCGCAGCTACACCAGTGCTGGTTTCGTACTGGCATCGGCTGGAGTCGCATCCTGAGTGATTGCTTCTCCGAGCACACGGGCCACATGTTGTTCGCTCACACCCATCGAGAGAGTCATGCCATTCCCACCGATGCCGGTCAGGATTTCGACGTGTGGTTCGGCCGCGGCTTCAAACCACAGCTTGCCGGGGTGCTTCAGATAAACTCCGAACCAGCGCTCGGCAATCTCCAGATCGGGTGCGACCATGATGGTTTTCAGATAGCTCATGATCAGGTCGTCGATCTGCCGGGTATTGAATGGCGAGACGGTGCCGAAGGGTTCTTCGGGCGGGTTGTATTCGTGCGAATCACCAATCGTGAGTTCGCCACGCCCATTCTGCGAAGCCATCACATGAATTCCAAAGTGATCCATCAGAGGCATTTCTCGGGCCACTCGCGCTTTGAGTTCGGCGAGTGTCGGGCAGGCTGCAAACGATGTGTAGTGCCGGAGTGTCAGTCCACCAGCCAGGTGTGGCCCGATTTTCCAATCGCCCGTTTGAGCCGCGGTGCGGAGCATCTGCAGTTTGCAGGGGAACATCCCTTGCCGGGTCAAAATCTCAGGGTACAGAATCTGTGTTTCATCACCCGTGCAGAGCCAGACGCGCCGGGCCGACCATTGGCCTGCAGACGTCTTGACCTTCTGTCCATCAATGGAACGCACCATCTGGCCATACTCAAATCGCACGCCGTAGTGGGCTCGCAGATAGCCTGGCAGTTTCGCAATGACCTCGCGCGGATCGACAGCAATCTCATGCCGGCTGTAAAGCGAAAGTTTGAGTCCCTCTGGATTGACGGCCCGTGAGCAGGCGGTCGTCGCCCGCGCATCCAGCAGTTCTAGTTCATAGCCAGCCTGCGTCGCTAGTTCGTAAAACTCGCGCAATACCTGAGCTTCATCATCGTGATGAGCCACATGCAGCGAGCCCCCCTGGTGATGCCAGATCCCCGATCGTTCCAGCACTCCGGCCCAGATCTGGCGACTGTCGAGGGCCAGGTTCATGTTCGTGCCTAAGGTCTGGCCAATCGGCCAGATCATTCCAAAGTTGCGAACTGAGGCGCCCAAGGCCCGGGCATGCCGCTCGATGACCAGCACCTTGCGGCCGCGACGTGCCAGAGCGTAGGCATGTGCCAGACCAATCACACCAGCCCCGACGACAATGTCATCAAAGGTGGGCCCGGAGGTGTCGGCTGACTTCGGGCTGAAGTCGGTGTGGTCGGCAGATGGCATGGTCGTGGTCAGATCAAGAGTCACGGATTCGTCCAGATTACGAGGCTCTGAGAGTAGCTCATACAGGCGGGCATGATCAATCGGTCAATTATGCTAATTTGGTCATGAAGATTGATCATTGACGAAACGCGCAGTTTTATTGACCGCCCCATCATTTCTTGGAAAGTTCACAGAATCGTGGACTCGCAACACATTTTGAACCGGTGGGATCTTTCAGGATGCGGCGCAACTGGTCACTGATTTTCGTAGGATGAGCCGTTGCCGGATTGACCTCGCTATCGGCAGATCGATTCGAACACGAGCCTTCGACGCACCACCATTCCAAACTGAGCTGACAATGTCACGTTCTGGAGCAGCCTCGCTTCGCCATTCACTGTTGATCAAGGCCAGTCTCCGTTACTACTGGCGAACCTCGTTGGCCGTCTGGCTGGGCGTCATTGCGGCGACAGCCGTCGTGACGGGTGCACTGCTGGTGGGTGACTCGATGCGTGGCAGTCTGCGGGCCATGACGTTGCGCCGGCTGGGTGAAGTCGATGCTGTCATCACTGGGCCCCGGTTTGTTCGAGAAGATCTCGCCTCCCGATTGCAGGCGAAACTCAAAGATCAGGGCATCGAGATCGCCCCAGGACTGATCCTGCGCGGAGGTGTTGAACATCAACAATCGTCGAAATCCGGAACTGACTCGCTCGTTCGCCGGGCAGGGCAGGTGATGGCTTATGGCGTCGATGAACGGCTCTGGCCCTGGCTGGATCGATCTGCACCCGGCACCAGCATTTCGTCAGCAGCTTCGCGAGTGGCACCTCCTGCTGGGCGAGAAGCTCTCATCACCACGGCACTGGCTGAAGCACTTCAGGCGAGGGCGGGAGACACAATCACACTCTGGGTTGAACTTCCGTCGGCGGTTCCCCGCGATACTCTGCTGGGACAGAAAGACAACGATTCGCAGGAGGTCACGCTCACCGTTCGCGAGATTCTTCCTCAGGAGGTGACCCCAGCTCACTTTGGACTGGCACCCAGCCAGCTCGATCCCGTCAACCTGTTCATGAATCTCAAGACATTACAAGCGGATCTGGGGTTGGGTGAAGTTCGGCCCAGCCGCCGGGATCCTCAAGGCTCGCCGGCCCGAGTCAATGCGATCTTTTTTCATGACTCCAAAGCGACTTCTCCAGAGAGTGCCTTGGCCTCACAAGAAGACCGAGCCGCCGTTGAAGAGGCTTTGCGAAGTGTCATTTCCTTCAGCGATCTGCAACTTCGGGTCATCGATGATTCTGCGATTGGGGGGCTGAGTGTTGACAGCGAGCGGATGCTGCTCGAAGACCCGCTGGCCCAGGCCATTCAGTCAGCAGCCGACAAGCTGAAGCTGGCCAGTTCGCCAGTCATGGTTTACCTGGCGAACTCGATTCGAAAAGTGGGTGGGGAACCCCGGCAGTACTCCATGTACTCGACTGTCGCCGGGATCAATGCGAAAGCGCTGGAACCACCTTTTGGCCCATTCCCTCTTGTCGAGCCTATGGCAGTCGTCGGTGGTCAACCCGTGACAGCGCTCAAGCTCTCCGGGCGTGGGGTGATGATCAACACTTATCTTGCAGAAGACCTGGGCGCAAAAGTCGGCGACGAGCTAGAACTGAAATGGCATCAGGTTGGGGCACATGGCGAGCTTCCCGAAGAATCGGGACTGTTCACGGTCGAAGCCATCACAAAGATCGAGGGGCCAGCCGCTGACCGTCATCTGACTCCTGAGGTCAAGGGGATTACCGATGTCGATTCGCTGTCGGATTGGGATCAGCCTTTTCCGATGAAGCTCGATCTGGTGACGACCCGTGATGATGAGTACTGGGATCAGTACAAGGCCCTGCCGAAACTCTTCCTGTCGCTCCAGACCGCCCAGGAACTCTGGCCCAGCCGGTACGGGACGCTGACATCGATTCGTCTGGCCTTGCCAACAGGCACTTCCCGCGAAGCGATCGAAACAGAACTTGTTTCACAAATGGTTGAGCAGCTCGATATGTCGGCGGCGGGCTTATCGCTCCAGCCACTCAAAGCCTACGGTCTGAAAACGGCAGCAGGAGCCACAGATTTTACCGGACTGTTTATTGGCTTCAGCTTCTTCCTGATTGTGGCCGCCTTGATACTCATCAGCCTGCTCTTCCGCCTCGGTGTCGAGCAGCGCACCCGCGAACTGGGTCTGCTGGCAGCCACGGGATTCACACCCACATCGATCCGCTGGCTGCTGTTGTGCGAAGGCTTCTGGCTGGCATGCCTGGGTTCACTCATGGGCCTTGTGCTGGGAACCGCGTATGCCCGGCTCATGATTTACGGTCTCACCAACTGGTGGAAGGGGGCGATTCGCACCAGTGCCATTGACCTGTATGTCCTCCCCGGCAGTCTCGTCATGGGAGCCGCGATTGCCATCGCCGGTGCGATGTTCAGCGTCTGGTGGGCACTGCGCGATCTCTCCCGGATCGAGATCCGGGACCTCCTTGCCGGACAGAGCAACCTCTTCGAAGATCAACCATCGAGGTATTCTCAGGCACGCTGGAAGGCCCTGACCAGTGGTGGAATCTCGGCTGTGATGATCGTCATGCTGGTTGCCGGGGTGGTTCCCGCCAGTGAAGCCTTTGGCGGATTATCGTGGCAGATCGTGGGATTCTTCGTTTCCGGGATGTTACTACTGGCGACCTCTCTCTGGACGCTCAGTGCGTGGCTGGATCGGCCTGTGATCAGTGTCCTCCAAGGGAGTGGCTTGGCGGGGGTCACCAGACTGGCAGAGCGAAATGTCACTCGAGCGAGGCAGCGCAGTCTGCTCACTGTCGGCATGATCTCCGCGGCGACCTTTGTGATTGTGACGGTGGCTGCGGGGCAGAGAAACCCTGCTGCCGACCGACCGATGAAGTCGAGTGGGAATGGCGGCTTCGCTCTCGTGGGAGAATCGGCCAGTCCGATCCTGTACGACTTGAATACACCCGCAGGGAGGCAATCGCTCCAGCTCAAGTTCCCCGCAGGATCGAAAGAAGCCAGCCTGCTCGATGCGATGCGGGCTTATCAGTTCCGCGTGAAGCCGGGAGAAGATGCCAGTTGCATCAACCTGTTCCAGGCGACAGCCCCCACGATTCTGGGTGTGCCGCGATCATTCATCGAACGCGGGGGTTTTAAGTTTGTCGGTGCGAGAGAAGCGAATCCGTGGGAGCTACTGCTGGGCACCAGTACCGAAACGATCCCTGTGATTGGCGATATCAACACTTTGCTCTATAGCCTCAAGAAAGGCCCCGGAGCCACGCTTCCTGCACCAGAAGCACCTTCTGGTGCGCCCCCTTTGAAGATCGCCGGGATGCTCGATGGATCTGTGCTGCAAGGTGTGCTACTGATGTCCGAGGAGAACTTCCTGAGGCTCTATCCCGAGCAGAAGGGATTTGGGTACTTTCTCATCGAACTACCACCAGCCGACGAACAACCCGCGATCGATCTGCTGGAATCCCGTCTGGTAGAATACGGTCTCGACCTCGAACCGGTGGGTGTGCGGATCGCCCGGTTTCTGGCTGTGCAGAATACTTATCTGGCCGCCTTCCAGGCTCTGGGTGGCTTAGGACTGCTGCTGGGAACCATCGGGCTGGCGACCGTCATGCTGAGAAATGTCTGGGAGCGGCAAGCCGAGCTTTCGCTGATGAGAGCAATTGGTTTTGGCAACGGCCTGATCACCCGCATGATTCTGTGCGAGAATGCTCTGCTGCTGATCTGGGGGTTGTGCTTTGGAACGGTCGCGGCTCTGGTCTCGATGCTGCCTCAACTGCTCTCCGCCGGGGCAGATGTCCCATGGGTCACAGGTGGCGTCTGGCTCCTGCTGGTCTTCGTGGTCGGAATGCTTTCGGCCCTGGCTGCCGTGCGACTGGCTGTACGCCTTCCTCTCCTCGTGAGAGCCTGAATCGGGATTCGGTGCACCGGCCCACGACTTCATCTCCGCACTGAAGGGGTTTCGACACCTCACGCCAGGTGGTAGGCTGAGAGCGAGTGAATCTTCAATCGAGGAGGCATAACGATGTCGATTGCCGAACTTCCCCTGAGCCCAGTGACAAGGCGCATGACGGCCGCTGAGTTCCTGGCACTTCCGGACGAGCAACCGTGTGAACTGGTCAAGGGAGTCATTGTCGAGATGAATCCGCCATCCCCGCGTCATGCCATTGTAATTTCCAATTTGAACTATCTCTTGACGACCTGGGCTCGGACTCATAACAGCGGCCTGGCTGGTGGGCACGAGACGGCTCTACAAACCAAGTCTGAGCCAGACACCGTTCGCGGCGTTGACGGCTTCTACATTTCGTTTGCACGCCTCAAAGGGAACGTGCTTCCCGAAGGTCCGTTGCTCCCGGCTCCCGAGCTATGCATCGAGGTCAGGTCACCTTCAAACCGCTGGACTGACCTGTTGGAGAAGGCGGTTGAGTACCTGAAGATTGGCGTCGAAGAAGTCTGGCTGGTCGAACCCACTTTGGCCCCTGCCGACCGGTTCATCGAATCGCACCGGCTCGATCGCGATCCCATCCGCTTCCGCATGGGTGAGACACTCACATCGCCATCGCTCCAAGAGTTTCAAATGGAAGTCGGACAGGCCTTCTCTGGAATCTGACTCGCAGTTTCACGTGGAACACAGCGTTCTTCGCGATCCCCCCGACATCTAATTCCGTGTGGCACGTCCCTGGAGGCTTTGCGAAAGGGCGTGGTCTTCGCAGCGTTCAGCATCATGTTTTGAGTCCCACCCAACTCCCAAGATCACAACACCTCGACCATCATCAGTCCATTCGCCCATCCTTAGCTCCACCGAGATTCCGCCACATCGACAGGAAATCCTCACGACAGATGACGGGACGTGTGCCGCCTGCCTAGAATCCTGAAACGATTCAAAACAGGTAAGGGAACACGTCATGGTCAGTCAGCAACAGCAGGCGATAGCCCGTCCGGATGATCCACGATTTCTGGAGATCGCTCGCAGAGTCCGTCAAGGTGAGCGACTGACTCTGGAAGATGGTCTCTTTCTGGATCGTGAGGCCGACCTCATGGCGATGGGTCGCCTGGCCAATGAAGTGCGTGAAAAGCGTCACGGCAACATCACTTTCTACAACACCAACATCCATCTCAATCCCACCAACGTCTGTGTTTATCGCTGTCGATTCTGTGCCTTCCGGGCTGACCTTCGCGATGAGAAAGCCTACGCCTTTACTGACGACCAGGCCCGCGAGCGCATTCTGGAAGCACAGTCCCGAGGAGCCACAGAGATTCATGTGGTCGGTGGGTTGCATCACCAGAAGAAGTTTGACTGGTATGTGAACCTGATCCGTGTCCTGCACGAGACTTGTCCCGAGATCCATATCAAGGCATGGACTGCGGTGGAAATCGCGTGGTTCTCATTCCTGACCAAGAAGCCCGTGGACTGGGTCCTTTCCGAGATGAAGGCCGCTGGCCTGGGGAGTCTCCCCGGAGGTGGTGCCGAGATCTTCCACGACGAAGTTCGCCCACAAATCTGCGAGCACAAGGCTGATGGCGAGAACTGGATTCGCATTCACAGAGCCGCCCATCAACTCGGGCTCCGTTCGAATGCCACCATGCTCTACGGGCATGTCGAACGGGCTGAGCACCGGCTTGATCATCTCATGAGGCTCAGGTCATTGCAGGATGAAACCGGTGGTTTCCAGACCTTCATCCCACTCGCCTTTCATCCCGACAACACCAAGCTGGCACACATTCCCAAGCCGACGGCCCGGATGGATCTCCGCATGGTCTCTCTGGCCCGACTCATGCTCGACAACTTCGACCACATCAAAGCGTACTGGATCATGCTGGGGGAAGAGACGGCCCAGGTCGCTCAAAGCTTTGGAGCCGACGATCTCGACGGGACGGTGGTACACGAGTTGATCTATCACGATGCAGGTGCGAAAACGCCCGAAGGTTTGACCGTCAGCAAACTGCACCGCTTGATCCAGGAAGCCGGGCGAGTGCCAGTGGAACGCGATACGCTCTACCGCCGGGTCGTTCGAGAGGGGGCGAAGTGGTCCATCGAAAGTGACGGGAAGACGATTGGTGTTTGAGAGTTGGTATTTGGCGTTTGGTATTGGATGTTGGGAAAGGTGTTTGGAACTCAAATTGTGTATTGTTAGGGTGATGGTCTAGGGAGAGAACTCTTTCTCAAATACCCAATTCCAAACACCAAACACTGAATTCCTCATGTCCACTCCCCGACCATTCCACGTGAAACAGATTGACCACGTGACCATCGTGGTGAAGGATCTGGTGCGTAGCCGCTGGTTCTATCACGAGATGCTTGGGATGGCCGAAGTCTCTCGCCCGGCCTTTTCTTTTCAAGGCCAGTGGTTTCAGGCAGGCTCCACACTGATTCATACCATCCTCGAGTTTGAGGGCTCTGGCCCGGCTGGTCAGAGTGGTGGGAGATCTTCCCGTGGGCACCATATCGCTTTCGCAGTGCCAGATGTTCGCATCGCGGAAAAGTTCCTGCAGCAAGAGGGGGTGCCAATTGTCGTCCCTTGCAAGCTCAGACCCGATGGTGCCTTGCAGACCTTTCTACATGACCCCGACGGCCACCTGATTGAACTGACCTCGCCACCTGAGAGTCTGTTTCGACCCGGGGCGTCACTGGCAGTCGATGTGAGCAGTCAGGTCATGCTGGATGGTGTCTTCTCACTTTTGACCTGACGAACGCGCAGGTGAATCTTGCACGAATCAAACTTTTCATGCCCCTGATTTAAGGAACGACAACCAGTGACAACACCAACTGATGCTCCTGGTAAAGGTGTGATGAACTTCGTCGTCTACGGGCTCATCATCATTCTGCTGGTCGCTGTATTCGCTCAGGTGGTCTTTACGATCACGGCCATGCTCGGTAACCAGATCGATCCCCGTTATCTGGCTCTTCTACAACTACTAGCGCCTGTGGTTGTGGGTACCTGTGTCATTACCTCGCTACTCACTCTGCTCTTGCCACCTTCAAAGCTCAGGTCGAATGTCCCCAAAATCTGTTCATTGCTGGTGGTCATTCAGGTCATCCTCTGGGCAGCCGGTTAGCAGGATCTCTGCCTTCAGCAAGTGACAAGAAATCCTCCAAGATTCGACTCCGAGAAAACACCATGATCGACAGTACTCGCTGGACGTTCGCCGCTTGCCTGCTCTCGCTATGGGCTCTGACAAGTGATGCGAAGGCTCAAGGACCGCAGGTCGCACCCCCGATCTCGGGGATCTATCCGCACCTGGCGATGTTCAACGACGAAGGAGAATGTGGTACTGGAGCCGTCGTGCCGTTTGGTGGCAAGCTCTGGGTCATTACCTATGGCCCGCATCTGCCATTAAGATCATCCGACAAACTGTATGAAGTCACGCCTGAACTGCAGCAGATCGTTCGGCCCGAAAGCGTGGGTGGCACCAATGCCAATCGGATGATCCATGCAGCCACCAATCAACTCGTCATTGGCAGCCATGTGATCGACGCTGATGGAAAAGTACGGACGATCCCCCGCAACAAGATGCCGGGCCGCCTGACCGGGAATGCGACGCACCTGTCGAGTCCACAAACCAAAGTCTATTTCGCGACGATGGAAGAAGGGCTCTACGAAGTCGATCTGAAGACGCTCGACATTAACTGCCTGATCCGGGATGGCAACAACTTCAAGCCCGAGCAGTTGGACATTGATCTCTCGAAAGCCATCTCATCCAAACTGCCTGGATATCACGGCAAAGGTTTATTCACTTCGCAGGGGATTGTCGTTTACGCCAACAACGGCGATCACGATCCGCGCGTCGTCAAAGATCCCACGGTTCCCAGTGGAGCATTGGGGTATTTTGATGGTGTGGCCGGTACTGACTGGCAGTTGATTCGGCGTAATCAATTCACCGAAGTTACCGGCCCCTCGGGGGTCGTTTCCAATGATCCGAATTCGACACAACCCATCTGGAGTCTTGGCTGGGATGCTAAGTCACTTCTGCTCATGGTCTGTGAGAAAGGTCAGTGGCACACCTATCGCTTGCCTAAAGCTTCGCACAGCTATGATGGAGCCCATGGCTGGAATACCGAGTGGCCGCGTATTCGCGATATTGGTGAAGAGAGTCTGCTCGCCACGATGCATGGAAATTTCTGGAAGTTCCCCAGAACATTCTCGCCGGGTAACTCGGCTGGCATTGCTCCGCGCAGCAATTATCTCAAGGTCGTGGGCGACTTCTGCCCATGGAACGACAAGATCGTTCTGGGATGCGACGACACGGCAAAGAGTGAGTTTCTCAATAAGCGCAAGGCCAAGGGAGAAATTGCCGGACCCGGTCAGTCGCACTCCAACCTGTGGTTTCTTGATCGAGAGCAGCTTGATCAATTGGGGCCCGTTATTGGTCGAGGCTCGGTCTGGCTCAATGAAAGCGTCGTGGCCAATCAACCCAGCGACCCCTATCTGATCGATGGTTATACCCATCGGCAACTGGTCATTCACAGCCCGCAGCCTCTGCAGGCGAGCATTCGACTGGAAGTCGACAAAGCGGGAACTGGTGAATGGACGACTTACAAAACCTTGACGTCCAATGGTCGCTCGACGATCTGGGAGAGCCTGCCGCGCGATCTCCAGGGAGTTTGGATCCGACTGGTTTCCGATCAGCCCATCGAAAATGTGACAGCAACTTTTGGCTCATCGAACCCTCCCGCAGAGTCTCGAAAAAACGTGAGTGATCTTGCTCAAGGGTTATCGCTGGCTGGTTCAGAGAAGCGGTCGGGTGGTGTGATTCATTCACGCGGCGGGAACTTTCGCTCTTTGCGGTATGTGGCCAGGACCTCGAACGGCCAGACGGGCTGCTACGATCTGACAACAGATCTAAAGACTGGTGCACTCACACTGGCCAAAGTCGATGATGCCGACGGTATGGCCTGGACATCAAAAAACGTCGCCATTCCGCAGAATGTCATCAGCCGGGATGAAGCATCGATTGTGTATGAGGATGCATCGGGCCGCTGGCGATTGCCTGTGGGAGATTGGCAGGCACCTCTGGCTTCGGGTAGCTATGGCCCGCAGCGCGTGTGCCGGGAAGTCTGTACGGAGCGTGACTTGTTCCATGCCGGGCAGACGTTCTTTGAACTGCCGGCTGAAAACGCGAGTGGAATGGCGAAGATTCGGCCCGTGACCACGCACCCTTACAGTATTGATGACTACGCAAGTCATCGAGGTTTGCTGGTGCTTTCGGGTGTCGCAGATGACGCAGCGGCCGGTCCACATGTCGTTCGCTCGACGGATGGAGCTTGTGCTCTGTGGGTGGGTGCTGTTGATGATCTCTGGTCTTTGGGGCAACCGAAAGGAAGTGGCGGCCCATGGAAAAACAGCCAGGTGACGGCGAACGTTCCCAGTGATCCCTATCTGCTGACGGGCTATCGCCACCGGCGTGTTGAGCTCTCGCATGATCAGGCGGAGGCTGTGAATGTGACAATTGAAATCGATGTGACGGGAACAGGTCTCTGGACCGAGTGGAAGACCATCGCTGTTCCTGCGGGCAAAGCCGTCGAGGAGCAGATCCCGGATGACACAGTGGGTTACTGGATTCGCGCCCGTGCGACACAAAATGGCAAGTTCACCACCTGGCTGGTGTATGGGGAATGAGAGAGGTGGGTGTTGGGTATTTGATGTTCGGTATTTGAATCAGACCAACGGGCAGTCGCCCAACAGTTTTCAAGATGGGACTGTCATTGGTTGAGCTGCGGTCAATGGAATGTCAGTTCCCCGAACCCAGACTCAACCTCCCGTGTCCATCCCAACACCCAACACCCAACACCCAACACCCAACACCCAACACCCAACACCCAACACCCAACACCCAACACCCAACCCTTGACTTCCGTCCGGTGAGTCTCTAGCGTTATGGCATAAGGACAAAGCCCTATGCATCCAGAAAACTTCAATCTACTACGATTTTCCAGCCTGCTACTACGCAGGACGGGGGAGAATCTGTAGTCGATTGATGACCAGAATTTTGACCCCGTTGCCTGCTGGCACCGGGGTTTTTTTATACCCGGACTCTTTCCTCGCAGTGAGGTACAGGTGCCAGCAGGTGATACCAGTTCTGGTTTCCCGCAACCTGTCTTCAACTGTTCGATGAATGGTGAATGCCTGTGGAACGCTGGATCGACTCCAGCTCTCTCAGCTTCATCCCTGAGTTTGGAATACTAAATCGAGGATTATGAAAATGACTTCTGCCACAAAGACTTCACCTGCTGACCAGATCATTATCTTTGATACGACACTTCGCGATGGTGAGCAGTCGCCTGGCTGCAGTATGAACACCGATGAAAAGCTCGAAGTGGCGAAAGCTCTGGTCGATCTCGGCGTCGATGTCATTGAAGCGGGCTTCCCGATTGCCAGTCCGGGTGATTTCGAAGCCGTACGTAAGGTCGCCGAAAGATTCGGCGAGCAGGCCACGATCTGCGGCCTCGCTCGTTGCCGGAATGAAGATATTGATCGAGCTGCGGATGCGGTCTCAGCGGCCCGCCGCAAGCGGATTCATCTCTTCCTCGCCACCAGTGCCATTCATCGAGAATTCAAACTCAAAATGGCAACGGAAGAGATCCTCAAGCGTACCGCCGAGATGGTCAGTCGCGCCAAAGAGCGCTGCGAAGATATTGAGTTCTCGCCCGAAGATGCTTCGCGAACGGAACTCGAATTTCTCGCACAGGTGGTCGAGACGGCTATTCGTCACGGCGCGACCACGGTCAATATTCCCGATACCGTGGGCTACGCCACGCCATCGCACTACTTCAACGTGATCAGCTATCTCAAGAAAAACGTGCCCAATATCCAGCAGGCTGTCATCAGTGCACATTGCCACAACGATCTTGGACTGGCAGTGGCTAACAGTCTCTCGGCCATTGAAGCCGGTGCGCGACAGGTCGAATGTACGATCAATGGGCTCGGTGAGCGGGCCGGAAATGCGGCTCTCGAAGAGATCGTTATGGCTCTCCGCACGCGGCAGGATTACTACAAAGTCGGTACGAAGATCAACACTCAAAAGCTCTGCCAGGCGAGCCGACTGGTGAGCAACGTGACGGGCATGATCGTCCAGCGCAATAAAGCGATTGTCGGCCAGAACGCCTTCGCTCACGAATCGGGTATCCATCAGCATGGCATGCTGCAGAACCGTGAGACTTACGAAATCATGCGTCCTGAAGACGTAGGCTTCGTGGGCCAGAATCTGGTGTTGGGCAAACACTCAGGCCGACATGCTTTTCGCAGTCGAGTGGCCGAGTTGGGCTACACTCTCGACGATGAAACGTTCCAGCGTGTCTTTGATGAATTCATCATTCTCGCCGACAAAAAGAAATCGGTCTACGACGCGGACATCATTGCGATTATCGAGCATCAGGATCGAAATGCCTCGGATCGCTGGAAATTGCAGAGGTTTCATATTGCTGCCGGGACGGGCACAATCCCGACAGCGACAGTCGAGCTGCATGATGACCAGCATCAGGTGCATTGCGATGCGGCTATTGGCGATGGCCCGGTGGATGCCGTCTGCAAAGCGATTGAACGCATTATGGGAGTCTCGGGAACACTTGACAATTATCAGGTGCGCAGTGTCTCCGAAGGGAAAGATGCCCAGGGTGAAGTGATGATCGAGCTCATTACCGGCGGCCGTAAGTACCATGGTAAAGCGGTCAGCACCGATATTCTCGAAGCCAGCGCTCAGGCGTATTTGAAGGCTCTGAACAAAGCGGCGATTGGCCAGCCGAGCGAGCAAAGAGAGCCTGGGGTTTGAGAGGAGTTGATGTTTGGTGTTGGGTATTTGGTATTTGATATTCGAGAAGTCATACCGTTGACGTCAAATGCCAAACGCCGAAAACCCAATACCAAACTCCAAACACCAAGTCTCACGACACTCCGGTCGCGGAGATGGCCGTTGGTTCCTGAGCACAGCAGACTCGATTTCGGCCAGCCGACTTGGCCTCATACAAGGCAGCGTCGGCCGCCGAGATCAAGGCTTCTGGTGAAGAGGCATGGAGCGGACAGGTGGCGACACCCACGCTGATCGTGACCGTGAGTAATGCCGATTCGACGGCAAAGGGGTGAGAGTCGATGGCTGCGCGAATCCCTTCGGCTATGCGTAATGCTCCCGTGATTCCCACGCCGGGAAGCAGAATAGCCATTTCTTCGCCGCCATATCGCGCCAGGAGAGCCCGGTCTCCCGAGCGAATCTTGCCCATTTGCTCGCGCAGAATTTGTGCCGTTTCACGGAGAACGAGATCACCCGCCTGATGCCCATACTGATCATTGATTGATTTGAAGCGGTCGAGATCGCATAACAGCAGAGAGCATTCGAGCCCCAGTCCCTGTTGCACACTGTCAATCTCACGAGCCAGTTGCAGATCGAATGTCCGGCGGTTGGCCAGATCGGTCAGTCCATCCTGCCTGGCCTGACGTTCCATCTGCAGGAAATTGATCGACTTCTGGATCGTTTCGGAAAGCACATCTGCCGCCCAGGTAATCAATTCCAGATCGACTGGGAGTGGTGCTGCTGACTGTCGGCGCGTGAGGCAAAGCAATCCCGCGTAGCGATGTTTGTGACGAATCGGCGCTGTCACAGCCGATTGCATGAGCGTATCGACACCGACTCGCTTGAGATGGAGTTGATCGAAGACCGTGACCTGGCCATACAACTGACCCATACTCGATAGTGTATCTTCGTGCTGAAACCAGCGTGTTTCGACGCCTGGCGGTAATTGTACGCCACAACGAATCAATGCTTTGCAGGTGGCAGCACCCTCTTTGGGCAGCACGTACAGACTGGCTCGCTCCGAGCCTGTAATCTGCGCCAGTCGAACCATGAACCGTTCAATCATGCGCAGTGGCTGCTCGCTCTGGCTGTCTGCGATCGACCGCAATTCGAGCATCTCGCGGGTGGATCGCAACTGATGGGTATGATGTTCGAGCGTAAAGAGCTGCTTGAGTGAACCTGCCACACAGGACATGAGGCGAGTACTCAGATCCAACTGCTCGGCTTGTGGAGCTGCTGTGGGTAATAGCTGTGTCGTTGCCAGAACAGCGCAGAGTTCTTGTCCGACGCCTACGGGAATCAGGAAAATCCGACTGGCCTTGCGTTTGTCGGAAGGTGTCAACGACGCATAGATCTGGCTTTTCCGCAGAGGCTGGTCTTCCAGGACCAAAGGCGAACCACTGGCCAGTGTCGCCAGATGATGTGTATCGATATGAAATGCTTCGAGCGATTCGTCACTCAGACCACGGGCCTCAAAGACTGTTCCGCTGCTGCGATCCAGACGAATGATGGCTGCAAAACCAGAATCTGTATCGGGAATGAATCGCTTGAGAAGAACGGCGTACCCTCGCTCGGGATCGTTCTGTGTGAGAATTTCGCGGAGAACCACGTTCTCCAGCCGGGTGATCATCTTGTCACGAGTCAGGTGCATGACCTCGCGTTCAAGGCTCTTGACTTCACCAAGAATTCGAGCGGAATTCCGGTCAGATCGTTGTCGCTGCAGCACATGAATTCCATGCTGGAACAGGCAGACAGTTGCTAAAGCCAACAGGCCGGCAGTCCCGGAAAGGACTCCTTCAAGTTGTGCAAGAATCGATACCAGGCCGTGCATGAATGGAAATGCCCCTCATTGGCCACCAGCAAATCACCAGAGAAAATTTTCCTGATGGCATTGATACGATGCGCGAAGGCAGCGTCAGCCACAGGCTTCTCTTGAGAGCTTCACCGGAAAAAGGAATTCCGAATAACCAATGCTGCTAACTTAGCACGGGTTTGAAAGTCGCGCAGAAGTTTTGAATCGAACTTTGCTGAAAGAGCAAACGTCAGCTTGGTTAGCTCACTGAAGATGAGGACAACTGGTTCGGCATCAAACAACGCCTGCCTGCCGAATCACAAGTTCGAGCTGTTCTTCCGGATATGAACAACTTCTCTGGTTGTAGTGAGTTTACCGGCTTGAACGATTTTTCCGATTCCAACAGTTCGTGGTGACATCTCGCGATATCGCAATCCTGGGGACGGCAGGTACTGCCGATTGCCTGTCGTTCTGAAAAGTTACCCAAAGCCTGCCGTCCGGCGTGCCGATCACTCACGATGACGGAACATCACGCGGTCATTTTCTGCGCAGAGAATGCCTGATCACAGATCGCGACAAGCAAACGAACAAGAGTCATTGAAGACTTCATGGAGACCGGCAAGGATGTGGTCGCGTGAGCGGATTCTCCGCTGGCGATGGTTGAGCGTAGTGGTGGCCATCATCACTTTGCCTGGCCCAGGCTGCGCCCGCTACCAGCCCACTCCCGCTGCGAACATTGGTATTGATACCTCGCATTACGAGGCGATGGGCCGCAAGATCGAGTATCCGAAAATCGAAAAGGTTTCGGACGAACAGATTCTCGAAGCGACCAGTGCACCGATCTCGCTCAGCAGCGAAACACCGACAGAGTACCTTGATCTTTCTCTTGAAGAAGTTATGCGACTGGGTCTGGCACAATCCAAGGCTTTCCGCGATCTGGGCGGATTGGTGCTAAGATCTCCCGAAATTGTGCGTACCAAGAATGATCCTGCCATTGCACAGACGGATCCCAGGTTCGGCATCGAAGCCGCACTCAGTGCATTTGATGCGCAGGTGGCAGCCAGTGCCATGTGGGAGAAGAACGACCGCGCATTGAACAACCAGTTCTTTGGTGGTGGGACGCGGCTGCTTACTCAGGATTTCAACGTCTATCAGGCTCAGATCTCGAAAACAGCCGCGACGGGTTCGAATTTTGCCATTCGTAACTACACCCAATACGATGCCAACAATGCACCCGGGAACTTCTTCCCCAGCGCGTGGACAACCTGGTACGAAGGTGAAGTTCGTCAGCCATTGCTGCAAGGCGCCGGGGTCGATTTCAATCGTATTGCCGGGCCGAATGCCCAGCCTGGCCTGATCAATGGTGTGGTGATTGCCCGGATCAATTCGGATATCTCACTGGCTGATTTTGAAGTTGGTGTCCGTAACTATGTGAGTGATGTTGAGAACTGCTACTGGGATCTGTCATTTGCCTGGCGTGATCTGGAATCGAAGATCGCCGCCCGTGATGCGGCTCTCGAAACCTGGCGTCGCATTCGGGCTTTATACGAGCAAGGTCGACGAGGTGGCGAAGCCGAAAAGGAAGCTCAGGCCCGTGAGCAGTACTTCCGCTTTCAGGAGGAAGCCCAGAACGCACTGCATGGCCGCTTGCTCGATGGCACACGGACCAACAACGGCAGTACCGGGGGGACCTTCCGCGGGACAGGCGGGGTTTTTGTCTGCGAACGCCGACTGCGTCTGCTGATTGGTATGCCCATTAACGATGGTCGACTCATTCGAACTGCCGACGAACCGTCGGCTGCCAAGCTTTCTTACTCGTGGGAATCAACTCTCGGTGAAGCTCTTTCACGACGAGTTGAACTCCGCCGCCAGAAGTGGCAGGTTCGCAAACGTGAACTCGAACTTCAGGCCAACAAGAACTTTCTCAAACCACAACTCGATGCCATGGCCCGCTACCGCTTCCGTGGATTCGGCAAAGATCTGTTGCCAGACGGAACAGGTGGTGAGTTTGGTGATGCCTATTCAAACCTGACTTCGGGGAACTTCCAGGAGTGGCAGTTAGGCCTCGAGTTCTCCATGCCTTTAGGATTTCGTCAAGCTTATACCGCCGTTCGTAATGCGGAATTGCAACTGGCCCGAGATCGTGCGTTACTTTTCGAGCAGGAACGATCAGTCATCCACGACTTGAGCAACGCCATTGCCGACGTGGATCGTTCCTACCAGATCGTCGAAACTGCACTGAACCGCCGCATGGCTGCACGAGAGCAGGTTGAAGCGGTTCAAGCGGCCTTTGACGCCGACAACGCGACGGTTGACCTGCTGCTCGAAGCTCAGCGTCGGATGGCTGATGCCGACATTTCCTACTTCCGGGCCGTCATCGAATACTCGCTGTCGATCAAGAACGTCCAGCTCGAAAAAGGAACCTTGTTCGATTACAACGAAATCTCGCTCGAAGAAGGGCCATGGCCAGAACAAGCTTATTGCGATGCTCTCGAGCGGCAACTGCGTACTCACCCGGCCAGCCGGTTCGATCATCCTAAACAGTTGGCGCCACAGGTCAGCGAAGGCCCGATGATTCAGACTCTGGCACCGGCTCTGAATGAACCGCAGGGGATGACCTATCCACCGGTTGAGGGAGGCTCTGTCCTCTATGATGACCAGGCCATTGATGCCCCCGGTTCACCAGAAGCCACACAGCTCTTTGACAAAGTTCTCTCATCTCCGCCTCAGCCGGCAGGGAACTTGCCTGCGTTCATCCCACCGGCCCCAGGGGCCAACGAGAACGAATCCAATCCAGAATTCGATCCCGCATTCAAATAGCAGCGAGCGATCTCAATCTGTGCCGAACTTGCGGTTCTTGGCGAGAATGCGATTCCCATCTGGAACAGTCCGTGCAGATCGAAATTCTCTGGACGGACGGAGATTTCATCATGAGTGACATCACGAAGTGAGATCGCTGATTGACGGCTATTTCATGGGAGAATAATCGGTGGCATTCAGATAAACCGATTCCACCTTCTCGACAATCTTGCCGTCTGCCTCAGAGGCTTCGCGTGCCGCTTTCCACGCAGGATCTTCGCGAAAGGCCTTCCATGAGGCTGCCGCAGCCGCTTCGTTCTCATGGGCAATCAGATAAATGAGTTTATTGTCACCATTGGCCGGTGTGAGATAGATCACATTCGTCATCCCATGCTTAGCGAAAAGCTGAGTGGTGTGATCGCGAAAGCGCTTGTTCAGCGCATCCAACCGCCCGGGTAGTGCCGTGTAAGTCCGCAGTTCATAGAGCTTTTTCGTCTCTGCCCGGTTCGCTTCGGCCTGCGAAATTTTTAATGTGTAACCATATCCCAGCCCGCCACCGATCAGTGAGGCCAAGGCCCACAGCAACAGGGTCTTCCCGAAAGTGGAAGGGCTCGTATGTGATGACTGCGAGGCCTGAATCGTACGGTCATCCTGAGCCGATGCATGATTGCTATCGGACTTGGAAGCGTTAGGTGTCGGCGCGTGAGAGATGAGTCGACTCATTGATGTGGCTCCAGTTCCATTCGGGTCACTTGAAAGCATCTTATCTGTGTGATGCTTTGCATAATGATACCAAACTTCAGCGATCAGCCGCACAAGTGAATTCTTGATCGACGTGCATTTTCAGGAGTCAAACGGGCCCGCGAAAGCCATCTGTTCCAGGAGAGCATTCACGTGGAGAGCACTCACGTGGAATACCCACTAGTTTGGCAGCAGCTGTGCAGGAGCCATGGCTGTGGCTGGATATCCACCGAATGGCTGAGATGTCGCCACTGTGGAGGTTCCCAGGTTCATGCCAGAAGCATCTGCACCCTGAAAGAATTGCCCACCGCCGCCACCGGCAGGAGGATAGAAGCTGGGCGAGCAGTTACCTGTCGAGCAAGGTGATGGAGCTGCAGCACCACAAGGGCCACAAGGATTGCAGCGATTGGCAGAGCAGCAGCAGCCAGAAGCCGAAATTGCAATCGCGAGACCAGCCAGTGCCAAGGCCATACGAGTGAACATGAACAGATTCCTTCAGGAACGGGAGAGAGGGGGGAAATCGGTTAGCCGATGAGCAAAACGCTCGGGCTTGAGAGGGGTTTTCAATTGTCTGGTGGCCGCCGGACAGTGACCACGCGAAGTGTCTTTTCTTGAAGAATTCTGGCAGGACGGCTCACTCACATTCGTGACTGCAGCGAATCGAGACAAAACCCGGCAATGCCAATGCGGGGAACATTTTCATTGCTGAGGCGGGGTGTATCGGAAGATTCCGCCGCTGCAAAGAGCAGTTTTCTATTTTTTTTGAAGTTTTTCGGAGCGACGAAAAATTCGACTCAAGTGCCCCGACTGCAAAAATATGAATTCATCGTAGGGAAGATGGCGAAACCTGCTGGCATCGACAATCGAAGATCTGCCGGCGACAGTGGTGAAGTCCACAAGCTTTGCGAGAACTTTTTGCCACAACAACGGGCGATTGGGGATCACCACTCGTAAGCTGCCTGAGCGAAACCTTTATCACTTCCAGAGATCATCGGTACGATTGATACGATGGATGGGTGCTCAATGTCTTGACACGCACGCTCTCTGCTCTCAGGCCCTCTGATCCTTTGCTGAAGACCTGCATCATGCCTGTGCCACCTTCCAGACCATCCTCTCTGCTGACCATTCTAGAACCGCATCGAGAAACAGATCCGGTGTGTGGGATGTCTGTCGATCCAGCCCATGCTTCAGGTTCCCTGGTACATGCCGGCACCACCTATTACTTCTGCGCGCGCTCCTGCCTGATCAGGTTCCGTGCAAATCCGGAAGTCTATTTATCCCCCGATGCGATTCGTCACGATTGTGCACAGTCCACACCCGCTGCCCCGGGTCAAACATACATCTGCCCCATGGATCCCGAAGTTGTCCAATCCGCACCAGGTAGCTGCCCCATTTGCGGCATGGCTCTGGAACCGTCACAACCCACATTTCAAGCAGGGCCCGATCCCGAATGGATGCTGCTTTCATCCCGCTTGCGCTGGGCCGTTGTTCTGGGTCTCCCTGTCTTTGTCATTGCCATGTTGGGCATGCTCCCTTCGAGTGCCACCATGCAGTGGCTGCATGCCAATATGTCATGGCTGAACTGGATCCAGTTGCTTCTGACCACGCCGATCGTCTTCTATTGCGGCTGGCCCTTCTTTGAGCGCGCCTGGAAGTCGATCCTCAGTCGCAACCCGAATATGTTCACGCTCATTGCCTTGGGTGTCGGTACGGCTTACCTCTACAGCCTGCTGGCCACGATCATTCCCGGCCAGTTTCCGACTTCATTTCACATGCAGGCCATGAACACCTCGCCTGAAGCCCCTGTCGTTGAACCTCATTTTGCTCCTGTCGTGGAGCCGTATTTCGATAGTGCCGCAGTGATCATCATGCTGGTACTCATCGGGCAGTTGATGGAACTGAGGGCTCGCCAGGCGACAGGCGAAGCGATTCGCTCGCTCCTTTCGCTCACTCCACCAAAAGCCAGATTATGGCATCCATCAGGGAGAGAAGAGGAGATTGCCCTCGAACATGTGCTGGTGGGTGATCAATTACTGGTTCGACCTGGTGAGACCATCCCTGTCGATGGATTTGTTCTCGAAGGAACCAGCGACGTTGATGAATCGATGATGACGGGGGAATCGTTGCCTGTGGAAAAACATCCCGGGTGCTCGTTACTGGGTGGCACAACCAATGGCTCAAGCCCACTGCTCTTTGAAGCACAGCATGTGGGAACAGAGACGATGCTGGCCCGCATTATTGCTTCAGTCTCTGAAGCCCAGCGGACCAGAGCACCCATCGAACAACTCGTCAATCACGTCTCCCGATACTTTGTGGGAACTGTGGTGCTGGTGGCTCTGGCAGCATGGGCTGGCCATAGCATGCTGGGTGGCCCGGAAGGCTGGCAACGAGGGTTGATTCATGCGGTTTCTGTTCTGGTGATTGCCTGCCCGTGTGCTCTGGGCCTGGCGACGCCTATGGCGGTGACGGTGGGGATGGGGCGTGGTGCCCGTATGGGGATCCTCTTTCGAAATGCCGAAGCGATTGAAACCTTGCGTGCGATCGATACGCTCGTCATCGACAAAACCGGCACGCTCACACTGGGCCAACCCGAACTGACAGCCATCTTCCCAGAGACCGGTTTCGATGAGTCCACTGTGCTGCAGTGGGCTGCAGCTGTCGAACTGGGAAGTGAGCATCCGTTATCGAAAGCGATCGTGGCCGGTGCTCGTGCGAAGAACCTGACCATCGAAATGGCCCATGAGATCCAGACAGCCCCGGGCCTGGGCATTGCAGGGCAGGTGCAGGGTCATGGGATTCAGATTGGCAATGCCCGATTCCTGGAACAAGCTGGGCTCAAGACTGACCAGTGGCAAAAGGCCAGTTCGCAGCAGCAGGATGGGCAGATTGTCATCCACATGGCGATCGATCAGCAACCCGCAGCCACGTTCCTGCTGGCCGATCAAGTGCGGCCATCGGCAGCCGAAATGCTGAGCAAACTCCGTGGACAAGGTCTCCGCATCGTCATGCTGACGGGCGATCGACGAAGCACGGCAGCACATCTCGCCAATAAGCTGGGAATCACGGAAGTGATTGCGGAAGTTCTACCCGATGAAAAAGCGGCAGCGATCGCAGAGCTTCAGCAGCAAGGGCGATTCGTGGCAATGGCGGGAGACGGCATCAACGATGCACCAGCTCTGGCTCGGGCCAATGTCGGTATTGCGATGGGAACAGGGACAGATGTCGCCATCCAGAGTGCGGCCGTCACGCTGGTCAAAGGCGATCTGTCGGGGATCGTCCGGGCCATGGAACTGAGCCAGGCCACCTCGCGAACAATCCGTCAGAACCTCATCCTGGCCTTTGGCTACAACGCCATCTGCATCCCGGTGGCGGCCTTGGGCTGGATTACTCCCATGTGGGCCAGTGCCGCCATGAGCCTCAGTTCCGTCAGCGTGATTCTGAATTCGTTACGCCTGCGAAGATGAGCGGTTGACGAAAACATCAGCACGGACGTGCAGCTGATGAACAACAGGGGCCAACCATTCTTCGCGATGCTCAAGAGACCGCATCGAACGGAAGTTCGATCCCCAGGTCGGCAATGACCTGCCACTGGCGATTCCTCCCACCGACAACAGAAAACCCCACAAAACAAGGCGTTTTGCGGGGTCGTGATGCTTAGTGATGAGGCAGGCAAATCTGGTGGATTGGACGATACTGGACTCGAACCAGTGACCTCCACGATGTCAACGTGGCGCTCTAACCAACTGAGCCAATCGTCCGGCTAACTTAAAATTAGTCGCCAGCCCTCGGAGATGCAAGCGAGGCGTGGATTGCCGGGTGGTTCTCCGGGGCGAATTTCTGGTCGCGGCGTGCCGGGGAACCTGCTTTTCGTCGCATGCGCACGGCGTTTTGTCGGGAAATGATCAGGATTACCACTAATTCGCGACTCCTGCAGAAAAGAATGGGCACCGAATCAATCTTATGATCGAACTCCCGTAATCCTACCTGTCATTTCGTGCATATCACCTACGCGTTTGTCGATAAAACACTCAACAAATCAAAATCTGTTGTTGTATTCTGTCTACCGGACTGATAACAATTTGGGCACACCTCTGCCCAGACTTCTGGCATATTTCTGATTTTTTCAGTGTTTATGTCGATCAAAAGATGGGCGATTAATTTTCTGCTTTAGAGTTCTGAGAAGACTTGGCTTTTTTACAGCTTGTTTCTCCCCATAATCCAGTTTGTCGCCGTATGATAACTCGGCTATTCGCAAAATGCCTGTCTCATTGATCGATGGGTGGAATGTTTGTTGCTGCAAACTATAACTTTTAAGTGTTTTCACTCATTTGCCATTTCGGGCCGTTGTTTCGGTTTTTTTCAAATTCTTGGGAGGATGTCGATGCCTAAACGTTCAGGGTTCACACTGATTGAGTTACTGGTGGTCATTGCGATCATTGCGATTTTGATTGCTCTGTTGTTGCCGGCGGTGCAGCAGGCTCGGGAAGCGGCTCGTCGCACCCAGTGCCGCAACAATCTCAAGCAGATTGGTCTCGCTCTACACAACTATCACGACGTTCACCGCCAGTTCCCGTTCGGAACATTCCCGCAGGTTGGAACGGGCACGACACGCACGAAGTCGGCCTCTTGGCTGGTTCGTATTCTGCCCATGATGGATCAAGGTCCCGCGTTCAATGCACTGGACTTTAGTGGCAACGATTTCACGGGTCAGGACGGTGTTGCCAAGAATTGGCTCCAAATGTCTACACTTAGAATTGGCGGGATCAATTGTCCCTCCAGTCCACTCCCGACTACTCGCACCCAGACTCCGAACAGTGCAACACAAACTGCACTCGGAATCCCTGCCACAGCCACTGGTATTCAGATCTGCGATTATATTGGAAATTCAGGTTCCTATAACGATCCTGCTAATAACAACAACTGTTGCCCTAATCCTAGCCATTGGGGTGGTCAAGGCCGCAGTAATTGGAATGGTGTGATCATTTCCGCAACAGCGTTTGATGGAAGTGGCAATCCATTGGGGATTCCTTCGGTCGACGTGGCGAAAATCACCGACGGAACAACGAACACAGTCATGGTAGCGGAGCAGAGTGCGATCGATCCTACCTGTGCCAATTTCAATGGTGGCCAACGCGACTGCCGCGGTTTTGGTCATGCTGGCGGGATGTGGGGTGCAGGTAATGGGGGGACAGATTGGTGGGGTGGATTAACAGTCGTCCGTGGGACTATCAACCAGGCGAGTGACATTGTTTCCAACTATCCATACCGACGTCACACAAAAGTCAACTCTACACACACCGGTGGAGCCCACGCCTTACTGGCAGATGGATCTGTGCGTTTCTTTTCTGAGAATATGAACGAGCCGACTTGGGCGAATCTCAACTCGAAGGCTGATGGTGTACCCGTCGGTGAGTTTTAGAGACTAGTTCTAGTGCTTCCGGCCACGCCTGTCTCGGAATGTGAGTGCCCCAACTTCTTTCCGTCAGACAGCGTGGCCTCACTTTTTACATCAGCCAACTCGTCCTTATTCAGTCAATCGAGTTTTGTGTCTTCGTGGCGATATCCGCCTCAACGTCAAGAGTTCAGACTTTGAACTCGCTCCGAACAATATCTATATGACTGATTGCAATATAGAACATTTTCTAATGAGACCTCTAGCCATGTTGTATCGCTTGAGTCCTGCACTTCTCATGTTGATTTTGACAAACGTGGGCTGTCAAAATTCGGGTGAATCATTTGTACTTGCACCTGTTGAAGGTCGTGTTGTACTCGATTCCACCCCAGTCCCTGATGCTCTCGTGCAGTTTAGCCCTACCAAGGGGCCATCTTCACAGGGTTACACAGATTCAAACGGTCAGTTCACTCTGATGGCGACCGCTGGTAAAGGTGCAGTTGTAGGGCCTCATAGCGTCAAAGTGACAACTGGACTTCCAAAACCTGCTGAAGTAAGTTCTTCGGAGGCCAACGAGCCACCTAAAGAAGTTTCGCTGGGGAATTCACCTCCGACAGACTACATATTTGAATCGACAATGAGCATTGAGAATAACAACAATGTGATAGAGCTGGATTTGAATAAAGCTAAGAAACGAAGAGGCTAATTTTCTAGCCGTGCGTATGTTTTGCGTGCAACTTACTTATCTGATTCTGAGCACTTTATTAACCCCAAACGAATGGCCCGATGAAGATGCTTGTGGTGGCGGCTAGTATCAGGAGGGCGGCTGTCGCCAGTTGAATGTCTGTGGATTGCCTGGCGGCGTGGTCTCCATGAGGCCCGGCACTGTAAAGATACCGCCTTTCGGCTTCGGTCATGGCGAGGCAGGCACAGAACAGGCCGCCGAACCCGAAGATTGTCGCCGGGAGCTCCCACCATAAGCTCTCCCACTGCGCCAGTGGTGAGAACAGAAATGCGGCCAAAGTCGATGTGGCTCCCCGGCCGATCCACGTCCAGGCAGAGGTTACGGGAGTCAGTCGCTCGTAGAGGAGTTCAGCTTCCAACTCTGTGGTATGTATTGGCGCAATGACGTCCAAACCGGTCTGCATATCATCAGCGGGAGAGGTGACTGATGTTCCTCGACGAACGACATGTGGATATCGCCTGGCGACTCTCGGGCGGGACGCACGAAACTGCATGCCTGCGGTATACCAGCGGGCTTGACGGACTTTTTCTGCCGTTGCCGGGGGAGCCGCTTGTTGACCGTCTGCCAAAGGAGCAGAATCTGAGTTGATGGCTGGGGCAGGCTTGCGCTGGAGTGATCGAAATGCAGGGACGGCGGGAAGCCGCTGGGGCTGCTTCTGCTCCCGCATGACATGCCAGAGGCCACGGAGGGACGGAGCACCACGGGCTGTGGGAATCATCTTCTCAGTATCGAGAGCAGTTTCCGTTGCCTGAGGCTGTAAAGCGTCGGGATCTATTGCCTGGGTTTCGACAGGGTGAGAAAGAGAATCTGATGCAGGTTCTCCCCGCATGATCTGCCAGAGACTTTTGGGCCGATGTGGCGGGTCAGGCTGATCTGGCGGGGCGGGAGTGTCCTGAGTTTCAGCCATCCGTCGGGTTCCTGAGGACGCACCGTCCCTCATGCAAAATGCCACTTTTGATCAGCAGCGTGCTCCGTCGAGATGCAGGCTGTTAATCGCCAAGCGAGCTCCTTCATGCACATGTATTTGAGCGGGTTTCAACTCGCCATTTCAAGTTGAGATCTGTTTCTCAGGAAACGACAGTGCGTTATGGGCTGCGAAGACATGCTTGCCCAGAGCTGCAAGCATGACACGAAGAGCGCTGTTTCTCATGGAAATTGCATCCGATGAGCTGCGAGTTCGCCACGAAGGCCTCGAAGAGCACAAAGGTTGGGGAAGAGTCTGGAAAGTCGGGAGATGAGCGACCTAGAACCCTGGGTTGGTGGTGACGGGTGCGCCGGGTGTCGTGACAGGTTGTGCGGGTGCGGCAGCAGCGCCCATCCCGGTGGAAAATCGTTCGCGGCGGGTGGCATAACGAATGGGGAATGAGGACCACTCGCTGTTGGGATAGCTGGCGACTTTCATGCGGGCCGTATCGAACGAATGGCCGTCGCCGCGTGCGAGGGCGTGTTCGGAAACGAACTGCGTCAAACCCAGCCATTGGCGATCAGGAGCGGCCAGGCCCAGGAAGTTGGGACGCTCGGCGCGAAATCCTAAAAACTCGCGGGGTAAAGGGGCAGTGTGCAGAGCTGTCAGCAGGAAGGCCATGCTCACATAGCCTGTAAAAAACGCAAAGGCCCAGCGAATGGGTTCATGAGCCATGGGGGCGACTTCGACGTGTAGCTTCACCAGTTGTTCAAAGCCGACACGCAAAGCGAATAATGCCGCGATAAAGAGTCCCAGCAGTGCAATCATGTCGGCACGATTGGCAAAAAAGGGTGAGATTCCTTCCAGCAGAATCGCTACGGGCTCGAAGAAATTCATGGCAATCAGGCCGGCGATCAACGTGCATAGAAAAGTGATCACTGCCGACCAGGCACCGTCACTGGCGACACACCAGGTGACAACCCCCAGAATGGCCAGAAGCAGAATATCAATCATGGCTGTTCGCCCTGTAGTTCACGAAATGAAGCAGATCAACATCAATCAACAGAATCGAGGGAGGCAGATCGTCAGGTTCGAGGAAGATTACTTCACCACGCGGAGAAGTTCTTCGAGGCTTGTTGTTCCTTTGAGAACCAGTCGCAGGCCTTCTTCTCGCATGTAAAGCATGCCCTGTTTACGGGCTTCGGCCCGGACAGATGTCATGTTCGGCGATTCCCGCAGCAGGTCTCGGATGCGATCGTTGATCACCAGCAATTCAAAAACGCCGATTCGTCCCATGTATCCCATGCCACTGCAAGTCGGGCAGGCATCGGTACCATCCTTGGGCGGGCGGTAGAACACACCGGCTTTCTCGGCGGGGAGACCGATCTTTTCCAGTTGATCGGCGGAGGGCTTGTACGACTCTTTGCAGTCGTCGCACAATTTGCGACAGAGCCGCTGGCCGAGAATGGCTGAGAGCGAATCGGAGAGGAGGAACGGTTCGACACCCAGATCGATCAGACGCGAGAGGGCTGTAATCGTGTCGTTGGCGTGAACTGTCGAGAAGACCATGTGTCCGGTGTTGGCTGCCTGACAGGCGATCTTGGCGGTTTCTCCATCACGAATTTCGCCCAGCATCACCACATCGGGATCCTGGCGAAGAATACTGCGCAAAGAGGCCGCAAAGGTCTGCCCCGCTTTTTGATTGATTTCGATCTGGGTCACACCATCCATCTTGTATTCGACGGGATCTTCGACAGTGATGATGTTGTTTTCGTAGCGGTTGATTTCCTGGAGAGCCGCATAAAGTGTGGTCGATTTACCGGCACCAGTTGGCCCGCAGGAGAGGAACAATCCGTGGGGTTGTTGGACAATTCCTACGATCTGCTCGATCAACTGCTTGCGCATGCCTAGATCTGCCAGGCGGCGGACTGTTGAACCACCATCGAGAATACGCAGCGACATCTTCTCGCCGAACTGTGTACCCTGCGTGGCGACGCGAAAGTCAATTTCGCGACCTTCGGTCTCGGCACGGAAGCTGCCGTCCTGTGGCTTGCGGCGTTCGGTGATATCCATCGCTCCGAGCACTTTGAAAATATTCACGACCGATTCGCCGGTGGGTCGATCGAATGGTTCGGCGGGGAACATCACTCCGTCGACGCGCAGCCGGACGGCGAATTCGTCGTCTTTGGGCTCGAGGTGAATATCGGTCGCCCGGCGAAGAATGGCGTCGTAGACAAGTTCCCGAGCGGAAGTGTAGCCTCGGCTGCTTTCGACTTGCCTCGATCGATCGACCTCGCCAGCCCCTTTATTCGACTTCCCGATAAACGTGATGGGTGGCCCCATGGCGGCATGGACCGCTTTCTTGCCACCCACTTCAATCCCGAGGCGTGCCAGGCCGCGTATGGCGATGGTCTGGAGATGATAGGGCGTAAGGATCTTCGAGTTCTCAGGAACCTTGCGGTTACGTTCGGGAGCATAGCCTCCCAGTAAACCGGCATAGCAGATCAGAAATCCGAGGACGGCCACCAGCGGTGTCGGCCCGAGATACAAAATCAGCACAGCGGCGGCGGCGACGAGTAAACCCAGCGTATTCCAGAACTCGGGGCGGACCTTCAGACTGCGCGCATCATCAGCAATCCAGCCCAAGGTCCAGACCATCAGCGTGACCAGCGACAGTGAGAAGATGAGCATCGGGAGGCTGAAGTAATATCCCGCAGAACCCGGCTGGGTGGGGTTATTACCGCGGTAGAAAAGGCCTCCTGGGACAGGTGGATAAGTCGAGGGAGCGGCTGTGGTGACAGCGCCACCTTGTGCCAGAGCTTCGCCCTGAAACAGGCACATGCTGCCAGAGACCAGGATGCCCCAAAGCAGCGAGTACTGAAGGAGAGACAGTAAGCGTTGCATTCCATTTCTCGGAAAGAAAAGTCTCAATCTGCCCGAACTGGTGAAGCATTCGACTTGTTGAGATGAAGGCCCTATGCCGACAACTCGCCGAGTGAAGAAACCAGTGGCATTCACCGCACTGCTGAAGGGTAATCAAATTGCCAGGCGAAACAAAGAGGGCAAGCCCTTCTCGACACGATTTGCCTGCTTCGGAACAGGCTTAAGCGACAAAAACAGCAGCAGCGTCACTTCATCAATGAGCGATTCGAAGCTTCGTCGCGTTTTCAGCTCCGATAGCAGTGATTGGCCTCGATGTAGGCTTCGACGGCGCGAGGCACGAGAAATCGAATGCTCTGCCGCTGAGCGACGTTCTCACGCAAAGTGGTGGCACTGAGATCCATCCCGGGCATGCGAACATGGAGTATTTTCGCGAGAGCCGCTTCGCCCACGAGAGATTTGAGCTCGCCAAGATCCTCAACTCCCGGAGCGGGTTCCTTCCCTCGATTTACCACCGCGATTGTGGCTAGATCGAATAACGCCTGGGGCTCTTTCCAGGTATGGAGCATGGCCAGCGAATCCGCACCCATGAGGAGGAAAAACTCATGCTGCGGGTGAAGCTGCTGTAGCTGACGCAAAGTGTCGACTGTGTAAGAGATTTCTCCACGCTGGATTTCAACCGGCTCGACTTTGAAACAAGGCATGCCCACAACGGCCAGCTTGAGCATCTGAATGCGGTGCTTCGGCTCCAGGATGACGCGCCCCGGCTTATGCGGAGGTTGATAGGCCGGTATGAACCAGACTTGATCCAGTTGCAATTTTTCCCGGCAGGTCTCCGCCAGCACCAGATGTGCCAGATGAACGGGGTCGAACGTCCCTCCGTACAGGCCAATCCTCATCGCATGTTCCAGTGTTGGTCCTTGTGGGAAATGACGGCCTGCTCATCATGAGGCAAGTTCAGCGATCAGGCTGGTTTCGATTCTCTGAGGGATTGCGAGGAGGGCGCTGCGGGCGAGGTGGTCGGGAAGATTCGGACTGCATGAATTCCTCCGCCTCCTCCTCTTCGATTTCCCGCTCGACAGCCGCCGGCAGCCCCTTTTTCCCGACCACGGTGATGATCTCTTTCTGATCGGTCAGCACTGTCCGCTGGCCTTCGTAAGCCACCATCAGCTTCTTAGCCAGCAGTTCCTGAGCGACGACTCTACCCTGGCCCAGTTTGGTCACGACTGTCGCACCAATGGGAGGGAGTTCTTTGCGATGTTCTTCGTAAGTATCGTATTCGTATCGCAGGCAGCATTTGAGCCGACCGCAGCGCCCGGAGATTTTCGAGGGATCGAGAGTGGCCTTCTGCAGCTTGGCCATCTTCATCGAAACTGGGGGCATTTCCTTGAGGTGCGTATTACAACAGACGGGCTTGCCGCAATCGCCGTAATCGGCGAGCAGGCGAGCTTCATCCCGAATTCCAATCTGCCGCATTTCAATGCGCGATTGATGCCTTTTGGCCAGGACTTTGACCAGTTCACGGAAGTCAATCCGCTGCTCCGAGACATAGTAAAAAACGATTCGTTCACCGCCAAAGACGTGCTCGGTATCGACGAGCTGCATCTGCAGAGACATTTCACCGATCAATTGCTTGCAACTGTTGAATTCTTCGACTTCCAGTTGAGCCACACGGTCTTTATGCCGCTCATCATCGAGGGTCGGCAGTCTTAAGATTCGACCAGTTTCCTTATCGATTCCCAGCCACTCTCGAGTACTCTCGGACGCAGCACAGAGCACTTCGCCCCATTCCGTCCCGCGATCTGAGCGTACAATCACCTGGGTGCCGCGAGAGACAGGAATGTGCGGCCCGCGAATGACGAACTCTCCCAGCAGACGCGTCACGCCATAGCGAACAACCCATGCCTGGCTGGGGGGAGCTGACATATCCATAAACAGTGCTACTTTCCACAGAAAGTGCTCAGCCAGCAGTTATCCACCAGCAAATCACTTTCTCTCTTGCCAGAAGGGAAATCATGCCCTCGAGGCCAGAGATAACCTTTCAAATTTCGGATGAACGCCGTACCAGAAGTTGACTGCCTCCGGGCCTTCAAGCGACCTGTACTCAACAGTTCAAATCTCGTCGACGATGCTCTCGAAAGCGCCGGGATCCAACGCGATTGTTGAATCCCGGTTCATTTCATTCTCAAGCGTTCTCTAAAGTTTCTGGTTGCCAGGATAGAGAACGCTGCATCACTACAGCGACTGAACTTTACGGCAGATTGCGTCAGCCATCTGCTGTGTGCCGACAGCCGTGGGATCATTGCGGTTGGCTTTCATGTCATAAGTGACATCTTTGCCTTCTTCGATGACAGCGGCCACGGCCTTTTCGAGTCGCTCGGCAGCAGACTTTTCTCCCAGATGTTCGAGCATCAGCTTGGCCGACAGAATGAGTGCCACGGGGTTGACCTTGTTCTGGCCTTTGTACTTGGGGGCACTTCCGTGCGTGGCTTCGAAGATCGCCGAATCGGGGCCGATGTTGGCTCCCGGTGCGACACCCAGGCCACCGACGAGGCCTGCACACAGGTCACTGAGGATATCGCCATAGAGGTTGGGCAGGAGAATGACATCGTAGAGTTCGGGCTTCTGCACCAGTTGCATGCACATGTTGTCAATGAGACGTTCCATGTAATGCAGATGGCTGCCATCAGCCACTTTTCCGGCGAGAACAGGATCAGCATCCTTGGCGAGTTCTGGCTGCTCGAACTTGGCATTGTATGCCTTGGCGACAGCCCGTGATTCGTCGTACCACAGACCATCGGTAAACTTCATGATATTCGCCTTGCAGACCGAAGTGACCGATTTACGGCCATTATCGACGGCGTACTGGAAGGCGTAGTTGGCGATGTCTCGAGTCCCCTCGTAGGACATGGGCTTGATGCTCACGCCGGTGGTATCGAGGCCAGTCCCGATTTTTTTGCCAGTCGCCAGACGATTGATCACTTCGATCAGTTCTTTGGTTGCGGGCAGACCTGCCTGGAATTCGACACCGGCGTAAAGGTCTTCGGTGTTCTCACGAACCACCACCAGATCGACGGGTGTATTCGAGAAGTAGCTGCGAACGCCCTTATAGGTCTTACAGGGGCGTACGCAGGCGTAAAGGCCAAGTTCCTGTCGCAGGAAGACGTTGACACTGCGGAAGCCTTTGCCGATGGGTGTGGTGATCGGTGCTTTGAGAGCCACTTTGTTTTTGCGGATCGAAGTCAGTACCGATTCGGGAACCTTGCCGACCTTTTCGATCACTTCAATGCCACATTCCTGGACGTCCCAATTGATTTTGACGCCGGTGGATTCCACACAGCGACGCGTGGCTTCTGCGATTTCGGGACCGACACCATCTCCGGGAATCAGCGTGACATCGTACATGGCGGAGGACTTTCCAGACGCAAAGGAAGTAAGGGAATATTGTGGAGTGACTGCGAAGAGAACTGGCACCTCAAAGGCGAAGTCGCATCCCCGCAGATCATCAATTTCCCGATCAGTAAGTTCAGAATCAGCACCAGCCGGGAAATTCGTTGTTCCAGAGCATAACGAACGGAACGCCCCCGCTCCAAGTGTTACCGATCCGCATTCCCGGAGAGATCGGGAAGTTCATGGACCAGGCAGGGATACGCCGGTTCAACCTATCCAGAAAATTGGCCCAGCTCATGGGATCTACACCATGAGCCGGGCCATAAGGTCTTTATTCATCTAGGATTTATAATCGCGAGTCACACTGTGTGTGTTCATGGGGCGGGTGGGCTCGATCCCATGCCCGGCTGGCCCTTGCGATTCGTGCGAATCTTCTTGGAACTCACTTTTCGCGCCGTCGGATCTCCCATACCTGGCGGAACATAACTACTCTCCTCGCCACCACCCGGGCCCAGAAGTGGGTCAGCTACTTCGGGCGGCTTGAATTTCTCATACTCTTTTTTCTCGCCCTCATACCTGCGCTTCAGCTCGTCTTCCTGTTTCTGGTTGGTCTTGGAATCAATAAATTCCATTTGACCCGCTTCATTGACAACGACAGCTTCAGGCAGCAAGCCAAAATTGAGTTTGCCACTGACGGGAGTCAGTCCCAGTTCAGCCATGTGGACAGGCAGCTTGGACTGTAAGGTCACGTTGACTTCGACATCCGCGGCGACGTCCAGCAGCAGGTCTGTGGTGCCGATCACGATGTCGGCATCTTCATACGTGCCATTCCCCAGATCGGCCCTCTTCACCTTCTTGGTCTCTTTGATGACCTGGCCGACCGAGGTGAGATCGAGCGTGGAATTCAGGAGTGATCCGAGTTTGGCATCCCACTGGTAGACACTCATATTGGCCACGGCTTTACGAATCGAGCGGGTCACGTCGCGGACGGGATCACGTTCACTTCCAGCCAGGAAGTATTTGACATCCCCAGGAACCACTGCTGGATTCGAAATCGTGCTCCAGGGTGATTCCCGCTCGGCTCCCGCAGCGACCGAAGGATCCACGATCTGTTCAATTGGCAGATTGTAGTTCGGATTCGTAAAGAGCAGCTTCACGCGGTAGCGATAGGCGCGGCCCGGCTTCACCTGCAGGTCCAGATATCGGAACAGCAGCAACCGGCCACCCGCCGTGTCGAGCATCTTTTTGAGCTGTTGAGATGTCATCGCAGGGCTGCCAGGCACTGCCATCATCGTCGACATTGTTCCCAGAATCTGGTCAGAACTGCTCGACGACATAATCGCCCCTTGCAAGGCTCGCAAATCCCGCTGCACGACGGCAAACCCGCGCCTTTGTGGCTTCTGGGATTGTTCCAGCAGGGCCCGCTCTTTTGTCGCAGTTTCGACAACCTTATCGAGGAATCGCTCCTGCTTGGCACGCTCTTCCGGGCTTAAAGTGAAATTTCGGACTTTCGGATGTGTCGCATGTTCGCCCCAGTACCCCATCAGCCTCAACGGGAGTGGGGCGGTGATCGTCGCATCTGAGATGCGGGCATCGAAGGGATCAATATCGAAGTTGGGCGATTCCGCCAGAATCTGTGAGTCGGCCACCATATCGACCGCTTCCCACTTCCCGACCCACGGGTTGTCGCCAGCGACGGCCTCCTGACGTTCCAGCTTGAAGTCGAGGAGTTCAAGATACTGCTCGGCTTCCGTGAGGCTCTGCAGGTTCAGTGCTTTCTGAAGCTTGGCCACCTGCTGCTGCAAAGGAACAATGCCGCGCACAGCGACATAGCGCACGCCGCGAGCTTCGACGCTCGAAACTGTGCCGCCGACGCTGCCATCCAAACCATATGGAGACGAACTGCCAAAGGTCGATTCGGAAACGGGTGGCGGACTGTAGCTGCCGACAGGAGTTTCCGCGCCCGATGCACCCGGGCCGCCGGCTGCTGTTCCGCCGACGCCAGAACGAATCGCGAATTCCGTGTTGACTTCTTCTTCACTGGCCTTGGTCAAATCCCCGGTTTCTGTTTCCGCGAGAGTGACATCGAGGCCTTTGTTAATCGCGATGATCGCTGTCCCGGCATCGGCAATCAGGTCGGCCACAGGCAACCATTCTGGTTCCTTAATCTGCTCCTGCTTGCGATAAAGCGGATGGTAGAGAGGTGTCGAAAACTCGTAAGCGGCGACCGACTCCATCGGCTTCAACAGCTGAGAGGCACGATCCTGGTAAGCCACAATCGCAAACTCGTTGGCTTTCTCCACAGGCCACACACCCGCATCGATATTCGTTTTCGAATTGGTGGCCTTCTTGATGATCTCATCCGGCGATTTCTCTGTCCGGCTCCAGGAGGTGGTTCCCCACACACCCAGCACCAGCAGGCCAATACCGGCCAGTACGATTTTCTCGCCATGATCGACCAGCAGCGATTTGAAATTCAAACCTTTGATACCTGCCATGGGATATCCCCTTGATCTTCAAAACAATGTTCGCTGAAAAGTTGTCTGCTCGATAGTTGCTGGCGATGTTCTATCAAAGTTCAAAAACGAACTGAGGGACAGGCTTAAGTTCCACCGGCTGGTGGAGTAGCCGGCGCTGCTTCACCAGTTGGCGCAGCCGGTTCACCAGCTGGTGCTGCTGGTGTCGTTGCTGGAGCTGTTGGTGCTGCCGGGGGAGTGTTCGCAGGCGGAGTCGCTGCTGGATCTGTCGGCGCGGGATTAACAGGTGCTGCGGGTGCAGCCGGTGTGGCACCATCCACCGGGGGATTTTCCGCCGGTGCTGGGTTCGTCATTTCCGGCGTGGTCGGTTCGGTACCTGCTGGTGTTTCAGAAGTTGCTGGTGCTGCTGGTGTCGCTGGTGCTGCTGTGGAATCTGCCGATGTCGCTGCTGCTGCCTCTGGCGCTGTCTGGGGCGGATTGTAAAGCGTGAAATAACCGGCAATCACAACTTCGGCGATATTCGGATCAGTCAGTGCCGTTTGCAGAGCTGCATTCGCCGCCTGAATCTTGTTCATCAGCATCGGATTGTTGGCATCCTGTGGATTGATGCCCTGGGATTGTGTCAGGAATTCCGGAGGAACACTGTTCGCTCCTCCGCCGGTAAACCCTTCCGATGCTGTTCCAAACGTAGGCGAAGAGCCGCCAAAACTCCCGGCTTCTGCGCCATAATTCGGCATGCCTGAGGCCCCGCCGCGGGCAAAGTTGCCATCCTCATTCTTGCGAATCATCTGCACACGAACGACTTCCACCGGCCAGACCGAGCGTTCGTTACTTGTCAACTCCGCGATGAAATCGGGAATGCGGCGGTGATCCATCAGCACGGAGAGATAAAATCCTCGCGTGCGAAATGGTGCACCTTCGTCGTCATCAATGTAACGTCGAGCGGCTGCCATTTGCGGAGCCCCATCACCCAGCGCGGAGGGATCGGCAGCAAATGAATCAGCCGAAGATGAGCTGCCATTCAGGCCCCCTTCGCCACCGGCTGAGCCAAACTCTTCCTTAATGGGGAAATCGGCACTGGCTGGTGGGGCAATCTTGCCACCACGCCCACCACCGCCACTGGAAAAAGCATCGCCACCACTTGCCATAGGTGGGGAATAACCTTCTCCACCACCTCCTGATGGATCGCCACCAGCGGCAGGGGCATCGATGGGCTCACCACGCTTACCACCCATCAACTGGAGTTTCAGAATCTGATGAATGGAAGCATCCAGCCGATTGTTAGTGGTTTCACCCCCATTGAGTTGAGTAATCGTGCTCAGGAGAGAATCGAGGAGCCAGAGGTCTTCCTGAGCATCCCACATTTCCTTGGAGGTTGGAGGGAGATCACGCCAGTATTTCACCGGCATCGCCTGCAGTGGAAAGACGACGACGCCTTCACCAGTCTGAGCATTGAAAGGGCGAACCTTTTGCCAGACGGAGGCAATATCTGATGGTGAACTGGTGCGATAGATATCCCGGGCGAGAGGTGCGAACTCGCCGCGATAACCCGCTTCATCAGCATAGGGCTGAATATTTTTGGGCCATGCCATTTTGGCCCGCTGTTGATCCCAGAGCATCGTCCGCGCAAGTTCGACCTGCCGCTCCTGATACGTGTTGATTGTCGAGAGTTTGTTCGAGTAATCCGCACTGGGTACATTTCCCTTGGGGATCTTGTCCTCAGCAGCTTTGATTTCTTTTGTCCGTGTATCAATCGTCGTCGCCAGTGAAGACGAAGCCATCCACCAGCCAGCGAGACTCAAAATCACGACCAGTCCACTGAGGATCCAGAAGCGATTGCGAATGATGGGTTCCAGTTTTTCCATAACGATCTCCGCACTATTCATGGTCACAAGAAGTGACTTGGCGATGTTCTTTGTTCGATCAATCCGCGTTCAGGCAATTCGTTCTATTCGATAGCCAGTTTCAATTTGTGTTCAAGTTAAACTGCGGGTGGTGTCTGTGGTGTGGCAACTGGTGCTGCCTGGCCATCCTGCGGTGCTGCAGCGGGATCGACTGGCGGAAGGGCTGGATCTTCTTTAGGTCGATCTTTTTCCGGAGTCGGCTTCCAGACAAACTGCACGACAAAGTTCGTCATATGAATCTTACGAGGCGTATTGACCTGCTCAGGTGGCAACTGGGTATCGATCACACGGCCTGTTCCTGTCCCGGGAATGCCAGGACTGGGAATTCCCGGACTGGAAATTCCACCAGGTGTCGGCGGGGAATAGCTCGACTCAGCACCTGAGCCGCCGGGATTGAAACCAGGCTGGAAGCCAGGCCTCAGGCCGCGAGCCGCACTGCTCGCACTGGCCATATCGGGACGACCCATCGGGTAGTAATCGATGAGCACAAATGGATCCGCTTTGACGGTCGCGTAACTGATCCCAAGTTGACCAACAGGTGTCTCAATCACCTGACCAGTGACCGAGTCTTTGCGAGTCACCTTAAAGCTCTGCAGATTTTTGAGCAGAGTATTCACGACATACCCTGTTCCCTGGCCTTTGACAGGATCTTCCGGAGCATGGTGGAAATGCACCCCGTGCAGAGTGAAGACATAGCCTGGGCCGGTGGGCCCGGTCTTGCGTGCCTCAGCTTTATCGAAGGCTGAAAAGTATTGAGGTGAGACCTTCGCTAATTGAGCGTTATCGTTGTACCAGGTTGCCAGGTCATCGTATTTCTTGGATGTCACCGACTTCAGTGAAATGCGATTCATCAGTTCGATGCGAGTCTCATCGAGTTGTTCGGCACTTTCATCGCGGGGCAGGCTCTCATCAATCGCCTTGTAGAGTTCCAGCCAGTTGGCACGGGAATCGAGGGCTTTGACCAGTTTCTCCCCGCGCTCTTTGGCGGCCGCATTACGCCCTTCCTGAGCCTTGTAATCGCTGTCGAGTTTGGAGGCGTATTTGGCAACTTCATCGGCCTGAGTTTCAGCATTACCAAAGCGGCTCTTACTCACCGATTGGGCGACGCTGCCATAACCCGCCACCGATGTGGCCAGTCCGAAGAGCAGCACGGCGGCGGTAGCGACTGCCCACGGCTTTTTGCGGCGAATCTTCCTGGCCACCACAATTTCGGGTGGCAACAGAGAAGTATGAATCTGCGTCTGCCCGAGAAGCTGGAGGGCCAGTCCATAGGGGCCAGTGAACGTCAGAATGTTGTCATGGAACAGTGGCGCTGTCAGGACACTGTCGCCCACGGAACTCGGGAACGTGTCGATCTTCTCGACTTCGTAGTTGAGGTTCTGCTGGAGAAACTTGGCCAGACCAGCCAGTTTGAAGCCATTTCCCAGACCGACCAGTTTCGTGATTTGAGCCGAGCGATTGACACTCGAGAAGAAGCCAATCGATCGCTGGATCTCATTCACATAGTCGTTGAAGACAGGCCGCATGGCCTGAAAGACAGCCTTGGGATCAGGCGATTTTGTGGCATTGCATTTGAGATGTTCCGCCTTGGCAAACGTGAGCTTCATTTCCCGCGTCAATGCCCGCGTAAAATGATTGCCACCAATCGGCACGTTACGCGTCCAGATCTTCTTGCCATTAGTGACGATCAATGTCGTCTGGTCGCAGCCCATATCAAGCGCAACGACATACTGGTCATCGGCCAGTGTATTCAGCGATTGCTCAGGGTCTTTCCGCTGTCCCAGCCGGTCGAACCAGAGAAAGTTGTAGACGGCCAAAGGTGCGATCTGCACCAGTTCCAGTTCCAGCTTCCGCTGATTGAACGGATACATCTGGTGTTCAATGTCGTCCCGCTTCATGGCGAAGAGGCCGACTTCGGCATCCAGCATGAATCCACCTTCGACGGAAGATGATCCCATGGGCTGGAAATCCCAGATCACATCTTCCAGTGGGAAAGGAATCTGCTGGCGGGCTTCATAGCGCACAATCTCGGCCACCTTCGATTCTTCGACAGGTGGCAATTGAATGAATTTCAGCAGCGATTTTGATCCCGGGAGCGAAATTCCCAGCAGATCTCCCTGAATCTGATTGCGGCTCAAAAAGGTTTTGAGAGCTTCGGAAATCAGTTCATCCGGATCTGCATCGGGCTGGCTCAACAGTTTGGGATGCGGCACATAATCAAACGCGACAGCAAAGACCTGATTCGAGGCCTCGGCATAGCGCAGCTTGATGGCCTTGAGACCAGCCTGTCCAATCTCGATCCCCCAGGCAGATTTCAATTCGGCCATAACGAAAACCCCTCTTGTCCGTTCATCAAGGCGTTGTTTCAGCGTGTGGACTGATTGCGTATTTCACAGATTGCGTATGTCTCGCCGCGAAGCGGGAAGTCACCCTTCCTGCATCACGATCTTTTCAAACCGAATATCCCGGGCAACTGGTTCACCCAACCGACCAGACTCAATCATCTCTTTCTATCGCACCACTACATTACGTTGAATTTCAGCTTTTCGCTGGGTTTCTGACCAGACAGATAGACTACCACTCTCTCAGGAAACCGTCATTTCATTCCTGTGACTTTCATTTTGCCACGACTTTCCATCCACAGAGATCGCTTTGAACATCGTGAATCAAATGCAGTTTTTGGGCGCCGGCTGGGACTTAACCAGAGCCGGCATACCAGTCGAAAAACCGAATTCAAATGCGTCGGGAAAGTTGTGGGCAATTGTCACGTTCTGCAAGAATATGCTCAAAAGAGAGGCGTTCGCGAGAATTCGCTGGGTCAGAATTGAAAAACACGCAAGGAAATTACGAATAAACAATCAAGTATTCAGACTACAGCCACGACCCGAGAAAAGTCAATAAGTAGCGACAGTCCCGAGAGTTAGGTGATAGAAACAGCCATTTTTCACAAACCCGAGTGAACTGATGTTCCGTTTTATCGTTCAAAGGATGTGTGTGGCATCCTGCATGAACCTGCCCGTAACGCATCAGGATTCCCTGTTATTTGGACTCGTTCTCCGCATTCCAGGTTCCAAAAGTTTTCGAATATCGACCGGGAGATGCGAACATCGTATCGAGTGAAATTCCGCCGGACGGCCACTCTTCTGGGACAAAGATTTGAGCGAACACGCAGGTTCAAGCGAATTCAGCGGTTATGCAAGCAGCAGGTTTTGATTTTGCCGCCAGTAGATTCACACGTCTGGTGAATTGTCGCCTTGTGGCTTGATCTCGCCCGCTAACGCCAGCAATGTGGCTGATGTGATTCGACTCGATCAAGCCCGAAGACGTTCCTGATCTATAAGATCAATCCGCTTCGGTCAGTCAAACAGCCTGTAGAAACCTCCTGGTATGACGAAAACCTGCTCTGAAGTTTATGTGCTGATTCCATCGCATAGCCTCGAAGACTTTCCACAGGATCTGGGAGAAGAGGCCGCAGGAAGCCTGCTGGAAGCTTTTGCCATCGCCTGGCATCCGGCTCTATTGGCGACAGCTGGTCGAATTCCTCAGTGGTACCGTGCTGATGCTCCTCCCGAACCCGCACCCGGGCAGCTGCTGATTCTTCCTCAACCCTCCGAAGACTGGTTTCCTTACGACTGGCATGAGCGATTGGAGCAAGCGGGGGCTGGCTTACTGAAAACAGTCGCCCGGCGAGAAGACAATCTGCAGCAGCTCCAGGCGTGGCTCGAATCCGATGCCGACGATTCAGCCCAGCCGAGCCTGTTCTTTCAGCCGGAAGCCAAAACCTCGATCGACGATTTTCTGGCCTTCGGAACCACAGTTCTGCAGTTGGAACTCCTCTCCCGACAGATGCGGCACTTTAGCAGTCTGGATGAAATCATTCTGCAACAGCGAACTGTGGGAGCAGCCCGCTCGCTGGCTGCTGGTGAGTTCTTGCCATGCCGACAGCAACTGGCCACTGCCTACGAAAACCTGCTCGAAACACGCGAGCGATTCTACCCCGGCGAAATCTCGCTCTTCGACTTGTGCCTGGCACCTTCCGAGCTCGATATGCCCCGGCTGAAAGCGGCTCTGAACGGCTTCACATGGCCGGTCAACGAACCTTTAGGAAACCAGCCAGCCGTCAACTTTCTGGCGGGTTCACTCGAAACCTCTCCACTGCTGAAGCTGGCTGACGAACAATTGCCACTTGCGGCACCTCAGGAACTCACAGCACCCTCAAACACTGCTCCCACCACCACTCTGAAGGAGTTATTGGCCCAGGGTGCTGTCGATGTTCTCGGTGGAGAGGCTATCGAACTTTGTACGCCGCTAATTTCGCCACAGATGTGGATCAGAAACTTTCAACAAGGCCATCTACTCGCAAAAACTCAACTGGGAATAGTTCCCCGGGTGTTTGCCCGGCGGCTCTTTGGGCTGGTGTCGCAACTTCCCGGTCTCCTCTCACAGACGGGTTATGCGGGAGCGTTACATCTGCTGCTCGATGAAGGAACCTACCCGGATGAAGAGTTCAGCAGCTTCCGTTGGGAAGGTACCAGTGGCGAGGCGGTAACGGCTTTCTCACGAATTCCACTCCCGGCACAATCCGCAGGGACTTTTTTGAGGCTGGCAACCCGACTGGGAGAGGCTCTTGATAGCGATGGAAACCCGGCTCTCGGTTTTGCTCGCTGGCCCGAAGTCGCGACTCCCTGGTTTCATGATCTTCAGCGCGCTGCCACTTTTGCCCCCGTCCTGGGCAAGTTTGTCACCTGCAAAGAATTTCTCGAGCGCGTGGAATACCCCGACCATGTGCGGCAATACCACGCGGGCGAATATCTTTCGTCGAGCTTGGTTTATGCAGTCGCCGCTCGCGAGAAAAACGCCATTTCGAGAGTCGCGAGTGCCTGGAAGCTGCAAGGTCAACAGGCAGCCTGGCAGTTCTGCGAAGTGCAGCGTGCACTGCTTTCTCCAAGTGAAAACCGCCAACAGCCTGTGCAGGGGATCAAAAGTGGGGGTCAACGCTGGGAAGATGAACTTCTCGCCCACTTCCGCGTGATTGGTGCCAGTGACAATCGTGCGACCACGGATCATGCCGCAAATGCCGACGAGGAGTGGTCGGCAGAAACCGCACTGCAGCAGACCGCCCAGCAGTTCGCGAATCTGCTCGGGTCAAAAATTCAAAATCACGAGGCTGCCGCAAGTCCTGCGGGAACTTTATTGATCAATCCGCTTCCCTGGGCACGCCCAGTTCCCGAAGAGATGGAAGATGGGACCTTCCCCACCATTCCACCGTGCGGCTATCTCTGGCTCGCCCAAAACACTCCAAATGGCAAAAGTCCCGCACGCAAGAGCAAGCCTGTCGTCAAATTTACCGAAGGTGTCCTCTCAAACGATCTCTTCGAGGTCGTTTTTCACCCACAAACAGGAGGGATCGCCCGGATTCGTCGGCATGAGCAGCGCGAGAACCGACTGAGCCTGCAGCTGGCCCGCCGCTTTCCGCGTGAACGGGCCATTCGCCTCGGGCCAGATCCTGACGACGAAGTGATCAAGACGGCTTACTCGGAGATGCGCGCTGGTGAGTTATCGATTATCGCCCTGACGAGTCATTCCCTCACGGTTCGATCACTGGGAGACCTCATTGATCAGGCCAAAGGGGAACGCATCTGCTACTACAAACTCGATGTCACGATTCGTGCCGGTTCACTGAAGGTGGAGATCGATCTGCAGTTTCTCGAACTGGCGGCCTTCGATGGCGACCCCTGGAACAACTACATCGGCGCCCGCTTTGCGTTCGGCAGCGAGATGGCGGCCATATCCCGCTCGGTGCTGGGAAGCGTCCATGTGGCGGGGAGCGAACGGTTTGAAGCTCCCGAGTTTGTCGAAATCTGTGATGGTTCCCTGCGGGCGACGATTTTGCCGCATGGCCGACCTTACTTTCGCAAAACGGGCCCCCGCATGCTCGATGGCCTCATGGTCGTTTCGGGCGAAACTTCCCGCCGCTTCCGCTGGACCATTGCCATTGATGATCCGCATCCCGCACGGCTCGCGCACGAGGCGATGGTTCCTCTCGTGCGGCTGGAAAACGTCACCAGGCCCGCAACAGGCGAGACGTCTTTCTTCGTCCAATGCCCAGCCAAACAAGTGAGCATTCTGTCGTGGGAAGCGGGGATGACCGACTGGCCCATCGAAGCTCCAGCCGATCCTTCAGACACTGAAAGCGTCGATAGAGCAGCGAAGGCAACCGTATCGAAGAAGTCGTGCCGGGTGCGGCTGATGGAGACCGAGGGGCAGGCCAAGACCTTTTCGATGGTCTGGTATGCACCACTGGCCGGGGCTCACAAGTTGACACTTGGTGGAGCCCATGCCGCGTGGTTGAAAACAACGGGAAATGAATCCCGCGTGGCACTCAGTGCCTATGAAGTCGCCGATATTGAGTTTGTGTTTGAATGACGGTCAAAAAGATGACGACGGGTGGCTGGGGTTGAGTCTTCGAACCCCCAGCGCTAACCAGCATGAACGGTGGGTTAGCGACGGGTGGCTGGGGTCAAACGTCCTCGTTTGCCCCCAGGTCATTGCACTCGAGTTGTCTATGATCAATAGGCGCTCAAGTCGTGAAGCATATCTTCAGCGGCAATTGTGCGGATGAACTCTATGGACCAGATGACGGCGGGTGGCTGGGGTTGAGCGTCTTCGCGAACCCCCAGTTGGTTATGAAGATTGCTGGGGGTTCGAAGACTCAACCCCAGCCACCCCATATCAACGAGCGTAGTTGATTATTGGAATCCGTATTACTTCTTCTCAGGTTCGAGGGCAAAATCTGCGGTGTTCGCCCCTTCCTTGAGAGTGACCTTGAGTGGGCTGGTCTTGGCATTGCCGTAGCGCGGTGGAATCTGTTCCATCTCTTTGGGCTTCTGCACAGGGGGGCTGTTGGGGTTCGAGTTGTCTTCGATCGTGGGTGGCACAATCAGCACCAGATATTCACCCGGCGGGAGTGGATCGACCAGCACGACGGAAAAGCTGCCGTCAGCCGAGATGTTCGCCGAGGCCCCTGCCCCGCCACCCACTTTGGATAGCTGCACAACACCTTCGGGAACTGGCTGACCACTGAAAGTGACTTTGCCTGTCAGTTGGGCCTGCGGTCCGCGATCGGCGGAACCACACCCGGCATTCATCAACAAAGCACTGCAGACAAAGGCGACAAACATCGAGCGGAACATGCTGTTCATCCTCGGAAATGGAAGAGTCAATGGAGCTTTGCTCATCGAATGAGATCAACAAAGTTGGAAAGAAGAGGGGCCACCAGCAGTACTGGCAGCCCCCGATGTTCATGCCGTTGCGGCGGCGATTAGAACTCACCGACTACGTTGCCATCAGCACGATCTGCCAAGAACCGGAGCGTGTCGAAGTTCATATTTTCGGACAGGAACTTAACGGTCCCATCACCGATGAGCACATGGGCTCCGCCGGTATGGGCCGACTGGATCGGTGTATTGCAACTCTGTGATCCTGAACCACTCAGAGCATTACTGCGAGTGTTGATCGCATACCGCACAGTGGTCGTGTTAAAACAACGGTTTCCATAATCTGTCCCCATCCAGACAGAGTCACCACCATCGGATCGATACTCGACATTGTTGGTATTGGCAGCATCTCGCCCCCAATTCGACTGCTCAGCCACCATCACAATATTCGAGCTGCCATCGGTCATGTCGCGGAAGTTGAAATTTCGGTCGCGGGTAAACATACCTCCGTTTGACCGAATTCCATTGCCGTTGTTTGCGACTTCATTCAGACCAACAGCACCTTCAATCAGCGTGTAGCTGGCACGTTGCCAGACGTTCTGGCCGCCATTGTAGGAGTTTCTCGAAACAAGTGGTGACGAAGGACAGATGAATCCGTTGACAATAAAACCATTCCACGTCGCGCCGTGCGGGCCGCCAACGGGTGGTCCAGCTGTTCCGCCCCACCATGTGCCTGGAGTCGAAAAGTTGACTCTGTTGTACTGCGGAGCCTGATCAACATAAGGCAGGATGTGTACCCAGGCGGTCGGTCCGTGACCAACGTTGAGGGCTCCACGAATATTCCCCGGTGGGAACGTGTTGTGGGTGTCGTGGTAGTTGTGCATCGCCAACCCCACCTGCTTGAGATTGTTTTTGCACTGGGTGCGGCGGGCCGCTTCCCGTGCCTGCTGAACTGCCGGCAACAGCAGTGCAATCAGGATGGCGATGATCGCAATCACCACCAGGAGTTCAATCAGAGTAAATCCAGAGCGACGGGTGGAACCGCCAGAAACTTGTGCCATGAGGATGGCCTCCTTGAGAAGAAGTGAAAAACGGAAAAAAGGCCCGAGACGAGACATATCAGTATATGCTCTTGCGAAGATCTTTGGCAAGGAGCTTGACTATTCACACGCTGTAGATTCTGCACGCAAAGTGCTTCCGAACCCTGAAAACCAGGAAAACACAGAACGCCACCCTGTTCTTACAGCACTCAAAAACACTTATAGATTCAAGTTGTCATTGTATTTGACTATTTACACATACACTATGGAAATGCCTGCTGTGGTCTGCAGTCATTAGAGGCCGAAGCACAGGTAGAACCCCGTATCTGCCGAGCGTCGAGTGGTTTGTCGGTCGGCTGGCCGGTGAACGATCGCCGGTGGTAGCCGGGCGATAATTCAGACAGCATCACGAAGCCTCATGCCACGAACATTTTTCCTGCAGCCATCCCCGCGTTGTTGACCCAATGCATGCCTTCAGCATTAGCCCTCTTCATTTTCAACCCAGGATTGTTATGGCAGAACTCATGTCGCTGGCATGTTTTTCGCTCTCAGCTTTTGCTCTCAGATGGGTTCGGTCTGGTCAGTGATTTCGAACATCTCTGGAACGATTCGAGTCGTACGACAACGTCTTCTCTGTCGGCAATGACGGATGATGGTCTGACTGGGCAGTACGTCAGGCATCGTGATCGGTGCAGAAGCATCACAGTTCACTGTGAGTGATTGCCGATAAGACGTTGTTGGAACTCGGGAGATGAGTCCGTTCGCAATTTTGCCGCGAGAAATGGAAGTTTGACGAGTCGGGATGGAGCCGGGTCATCAGTGAGTCATTAGACATTGATGCGGAACTTGAATCCGCAGTTAGGCAACCCATGGGTACCCAGACCTCGGAAAAACCGGCACCAGCGATCGATCTCCCCCAACCTCGGCGGAAGGCCTTTCATTTCCAGCCCGCGCTGCATGAAGAAAGTCCACAGCGTAAAATTCACTGGCATGTCGCCATTCCCGACCGTCTCTCCAATGAGACACTTGCCATCATTCCGAGGACAGATCTCACCAGCCCTGTTGATCCGTACGTCCCCATTTTCTGCCATCGCAGCCTGAGTACGCAGGAATTCCGCCGCCGGCTATGGCACATGACACCGGGACTGCTACCCCTGCTATTGTGGGTGATTCCCCATACCGACCCGTGGGGTTGGATTGTATGGAGTGTAGTGCTTGGTCTGACTTTATCGACGGCAACGATCATGCTGAGGTGGTTCTCGAGAATTGCCCGTCCCGGTGAAGATCACGGTTACGACGCCGTCCTCGCGTATGCCGTGGTGGTTCTGGCGACATTATGGCTCTTCCCTGGTCGGGAAGAGATCGGCATGATGACACTGGCGATTCTGGCGTTTGGGGATGGATCGGCCACACTCCTCGGGCTCAAGTTCGGCGAGCGCAAATTGCCGTGGAATGGCTGCAAATCGTGGGTGGGCCTGTGGGCCTTTATCGCGATGGGGACTCTGGCTGGTGCCATCATGTTCTGGGGAGAATTCCGGCCCGGAATAGATTTTCGCCTGGCACTGGGTGTGAGCTTTCTGGCCAGCCTGACCGCAGGTCTGGTGGAATCTTTTCCATCGTTACGCAATGACAATCTTCGCGTGGGGATCGCAGCGGCCGGCACCGGAGCAATCGCGCATCTGCTCCTGATTCCTTCGTGATTTCGACGAATCTACCAGATCCCTAGTTGTGACCGGCCCCCCGGCTTGTGTTACGCTGCAGATCCGCCCTTTGGTGGGTTTCTGCTGGTTCGGTCATTGATGACGGCAACCAGTCCATCATCGCTCAACCAGACGACTGACATCCTGCTGACCGACTCTCGAAGGAATTCCCTTGTCCACTCCCTTTCTGGAAGCCCGGGGACTGAAAAAAACATTCGGTTCTCATCAGGCCGTCAAGAATGTCAGCTTCTCGATCATGCATGGAGAAGCGTTTGGTTTGCTGGGGCCCAACGGAGCCGGAAAATCAACCACCATCCGGATGCTGGCGGGATTGATGGCCCCGGACGCCGGTGAGGTTCTACTGGAAGGAGAACCCGCCTGGAAGCATCCCGAAAAATGGAAGCGGCAACTGGGTCTGGCGCCTCAGCAACTCGCTCTGTACCCGGAGCTTTCAGCGATCGAAAACATTCGCTTCTTCGGTGGATTGTACGGTCTGAAAGGGGCAGCTCTTTCCCAGCGGACCGATGAACTGCTCGAACTCGTGGGGCTGGAAGATGCAGCTCACCGGATTGCTGCCAATTATTCAGGCGGTATGCAGCGCCGGCTCAACCTGGCAATTACGCTGGTTCATAAACCTCGTCTGGTCATTCTCGATGAACCGACAGTGGGTGTCGATCCGCAATCCCGGGCTCACCTGCTGGAATCTGTCCGGCAACTGGCACGAGATGGGACATCCATCATTTATGTCAGCCACTACATGGAAGAGGTCGAAGCACTATGCCGGCGTGTGGCGATTATCGATCATGGCGTGGTTCTGGAATGCGGTGTTCTCGATCAGCTTTTAGGATCAGTCCCCACGCAACTGGTGCTCCATGTCCGGCCTGCCAACAGCGTCGATTCGGTGGGTGCTGGCCATGACCCCAGTTCGTCATTCTCAGCCCGGTTGCAGCACATTGCCCAGCGTGTGGATCCTGAAGCTACAGGCGTCAAAGTGTCTGTCGGCGAAAATGTCGAGTCTTTACCCACCGTATTGATTGAAACCAGCTTTACCGAATGGCCTGATCGATTGCATCAGCTCTCGCAGGCGTTCCATGCCGAATCGATCGTGATCGACCGGGTGGAATCGAGACAGCAGAATCTCGAACGCTTGTTCCTGCAATTGACTGGAAGAGCCCTGCGTGCCTGAAAATCCTCATTTCTAACGCAAGAATCCTGAACCTAAACATCAGCATGACAGGCAGCGTGGAGAGTCCCGAATGGCGGAAGGGGATGAAATTGATAGCGGCTGGGCCGGTCGATTGGGTTTATGGCTGGGCCCTCTGCTTGGCTTAGTGGTGCTGGTCGTTCCCGGCCCTGCTGACTTGCCACATGCCGCCCAAAGGCTGGCTGCAGTCGTCGTGCTGATGGCTGTCTGGTGGGCCACGCAATGCGTGCCTATGGCTGTGACCAGTCTGGTGCCGCTGATTGCCTTCCCGCTGCTAGGGATAGACTCAGCCAAGAATGTGGCCGGCACCTATCTGACCGACAGCTCAATGCTCTATCTGGGTGGCTTCATTATTGCCTTGGCGATTGAACGCTGGGGCCTGCATCGCCGGGTGGCCTTGCATGTCGTCAAAGCGACGGGGACCAGCCCGCATGGGATTGTCTGGGGATTCATGCTGGCGACATTCCTCATTTCGATGTGGATCAGCAATACCGCCACCACACTGATGATGCTGCCGATTGCGATGGCTTTGATGACTTCGCTCGAAGAATTGCTGTGTACTTTCGATGAGAAAGAGCCAGATTTTCTGACAACTCAGGCACTGGGAAGACTCTCTTGCCAGACCTATCTGGGTGTGGCTTATGCAGCCAGCATTGGCGGGGTGGCCACACTCGTGGGAACCCCCACGAACATGGCGTTTGTGGGGATCTGGGAGAAACAGTTTCCCCAGGCACCTCCGATTTCTGCCGGTCAGTGGATGGCGACCTGGTTGCCCTTTGGATTGGTTTTCCTGGGTCTGGCCTGGTTTGTGCTGACTCGAAAGCTAACGACACCCGCCGGGTTTTCTCGTTTGAATCGAGATTTTTTTCGCGAGAGGCTGCATGATCTGGGGCCGATGAGCCGCCCCGAATGGCGTGTTCTCATCGTCTTCTCGCTGACAGCGATCCTCTGGCTAACAAGAACTGATCTTCCTCTTTCGTCTAACCTGATCATTCCCGGCTGGGGAGGACAGGCCGAAGCTTTTCTCAGCTGGCTGACCGCTGACGCTAAGCCAGCCAGTTCTCACAAAGACTGGATCAATGATTCCACTGTGGGTCTACTTTTTGCGGTACTGCTGTTTGTCGTCCCGGCGGGTGAGCAGGATGTGAAGCGAGGTTCGCCACGTCTGATGGACTGGCCCACAGCCAATCGATTGCCATGGGGCATTCTGCTGTTGTTCGGCGGTGGATTTGCCATTGCCGAAGGCTTTCGGATTACTGGTCTTTCCCGCTGGAGTGGCGACCTGTTTGCCTACTTTTTCATTGGCCAGTCACCGGTTGTTACTGTGTTGGGTATCTGTGCGCTGATGATCTTCCTCACGGAATTCACCAGCAATGTGGCTACGGTGAATGCTGTTTTGCCGGTCTTTGCTGGAGCTGCGATTGCTTTGGGACTCGATCCGAGGCTGGTCATGATCCCTGCCACGATTGCCACAAGCTGCGGCTTCATGCTGCCAGCCGGGACTCCGCCCAATGCGATCGCTTTTGGAACCGGGCGGATTCCGATTGGTCAGATGCTCAAATATGGCCTCTGGTTGAATCTCATGGGGATTGTTTTGTGTACAGCAGCCACCTGGGTGCTGCTGATCCCGCAAATGGGAATTCGCCTCGGAGAAGTTCCCGCCTGGGCCGTCCCCATAGAGAAAGCCTCTTCACCAATTGAACCCGTTGCGCCCACATTGTCGAATGCTCCGAAATCCAAACTCAGCCCGGCAGACGAGGGGAAAAAATAAGTTCAGACGGTTCAGAGAGTGGTCTGTATTCATGCCATGAATCACTCTTTTGGGCCTCAGATCATGAAGACTGATGAAATGCCTCAGGAAAGACGTTAGATTCGAATCAAGGTTGTCTTGTGAACAAAGCTCTGCTGGCACATGAGAACCCACTTCGATTGTCAAAATCTCGAATTCCAATCCCGTCGTGATTCCACTCTTTGATTACCACCCGCTGATCACCCGGTATTCAACGAGCATGACTTGCGTCGGGCTCAACAGCTTTATTGCAGAGATTCGTACTGCAGGGATTAGCACCTTATGCCGCTGAAAGTTCGTTGCAAGGCTTGTGGGACAGTCGTCACGGCACCGGATGCGGCCCGTGGCAAGGCGATTCGCTGCCCCGACTGTGAATCGAAGATTCCTGTCCCCGCGGGCGATTCGAAAGCCACAGCCAGCAAAAAGGGAGCATCTGCCAAGTCGTCAAAATCGGCTTCCGGCGAGGACGGACTGGCCAATCTCGATTTGAGTGATCTGGAAGATTCCGGAGCCAGCATCTGTCGCAAATGCGGGACAGAAGTTGATCCTGAAGCGACCGAATGCCCGAATTGTGGGATCGATCTGGCAACCGGTGGTTTGGGAGAAACGGCTCGCAAGAAGCAGATGAAAGGGCCAGACCCGGACAAATTTTACGAAAATCTCTGGTCGGAGAGCTGGAAGTTTGCGCTCAAATACAAGCTGTTTGCCTTCCGGACGATGATGTACCTGCTGGTTTCGTCGACCATCATGTTTGGCAGCGCCTTCATGCTGCTCTGGGTTTCTTCGCCACCCCCTCGATACTTCTGGGGATTGATTGCCGTCGTTTCGGTCATGGCCATTCCGGGATGGTTCTGGTTTCTGGATACCGAAATCATCAAGGCGACGATGGAGCGGAAAGATAAGCTGCCGCGCATCAACTTCGACTTCTTTTTGTGCAGTTCCTTAGGCTTGCAGGCCGTGGCCTGGCAACTGGCTTTTGCACTCCCTTTGCTGGCGGTTCCTTACCTGTTGGGGTGGTTTGTGATTGTGCCGATGGAGGGTTTACCGCTCTCTGTTAAAATCGCCTATTTTCTCGCATGGCAGATTCCTATTGCCTCGCTATTGCCAGCCGTCATGTCTCACATGTCGATGCCGGTCTCTTATCCCGGGTGGATGTTCTGGAAGCTCTTGCCAGGTTACTTCAAGACAATTAAAGCTTCGTGGACGTGGACAGGGATGTTCCTGCTCACGAATCTCCTCCCGATGATCTTTCTCGGATTGATCATCGGGCTGTCGGCTGAACCACTGGTCGATCTGGCGAAAACGATGGATAACAACGGCCAGATTGTCTACGCCAAGTGGCAGGTCGAAAACAATCCGATCAAGGCTGATAAACCGGGTGGTGTGGCTCCGGCCAATCCGTTCGAAGCCAAGTCGAAAGAAGAGATCAAGCCACCGAACTATTTCTCATTGATCCTTCCTTCCGTCTTCTGGGTACTGGCCTGTTTGAGTGCGAGTTGGACTGCCGTGTTTAACATGCGGACCAATGGTCAGTTTGCTTACTTCAACAAGAATCGATTGGGGCTCATTGGCCGGGCCAAAGAGTACAAGTATGTTGCTAAAGAAAAGACCGATGAAGACGAGGTCGCCAAGCCGAAGGGTGTGGTCGATGCGGTGGCCGTTGTTATGGTCTGCGGCATTCTGGGAGCTGTCGGCGGCCTCGTCACTTCTTCATTCGCAGACCTGCCATTTCCTATGTTGCCCACTATGGCGTTTGGGGCTGCCTCTGGTTTTGCCCTGGCCAGCTTTATTGGCTGGTGTGTGATGCTGGCCCCTGCCTTCCGGGCCAGTATGGCGATTGGCCTCTTGATGATTTTCTTTCCGTTGATTGGTGCGATCCTCCTCTACAACAAAGAGCCCGAAGAAACCAAGTTTGGTTTGACCGCCTTCCTGGGTGGAGCTTTGCTGGAAGGTATCGCCTTTGGTGTCTTCTTTGTGACTGCCATCAAAGCCGTCGTCGATGCACTCCCGCCACCCGATCCAGCGGCTGGAGCAGCCCCTGCCCTCTGGCTGATGAATCTGTCGAGCCTGGGCCACTGGTTCGGGTGCTAAGCTCGATTCGAGTTAGCTTTGGGCAGAATTTTTGAAGCTTCCCGCAATTTCTCCACAGGACGCGAAATCAAGGACTCGGTTTGACCCTTGGCAGGCTGCACCCTAAAGTTCATAGAGCGAGTTTATGGTTGCCATCCTGCTGAAATGGCTGGTGGTTAGTTCATAAACTTTCAATGTCGTGAAGAACTCAATCAATATCGTTCAACCGGATTCCTGTTGTCCAGGAGTTCCCGTTGACTAGACCCGTTGTCCAGACCTGTGCGGAAAGTACTCGAGCGATATGACGGAACTAGAATCCTCCGAGAACCAGCCCACTCAGTCTTCAACGACGCCAGCGCCAGTGAAGTCAGAGATCGTGAAATCAGAACCCGTAAAGCCGGATCCTGTGAAGACCGAGCCAGCGAAACCTCTTGGCACAAAGCGAAAAGCTGAAAAACCAGGCTCTTCCAACCTGGTCTGGTATCTGCTGATCGCCATTGTCATTTCGATTGGTGTCTTCACACTGGGTGGCAGTGGTAAACGCACCACCGTCGAATTCAGCGACTTCAAACAGCGATTGAAACAAGGCTCGTTGACTGCCACGAATGTCTTCGAAGTGGAAATTGGGCCGACATCGATTCGCTATCAGGATCAGCCCGGCAACAAAGGTCGTGAAGCGACCTCGTCGAAGCGGGTGACTCCGGCTTACTTTGTGGTGCCGGTCGTTGGGATGCGAGATGGTGCCCAGACCAGCATTATTGAATTGCTGGATAAAAACGGCATCAACTACGGCTTCAGTGCCGAGCCCCCCGAATGGCAGATGATGCTCTATTATCTGGGAGTTCCCCTGATTCTGCTGGCAGTCTTTTTGTATGTCTTCCGGAAAATGGCAGGCCCCGGGGCTGCGATGTCCTTTGGCCGGAGCCGGGGTAAGCTTTACGCTCAGGAAGAGATTGGAGTCACCTTTCAGGATGTGGCAGGGATCGATGAAGCCGTTGAAGAACTGCGTGAAGTCGTCGAGTTTCTGAAGACACCCGAGAAGTACCAGGCTCTGGGTGGCCGCATTCCTCGCGGAGTTCTGCTCGTTGGGCCGCCGGGGACGGGTAAAACCTTGCTGGCAAAAGCCGTAGCGGGTGAAGCAGGTGTTCCATTTTACGGATTGTCAGGTTCTGACTTTGTCGAAATGTTTGTCGGTGTGGGAGCCGCCCGAGTTCGCGACATGTTCCAGCAGGCTGGTGAAAGATCGCCAGCGATTATCTTTATCGATGAACTGGATGCGCTCGGCAAAGTTCGCGGAAGTGGCATGCCCGGCGGACACGACGAGCGCGAGCAGACACTGAATGCACTGCTGGTTGAGATGGATGGTTTTTCCTCCGATCAGAGTGTGATCGTCATGGGTGCCACCAATCGACCAGAAACGCTGGACCCCGCCTTAATGCGACCTGGTCGATTTGACCGCCATGTGCTGGTGGATCGGCCCGATGTCAAAGGGCGTGAAGCGATACTTAAAGTGCATGCCAGCAAGGTCAAAGTTGACGATCACGTCAACCTGAAATACCTGGCACGACTAACTCCTGGTTTTGTTGGTGCCGACCTGGCGAACCTGGTCAATGAAGCCGCACTTCTGGCGGCACGCGCCAATAAACCCAAAGTGACCAATATTGAGTTTGAAGAGGCTGTCGAGCGGATTGTGGCGGGGTTGGAAAAATCGACCCGGATCATGCCCGAGGAAGAGAAGAATCGCGTGGCGTGGCATGAAATCGGCCATGCACTGGTTGCCTGTTCGCTGCCGCATGTTGATCCCGTCCATAAAGTCTCGATCATTCCCCGTGGTCTGGGAGCTCTGGGGTACACACTCCAAAGGCCGGAAGAAGACCGCCAGTTGATTACCAAGACCGAACTTCAGAACCGGATCTGTGTATTACTGGGTGGTATTGCTGCTGAAGACATCGTATTCAACGAGAACTCCACAGGGGGTTCCAATGATCTGCAGCGGGCGACTGATCTTGCCCGCCGCATGGTGACTGAGTTTGGCATGAGCCCCAAACTGGGACGCGTGCATTACAGCGATACATCCCGCTCGGCTTTTCTCGCGAATGCCGCCACTGTTTCTGAGAGTGCTCACAGTGAAGAAACCATTCGGGAGATCGATCTCGAAGTCAGGCGCATCATCGATGCGGCCTATGAGACAGCTCACGAGATTCTCGTGACTCGTCGGGCAGCGATGGATCACCTCACGAGAGAGCTGCTGGAGATCGAGGTGATGGATGCAGAAAAACTGCAGCAGATCCTTTCTCAATACCAGACCGGGCCACAGATTATGCCGGGAACGTCTGCACAGATTTCGCCGAACCCGACATCTTTGCCCACTCCTGCGGTTGCCCCTTATCGACCGGGCGAGAGCGATGGCAGCAGCGAAGGTGGAAACCCAGTGAATGTCGGCTGATTGCGGGGTTCGTTTTTCGCTTCAGCGACTGGTTAGTTCCCCGTGTGAATTGACCCTCACTTCAACAAGGGCTAATTTCATCGTTTGCACTGATGGAAATTGTCTGAAAGTTTGCACAGTCTAACAGTTGGAATGACAACAGGTTAAGTACGAGCGGAATTTCAGAATCGACTGCGGGTCACACATCAACATGATTCACACCTCGGCTTAATGATCGAGACCGGCGATATGTTTCAAAGTCTCGGAAATTGGATCACACATCGCTGGTACCTGGTGATTGCGGGTTGGCTCTCACTCGTCATTACCATGGCGATCGTGGCGCCCCCTCTCGATGATGTGATCACCACCGGTGAGTTTGCTTTTCTACCTGCGAACTTTCCCAGCCGGGTGGCTGAGGATCTGTTTGCCAAGGCATTCCCGGCAGATACTCAGCGCAGTGCCATCGTGCTGGTTGTCCGCCGTGTGGGCGAGAATCGTGAGCTGACGGATCGAGATCTGCAGTTTGTCGACGATGGGGTCGATTCCGATGACCCGGATCGGGACAACGAACTGCGGGAACTATTGCTGAAAATTGCCGATCAGTTTGGTGGTCTGGTCGGTCAACCTGATGATGAGTCTGCTGAGTCAGGTTCCACCGAAGAATCCTCGACCGACGCCAGCAAGACTGCGGCCAAAGGAAACGATGCGAACGTTCCTCGGTCTTCCGAGAAGGCCGCTGTACCTGCCAAGCCCGCTGCGCCACTGGCACCTCTCGGGTTGGGCAATTCGCAGATTACGGCTATCCGTACCTACAAAGACCCAAAGATCGGCAGGCTCTTGCGCAGTGAAGACCAGAAGGCCACTCTGGTGATGGTGGAACTGACAAAAGACTTCATGGATGCCGCGAACAAAAAAATTGTTCGTGCCGTGGAAGAACTTCTCTCCAGCCGGGACTTCATGAAAATTGTCCCGCTAGGCCTGGATATCTCTTTAAGTGGTAACGCTGTTGTAGGCCGCGACATGTTGGTGACAGCCGATGCCAGCGCGAAGGCGACAGAGCTTTTAACCGTCGTGCTGGTGATCTTCCTGCTGATTGCGATCTACCGGGCGCCACTCCTGGCAATCATTCCGCTCTTGACGGTGTTTGTTTCTGTCGAGCTTTCGCTGTGCCTGTTGAGGCTTTTGGCTGATTATCGGTTCGTGGTGCTGTTTCAGGAAATCAAGCCTTATGTCACCGTGCTGGTCTATGGTGCCGGTGTCGATTACTGCCTCTTCCTGATTGCCCGCTATAAAGAAGAGCTGGATGCAGGAGTCAATTACGAAGATGCGATTGCGAATTCTCTTGGTAAAGTCGGGGCGGCCATCACCGCCAGTGCCGGGACCGTGATCTGCGGCATTGCCATGATGATCTTTGCTCAGTTCGTGAAGTTCCACGAAGCTGGCATCGCGATTTCCACAGGGCTGATTATCGTCCTGATGGCGTCATTAACATTCACACCCGCGTTGTTGCGTGCTGCGGGCGCCTGGGCTTTCTGGCCGCAAATGAAAAGAGAACGTCCCTCCAGCACGACGGGATGGTTACCGGCAGCCAGCCCGTTGAAAGCCTTTACTGAAGCTCTAGGCGTCAACCGCTTCTGGACCAGACTGGCCGACACCATTCTTGAGAGGCCACTGACCACACTGCTGGTCAGCATTGCCGCGATGACTCCTTTTGCAATTGTGGGTCTATTGTTCTTCTCGCATCTGAGTTACGGACTGCTCTCTGATCTCCCGGCGAATTCGCCCAGTGTGCTGGGGACCAAGGCTGTACAGGAACATTTTCCCGCCGGTGCGACTGGGCCGGTCACTGTTCTGCTGAGAAACAACAACATCGACTTCTCTCAACGAACAGGAGATACCCCAGGCGGGATCGATGCCATCAAAGAACTGACGCTAGAACTTCGCAAGCATCTGGCTGATGCACAACTGGCCGATATCCGCAGTGTCTCCCATCCCTTTGGTGGTGAAGAAGATCTGGATTCGATCAAGCAGGTGGCTCGCCGCAAAATCACGACCGATCGGTCGGTAAAATTCTATGTGAGTAAAGAGCCAGGGTTTGACGGGCATTTGACGAGGCTCGACATTACGACGACAAACGATCCGTTTGCCCGAGACAGTATTGAGCAGTTGAGCAAGGTCGAACATCTCATTCAACAAAGTCTGCCGGCGATCCTGAAGGATGGCACGACGATCTATATTTCCGGTTCGACCGCCAGTATTCGCGATCTGAAAACTGTGACTGACAGCGATCAGATCCGCATTGATGTGCTGGTGATTTCGGGAGTCTTCCTCATTCTCGTCATCCTGCTCAGGCAACCGGCGATCTGCCTGTATCTGGTCATCACGGTGCTGTTCAGTTATCTGGCGACACTCGGATTCACCTATGCATTCTTCTGGGCGATTGAACCTGATTTTGCAGGACTCGACTGGAAGGTGCCCATGTTCCTGTTCACGATCCTGATTGCCGTAGGTGAAGACTACAACATCTTTCTCATGACTCGAATTGAGGAAGAGCAGCACGAACATGGGCCTGTGGGTGGAGTGGTGCATGCCCTCTCTCGCACTGGCCGTATCATTTCCAGTTGCGGCATTATTATGGCAGGAACCTTTGCCTCGCTGATGGCTGGTTCACTCAAAGGGATGACACAGTTGGGCTTTGCCCTCGCCTTTGGCGTATTGCTCGATACCTTCGTGGTGCGAACAATTCTGGTTCCGGCCTATCTGGTGATGCTGCATGGCGGACGTTTTGGTCGTCTGGGGCCGTGGATGGGAGCAAAGCCAGCGACTGACAAATTCCCTGCACAAGCGAAAGGCGAAAATTATGCAAATCCAGCAGAGTCGCCATCCAATAGTGCTTAGCGCGGTTTCGCTGCAAAATGATGAACCGCCTAAAAAACTCCCTATGTTCAGCATGGGGCCATGTGATCATCGAGTTCAATAATTGAGGCGTTGTGAATGGCAACAGAACGGCAGAAGCAGGAGCGTTCCGTGATTGATCAAGGAGCTACCGAGAAAGTCATGGCAGGGAAACCCCCGGAGAAATCGGCGACTGATCGTCCTGCACTGCGTCGCAGCAAACTGCTGTCACTCATCAAGAAAGCCGGTCTGCGCGGACTGCTGGTCACCAACCCTAAAAACGTGACCTACTTAACGGGCTTTTCCGGTGATGACAGCTACCTGGTCGTGACCCCTGAAAAGACGGTTCTGCTGACAGATAGTCGCTTTACGACACAAATTGAACAGGAATGCCCGGGTTTACCCTACGAAACAAGAACTGCCCGTAAGCCAATGGCAGAACTGGTGGGGGCGTTTTTCAAATCGAGCGGAAGTTTGTCGCTCGGGTTTGAATCTCAGCATGTCTCGTTCGCACTCCACCAGGATTGGGCCAATCGCCTGAAATCAATCACGCTGGTGCCCACCACAGATCTGGTTGAACAACTGCGCTGCATCAAAGATCCCTCCGAGATCGCTGAGACCCGCGAAGCTGTGCAGATGGCTCAGCGCGGGTTTGAAGTTGTGAAGTCACTCTTTGTTCCCGAGATGACCGAAGCGGCGATTGCAGCCGATCTGGAACATGCGATGCGGCGATTTGGTGCTGCCAAGGTCGCATTTGATCCCATTATTGCCGTGGGGCCTCGAGCTGCCCTACCCCACGCACGGGCAGGTAACAGCCAACTTTCCGAAGCGGGCTTCGTATTGCTCGACTGGGGTGCCAGCACTCCCAAAGGATACAAAAGTGATATCACTCGCGTGGTCGCCACTGGTAAAGTTCCAGCACAGATTGAAAAGGCTTATCGAGTGGTGCTAGCCGCGCAACTGGCAGCGATTGCACTCATCCGGCCCGGTGCCAGTTGTCAGGAAATCGATACGGCCGCCCGCAAAGTCATCGAAGACGCCGGTTATGGAAAATACTTTGGTCATGGTCTGGGCCACGGAATCGGCCTGGATGTGCATGAGAATCCTCGCTTCAGCCCGATCTCAACCGACGAGCTGAAAGTCGGCCAGATTGTGACTGTGGAGCCAGGCATCTACTTCCCGGAACTGGGCGGAATCCGGATTGAGGACGACGTACTGGTCACAAAAGATGGCCACGAAGTTTTAACGAGCCTGCCGAAATCCTTTGAAGAGTTTCAGGCAAGGCGATAAAACCGCAGTTTAACCATACATGCGTATATTATTCTTGTGTTGTTTTGGCACTTGAACCCTCCGAATTGCCATCGCTGAGGTGTGAAACAGAGGGGAGTGAGTTGCGAAGATGGGCACGATTGACGAAGGTAAAGCGGGTTTTGGCAGGTGATCTCCGGCGCAATTCGTCCGGTCTTATCACTCATTATTGATATGTCCTAACTCTTCGAGGAATTTTCGGGATGTCCGAAGCATCACCAGCGAGCGGCGAGCCGTTCGATCTGCAGAAGCTCCAGCAGTTATTTGAACTCATGGAGAAGCATGATCTGAGTGAAGTCAATTTGAAGAACGGGCCAGAGCATATTCGTCTGCGCCGCGGCTCAAGCACGGTGACCGTGGCGGCTCCAGCCCCCACCTATCTCCCTGCTCCAGCAGCGCCTGTGGCCTCGGCTCCGGCAGCCGCTGCACCTGCTGTTGCCACTTCAGCAGCACCTGCTGCGGAAGCCGGTCTGATTGATATCAAGAGCCCGACAGTGGGGACCTTCTATACGTCACCAACACCAGAAGACCCAGCCTTCGTGAATGTGGGTTCGACAGTGGGCCCGCAAACTGTGGTGTGCATTATTGAGGCGATGAAGGTCTTCAACCAGATTCCAGCGGAAGTCAGCGGCACAATTGCGGCAGTGCTTGTGAAGAATGGCGATCCCGTGGAATACGGTCAGCCACTGTTCCGTGTTCGACCATAGTTTCGGTCCGCAGGATGGATCGCCCGGAGTACGTTGCCTGTTTGTGAGCGAACAGCTGTGCAACACGGAAGTTTCGACGCATTCAGGCAACTGGCTCTTACGCGGTCTATCTTCATATCGAGAGTTCAACCCGGCTCAATTGGTCAGCTGAATCGATCAAGAATCGTTGTGTTGAGCGGGTTGTCAGAGAGCAGTTCTCAGTCAGAACGACTGAGGGCCACTCGAAACGAAGTAATCGCATCAGGTTTCGACACCTAAGTTTTTGCTGATGGACACGACCAGCCATGTTTCAACGGATTTTAGTAGCCAACCGTGGCGAGATTGCTCTTCGAATCATTCGTGCCTGCCGCGAAATGGGGATTCAGACAGTCGCTGTTTTCAGTGAGGCTGATCGTCACGCGGATTACATTCGCCTGGCAGACGAAGCGTATTGCATCGGGCCGGCACAATCGGCGAACAGCTATCTGCTGATCAATCGCATCATCAGTGCGGCAGAAGTGGGCAATGTCCAGGCGATTCATCCCGGGTATGGTTTTCTTTCCGAGAACGAACACTTTGCCGAAGTCTGCCGCAGTTGCAACATTGAGTTTATCGGCCCTCCGCATGAGGCCATGGCGAAGCTGGGTGATAAAGTCACTGCCAAAGAAATCGCCAAATCGGCTAAGGTGAATCTCGTTCCAGGCAGTGATGGACTGATTACCGACGAAGAAACCGCCATTGGTATTGCCAACAAGATTGGCTATCCGGTTCTGATCAAAGCGACCGCCGGTGGTGGTGGCAAAGGGATGCGTGTCGCACGTAACGACATCACTTTGAAGGCAGGCCTTAAGCAGGCAGCTCTCGAAGCGGAAAAGGCCTTCAACAACGCAGGCGTCTACCTCGAAAAGTACATCGAGAATCCGCGCCACGTGGAAGTGCAGATTCTGGCGGATCAGCATGGCGAAGTGCTGCATTTGTGGGAACGCGATTGTTCGACACAGCGCCGCCATCAGAAGATGATTGAAGAATCACCTGCACCCAACTTGCCCAACAACGTTCGAGAAGAACTTTGCAAAGCAGCGGTTCGTCTCGTGAAAACGGCAGGTTACACCAATGCCGGTACTTGTGAGTTTATTGTCGATAAAGATAACAACTTCTACTTTATTGAAGTGAATGCCCGTATTCAGGTCGAGCACCCAGTCACTGAGCAGGTTACGGGAATCGACCTCATTCGGCAGCAGATCCGGGTGGCTGCCAATGAACCACTGGGGATCAAGCAGAAGCAGGTTCCCTGCAATGGTCACGCAATTGAAGTGCGTATCAATGCTGAAGATCCGGATAATGATTTCCGCGGATCACCGGGGAAAATCACGAAGCTCCGTATTCCCGGTGGATTGGGCGTGCGCTGGGATTCCCATGTCCATGAAGGCTATGTCATCCCTCCGTACTACGATTCGATGATCGGCAAGCTGATTGTGCACAAGCCTACCAGGCTCGAAGCCATTGCCTGCATGAAGCGCTGCCTCGATGAACTGGTGCTCGAAGGTGTCAAAACCACAATTCCGCTGCTGAAGCGTATCTTCAATCACTCGGCATTTGTCGAAGGCAAGATGTACACCACGTTCGTCGAGCAGGAACTGGTTGGCAGATAACCAACGCTTTTGATCTGATAGACATCGCTGTAAGCCAACGACAAGTGACAGCTGATTGAGCCTTTGTTCCAGAGTTTGCAGCAGGCCATAGAGACAGCAACAGTAGAGGCAAATCGTATGAAAGTTGGAATTCTCACTGGCGGTGGAGATTGCCCCGGCTTGAATGCCGTCATTCGTGGTGCAGTCCGGGTGATTGGCAATGCAGGTGGCGAAGTCATTGGCCTGCAGCGCGGCTGGCGCGGTGCTATCGACGGGATTGGCACGCCACTGACGCTGGAGAATACCGCGGACATTCTCTGGAAGGGTGGCACCATTCTGGGTTCTTCCCGTACCAACCCTTACAAGAACCCAGAAGATGTCAAAAAGCTGCTGGCCAGTTACGAGCGGTTGGGCCTCGATGCTCTGATTGCCATTGGTGGTGACGACACGTTGGGCGTGGCCAATAAACTCTATAACGACCACAAGCTCAATACGATTGGCTGCCCCAAGACGATCGACAACGATCTCTCCTGCACCGATGTGACCTTCGGTTTTGACACTTCGATTAACATCTGTATGGAGTCGATTGATCGTTTGCGGACGACGGCCGAATCGCACCAGCGGATCATCGTCGTGGAAACGATGGGACGCCACGCGGGCTGGATTGCCTGCGAAGCCGGGATGGCTGGCTCTGCAGACTACATTCTTGTTCCGGAAATGAAGGTCGATATCGAGGCCATGTGCAACGTCCTCAAGAAACGTCGCGAAGCCGGCAAAATGTGGGGCATCGTGGTCGCCAGTGAAGGAGCTGTGATTGCACCAGAAGAAGGCTATGTCACATCGAATGCCAAGGTCGACGACTTCGGGCATGTCAGCCTGGGTGGTGTCGGCGAACTGGTGGCCTCGATCATTGAAAAGCGGACAGGAATCGAAACCCGCCATGTGATTCTCGGACACCTCCAGCGTGGTGGCACACCATCAGCTTATGATCGTGTTCTCGGAACACGTCTGGGTGTGGGAGCCGGGCGACTGGTCATCGCGAAGAAGTTTGGCCGGATGGTGGCTCTGCAGGGAACATCGATTGTGGACGTCGCACTGCAGGATGCCGTCGGCAAGCTGAAGACACTCGACCCGTCATTTTATCAGGATGCTGCCGAGTTCTTCACAGTCTAGTTTCGTGTGTAGGGTGCATGCACATGTAGGGTGCATGAGAATGCACCAGTTGGGGTAAAGTACGACAACCATCGATTGGCAAAGTCGAGGTACATCCTGCAACTCGGCTAACGTCTTTTTTGCCATTCATCTTCGAACAAATGGTTGAGTAACGATTGAACGAGGTGAATAACCATGCACAATTCGCCTCGGAATCCATCCGCAGATTCTGATCCATTAGAAGTATCTGTTCATCAAAGCCAGTCGTCGCTTCTTCCCCAGGAAAAAAGTCTGTGGGAGCTGTTATCCACGTGGCGAAATGGTGACTTGAGTGATGATGATCTCAAAGCGCAATTGCCACTCCTCGATGCCTGGCGATTACATACCGGCGGTGAACTGAGGCTCGATCTGGGCCGATATTCGCGCTGCGGTGTTCCCGAGGTGATCTATGGGCCAGGCAAGCGGCCTGATCAGATCGTCGAAGCTTTTGAGCTTTTGGCCAGATCCCAGCAGCCGGCATTGGCGACTCGATTGACGCCGGATCAGGCCGAAGCATTGCTGATGGCATTTCCTGCGGCGACTGTCAACAGCCTGGCCCGCACGGTTTCACTGGGAAGCCTGCCACGGCATGAGCGAACCGTCTGTGTGGTCACTGCCGGGACGAGCGACCGCCCGGTCGCGGAAGAAGCTGCTGAAACGGCTCGCTGGCTCGGGGCGCCGGTGGAGTTAATCTGCGATGTGGGAGTCGCAGGACCGCAGCGATTGCTGGCGGAATTGCCCCGCTTGCGACAGGCTGCTGTGGTGGTGGTGGTCGCTGGGATGGAGGCCGCTTTGCCTTCGGCAGTGGCTGGCTGGGTGGCAGTCCCTGTGATTGCTGTCCCGACGAGTGTCGGCTACGGAGCCAATTTTGGAGGTCTGGCAGCCGTGCTCTCGATGCTCAACAGTTGTGCTGCCAACGTCACCGTGGTCAATATCGACGCCGGGTTCAAGGGAGGGTACGTGGCCGGCTTGATTGCCCGGCCGCATGAACCCATGAGGGCAGGAAACTGATGGATCCCACTTCTGCCGATTCCAACAGTTCTCGACTCTCAACCGGTGATTGGCTGATTTGTCTTTTCTGCCAACTGGGTGGAATTTTGATTGGTGCCTCGCGCTGTGCCCTGGGACAATGGAAAAGTGGCCTGTCGATGATCGGCTTAAGCTTGGGAATGGCTCTGGTATGGAATCTCACCTACCTGTTCATGCAGATACTTCCGGACATACTCCGGAAACTGGTGTAGAGCATCGCCATACCGAGCACGCCGATCAGAAGAATTCACAAGGCTCACTTTCTCTCAAATCGAACGAGACTTCGCGGCATCATAATCACCAGTTTTCGCCAGTGAGGCGACACCGCCGACTTTCCGACTGGATACTGCTGATCCTGGCTGTGGGGGCGCTGCTCCTCGCCCCGTGGTTGATTGCCAGCGAAGATCTCGCGCTGCAAAATCCCCAACCACACCTGCAGGATCGATTGCTTGTCTGGATTCCTGCAGGGTTGAGTACGATCGTACCCGATGTCGTCAACACGACGGACGGCCAGTTTTACTGGCCATTTCCGCACGCCTGCATGTCCCGGCGATTATTCGATATAGATTGTCCTGGTTGTGGTCTGACTCGCTCCACAATCAAAACTTTGCAAGGCCAGTGGTTGGCGGGATTTAAACGGCATCACTGGGGCTGGCTCGCGGCTTTCGTGCTGATCCTGCAGATTCCGTATCGCATCCTCTCGCTGAGCGGGAGTTCTTTGGTGAGACAGCCCTGGCAGGAGCCATGGCTCGCGCGGTGTATAAGTTGGGGAATCCCGCTCCTGGCACTGGTCATCACTGGGGAATGGATCTTGCAGAAGACGATTTCTGCATTTCACACATGAACATGCGTCAATATGCGGGCTTTTGTGTTTGGCATTTTTTTCGGAAAACGACGGCAAAGGGAACCTGGAAACGCATTTGTTAAGGTCTTTTCTTACGGCAGACCAGCATTCAGTCACTGGCTGTCGTATCATGTGTAGCTGTAGTTCCTTGTTCCTGTGATTTCCCGTTACAGAAGGGTCATGGCGATCTGCTCGAAAGTTCTCCCTTTGATCGGGTAGGATCTCGAGGTCGTCCTTGGCTGAGTTGTGATTCCGATAGATTTCAGCGGTTGATATTCGAGGATTCTCATGGTGTTAATGGCCGCTTCAAGCATCGAGCTGGCAAACCAGTTGGGTAACTGGGCGCTGTTTGGCATTGGAACCCTGATTGTTATCGGGGGGCTGCTGGCTTATTCGTATGGCACGAAAGGCGGGATCATTGCCCGTGCCACGACAAAGGAAGCCGTGCGGCAACCCGTCTTCTGGCTTTCGGTCACAGCGACAATTGTGTTTCTATTGATCAACACCTGGCTGCCGTTCTTTTCGCTGGGTGAAGATCTCAAGATGCTCAAGGAATGCGGGCTCACCACCATTCTGATTTGCGGCCTGCTCATTGCGACGTGGACAGCCAGCACCAGTATTGCTGACGAAATTGAAGGCAAAACCGCGATGACACTGCTTTCCAAGCCGATCACTCGCAGGCAGTTCATCCTCGGCAAATACATTGGCATTCTGCAGACCGTGCTGCTCTACATGATTCCAGTTTCGATCGTCTTCGGGCTGCTGATTTTCTACAAAGTTGGGTATGATGCCCGTGAATCGAGCAAAGAGATTCCAACAGCACTCCAGCGTCTGCCAGATGTCATTCAGATGTTCCCTGGACTGGTACTGACCTTCCTGGAAGTTGCCATTCTGGGGGCAATCAGCGTGGCGATCTCGACCCGGTTGCCCTTTGTGGTCAACATGGCGATCTGCTTCCCGATCTATGTGATCGGCAACCTGACCCCGCAGCTCGTCCAGGCCGGAGCAATCAAGTTTGAGTTTGTGGCCTTCATGGCCAAGTTGATTTCAATTGTGCTCCCAGGACTCGAATGGTTCAACATGAGCACAGCGATTTCTACGGGAACGATGGTGCCACCGATTTACCTGGCAACTGCCACGCTCTACGCCCTGTGCTACATTGCTGCCAGTATTCTGCTCGCATTCATCTTGTTTGAAGATCGCGACCTGGCCTGATTTTGATTAAGCAGAGCCTCTTCGTCAGATATTGACTGGTTGTTTCCCGGTAAAGGGAGCTGGATCATGCCACTTTATGTGTATGAAGAAGTGCTGCCGGATGGCTCGGGTGGTGACCGCTTTGAGATTCTGCAGTCGATTTCAGCACCAGTTTTGGAAGTGCATCCCGAGACAGGTGTCCCCGTGCGCCGCTGCCTGACATCGGCTGCCATCTCGCGACCCTGGAGTGCTCAGTCCGATTCGACAAAGCTCTCCGACCGAAATCTCGACAAGATGGGTTTCACCAAGTACGTCAAAGGGAAAAACGGCTACGAAAAGACCTGTGGGGATGGCCCGGATATCATTCGCAAGTGATGTGGGCCTGCAGCCCATCCCGTTCAATTTCCTGCCTGCGGTTCGTCATTTTCAACTCCCGAGTCTTCATCCGTCTGGTTCTCAGGAAGCGGCGTCGCGTAAGCTTTGCGGATGAGTGCCAGTTCCATACTCCCCACTTTCATATTCCGTTCAATCTGCCAGCAGTCGGGAAGCGTGTACTCTGCACCTTCTGGCCCGCGTAAGACCACGAGCACATCCTCGGTGGTGATATCTGGTCGAGCCAGTCGCAGAAACATGCGGTAGAGTGGTTCGCCAGGGCGAACATCCTTGAGCATGACGTACGGAGGGTCAAAAAATACCAACCCGTAAGGGTACCAATCCGTCCCTCTCGGTTTCAGTGACGACTTGAGCGCACTCACACGCCAGGGGACAGCGATCTCTGTCGCACCGACATGGGCAATATTGGCCTTGAGCAGTTCAAATGCCCGGTGATCCTGCTCGATGAAAACACAGGTATCCGCTCCTCGGCTCAGTGCTTCCAGACCCAGAGAACCCGTGCCACAGAAGATATCCAGGACACGCTGGCCCTTGAAAAACCTCTCGATGTTGTCGAAAAGAATGACCTTGGCACGATCGGTAATGGGTCGCGTCGTGTTTCCCGGATTGGCCTGCAATGTTCGCCGACGAAATCGACCAGAGATAATTCGCATGAACGCCTGAAATTCCTACAGAATCGAATGTGAATCGACGAGCCAGAGAACCTGTGATCAGCCCATGAGTCGCATCGTTAAGAGATCCTCAACAATACACTGCTCATTTCAAATAATGCCTGCTCAAGAGCCAGGAGTGGTGTTTTTCCAATACTGCTGAATGATTCTTGCCGCCTGCGATGTCCATTCTTTGGGCGGCAGAGCGGCCTCGCCTGAGAGTGCAGCAGGAACCAGTTGTGGCGAGTCATCACTGGCTGGTGCGGTGGTGACGGAAGAAATCTCTGCATCATCCCGTAATGAGGAGGATGACTTCGCTTCGAGACTTTTTCGAACCGCATCAAGAACTTCAAAACCAATCTCGGCGGTATCCTGACCCGAAAGATCTTTTCCCGAAGGATCCTGCCCGTGAAGATCAAGACCGGGAAGATCAAGACCGTAACGATTCGACGAGGCTCCGAACTCGCCCTGCTTTTGTCCGGCTGGTAGAGACAGCCAGTCTGTAATATCAGATTCCGAAGGGGCAGCAGTCGCTGGAGGACGAGCAAACCCTGTGCGTGCAGCGACAGGATCAGTGGTCGAAGCTCGTGAACCTGTCGAGTCAGCACCAGCAAGCTCGAAGATCATGGCACCAATCCGCAGTCGGTCGCCGGGTTCTAATGTTGTCGGTGTAGAAATCGGAACTTCATTGACGAAAGTGCCATTCTGACTCTTGAGGTCTTCGACAATCACGGTTTCAACGCCGGGCCTGAGGATGGTTCCGGGGAGAATGCGGCAATGCCTGCGGCTGACCAGCGAAGAATTAAGGCGAATATCCGCTTTATCATCACGGCCAACAATCAATTCCCGGGCAGGAAGACTCAGCTTGCGGCCGGTCGATGAGCCTGTGCGGATCAGAAAGTCGGCCATCCGTTAGTTCTCTTCATTCAGTGGAATTAGGGCCATCCCTGAAGATTGTTTGCGGACGAATCTTCAATGGCAAAGGTGGGAATCGGAGGAATCGAGCGAGCCTTTTCTTGGGGAAAATGGCCTCATGAGCAGAGCATAACGGAATTTTCGTCGCTCGCACAGAGGATGAAACTGGGGAGTTTCCGGGGTTTGAATTCAGGTTTTCTGCGGTCAAATGGGGGCTGAACGGGCGTCATCAGCCCCGAAATCCAGAAAACTCCTGAAAAACAGGGGTTTTTGAGTCGGGGCGTCATTGACATTCAATTTTCACAGCAGTTAGATACCTTTCGTTCGAGGATATGGTTTATCCTCTCATCACAGCCAATTGCTCGCCAAAAATCTGGTCTGACCAAAACGTCAGTATCAATTGCGGAGTTCGACTGGCATTTTCAGATCTGACTGCCATCAGGAGAATCGAATGACAACCGAAGACAAAAAGCCCCTGTCCAAGACCGATATTTTCGCAGCGATTGCGGAATCGACTTCGCTCTCCAAGAAGGATGTACAGGCTGTCTTCACCGCCCTGAACGATCTCATCAGCAAGCAGGTCGGCAAGAAGGGCCCTGGCGTCTTCGCAGTTCCTGGCCTGCTCAAGATTCAGGTGGTTCGTAAGCCAGCCACGAAGGCCACACAGCGTGCTAACCCCTTCAAGCCTGGCGAAATGATGGTCGTGAAGGCCAAGCCAGCCCGCAACACCGTCAAGATTCGTGCTCTCAAGAGCCTGAAGGACATGGTCTAATTCAGACCGTCCAAAGCTTGGCTTTCGCAGGTCGCAAGCCTCGGCCATGAATCCCTGTCCATTGATGGATGAGATTCTGAGAGACTAAGACCAACTCGACGATCTTTGCCGCTGCCGATCGATAGATCGAGCAGCGGCTTGTCTTTGTACTGACCGTACCCTGTTTTTGGTGGACTCTATGGGCATGCTCACCTGCTGTGTGCCATGCTTGCAGCTCTGGGCAAGCCTGTCTTAGCGACCTATAACGCAGTATTTCAACGTGCAATTCGCGTTAAGCTCCGAGGGGAGGCAAAGCCCCAGAACCTTCAGGAACTTCGGCCCGCTCGCCATTCCATTCGACAACATCGCCCACCCGCATTTTGCGACCGCGGCGGAGATCGACCTCGCCATTCACGATCACTTCCCCTTCCTGAATCACGAGCTTGGCATGGCCACCTGTCGCGACCCAGCCCTGCTGTTTCAGGAATTGATCTAAAGTGAGAATGGGCATAGGCATGATGATCGATTCTGCTGATCAAAAATTGATGACCGAAACAAAGGATGGTGATCGGCACGCGATTTCCAAAGAACCCGAGTGTGCCGACTTGTGTCCCTAGATTGCTCTCAAGAACGGGACGTTCCAGACAGTACCCGTCTTGAAACTCCCTCGCTACAGTAACAGAGCCTTGTTTTTGACGATTGTTGGGCAGGCCGTGGAGATTTCAGACCGGTACCAGCCAGAGGAATGTGCATGCTCTTTGTCCTCGATAACTACGATTCATTCACCTACAACCTGGTACAACGGTTTGGCGAAATTGATCCCCAGATTGATCTGCAGGTGGTGCGGAACAATGAGATTACAGTCGCGCAGGTGGCTGATCTCAAACCCCGGGCCATTGTCGTTTCGCCGGGCCCCTGCTCGCCGACTGAAGCCGGTATCTCGATGGAATTGATTCGAACGTTAGGGCCGATCATTCCCACTCTGGGAGTGTGCCTGGGACATCAATCGATTGCCCAGGTGTTCGATTCCGAGGTGGTTCGCGCTCCTCGATTGATGCATGGCAAACTTTCGCATGTGCATCACAAAGGGGAGGGATTGTTCGCGGGCTTACCCACTCCAATGACCTGCACGCGCTACCACAGCCTGATTGTGCCAGAAGCGACGTTAAGTACCGATCTGGAAGTGACTGCCTGGGTGGAAGACCCAGGTCATCCACGCGAGGTCATGGGCCTAAGACACAAAACCTACCCAATTCATGGTGTGCAGTTTCACCCCGAAAGTTTTCTCACACAGGGTGGGATCGACCTGCTCAAGAATTTTTTGAAGCTGGCTGGCGTGATTGACGCGTGAATCTCTCGATCACGACAACCAGGCCACAAGTTGGCCCGGCCACCCTTGATGGGCTATGCCGCCAAGTTGTTTGAAATACGGATTCTAATAAACAACTGCGAGGCGGGTGACTGGGGTTGAGTCTTCGAACCCCCAGCGATTCTCGGTGAACTGGGGGTTCGAAGACGCTCAACCCCAGCCACCCTTTACCAAGGAGCGCAGTTGAATATTGGCGTTCGTATTACAGCTTCGGCAACACGGGTTTGGGCGGTGGTGGTGGTGCAGGTTTCTGAGGCTTTGGTTCCGGTGCAAACTTGGGTGCAAGTTTGGGCTGGGCCGGCGGCTGTGGCCTGGCGGTCACGGGCGGCGGTGGAGGAATAAACCGTTCCACCACGCGGATGCCAAAACCATCCTGCAGCTCGCGTTGAGCCAGAAGCGCCCAGGGTGTTCCCGGGGCTTCGTCAATGACCATCTGCAGGAGTTTATTGGCCTGATCGGCCGTCTTTTTGAAGATGGGCGCATACTGCAATTCAGGCTCGGGGCGGAAGATCCAGTGGTTGCTCTTTTTGGCAACGTCTTCATCGCCCATTTTGGTCTTCAGTTGAGCACAGGCCGAGTTGTATTCGTAGGCTCTCGCCTTCTGTGCCAGTAAGCGGCCATAACCCAGCATAAACGCCACGCGCCAGCGAGGATGCTTTTCCTGGGCCAGGAACTTGTCGGCTCCCTGCCGCTCCATCCCCTGAGGATAGTTGGCAAGGATCCGTTCAATGGCTGCCGAAGTAATCGCGACCGACTCCTGAGCCCGCGTGAGTTGCTGGCGGAAATTCCCCGGCTGCACGCGAAACTCCATGGGCGGTGTTCCGAGTGAACGAATCTTCGTGGCCTGGCTGAACTCGGCCGCCGTCACCACACTGGCTCGCAACGGGTTTTTCGAGAGGACCCGCAGCAGGTCTTGAGGTGTGCCGTAGCGATACTCAGGCTCGAAAGGTTTCATCTTCTGGCTGTCAAACTCACCGGTGATCGACAACGACTGAGTCGTGGTCAGGTTCGTCATGAAGTAGATGCCACCTGTTTCATGAACCAGCCTGGTGAGCGCATAAGGGCCAAAGCCGCTGCTCAGATAGGTGTACTGCGGCCCGTCATACCAGAAGGGAAGATCGACCCCTTCGGCAACCACTGTCTCCGGGCCGAGGTCGACTGGCAGGCGATAAGTCTTTCCATCTTCCGGAGCGACATAATCGACGAAGCCCTGCCGGCGCCCGAAAGGTGCCGCCGGGCCGACGACATAGGCCTTCGCTCCAAAGTTCCGGCATCGGCTGATCGCCAGCTCGAGCGGCGGGCCATGATCATCGCCCGCTTCGTCGGTGATGACCAGAATCATCAGCCGCCGGTTTTGTGTGTGGCGATAGTCTCCCCACTGTGAAAGAACTTGAGAGACGGCTGTAAATGTATTCTCAACACCACTGGGGTCTGTCGGTGCTTCAGCGATGGCCCGCGTCACATCATCGGCATTGTCGGTGGGCTGAGGTGTGATGAAGTTCGTCGAAGCTCCGAAGGTCACGACGCCACTGATCAGTGGTTGTGTCGCCCGGCCAAATTCACCTTTCTCATCAAGTGCATCCAGCTCGCTGTAGATGCGTTTCAAGCGATTGGCAATCTGTTGCCTCTGCTTGACGATACTGGCCGAAGCATCAAGCACCCAGACGACGAGGACTTTCTTCTCTTTGAGATTTTGAGCGATCTCCCAGGTGATCCGATCGAGTGCGGCATCCAACTGAACCATGGCCTGGCCGGTTGTTCCAGGTACGACAATTGTGTCACTCAGTTCAACACCTTCGGGAATATCAATAATCGGTGGAGCCGGTGGTGCGAGTTCAAACCGCTGGCGGAATTCGGCAGGGACGGCCAGCTCGGGGCGATCGGCAATGGCTCTTCCGACAGCCGTACTGTTCATGGCCATGACTTGAGGCAACTCACGATCGTCCGGGTTGGCGAGCTCGAAGACAGGTGTCTCTTCCAGCACGATGGGGGGTTCGACCTCGGCAGAAAACCGGGTTTCAATCGAACTGTAGATCATTTCGAATGGTGAAATCACCTCGAGTCGAAACAACGTCATGAGCAGCCAGGCATGAAAAGCCACACTCAGGACAAAACCTGCCGCGTGACTGGGGCGGACTCCCAGCCAGGAAAGGGATTCACTGCCAGCCGGCGTGGAACTTTGAGCTGGCGAAAATGCGACCGCGACCGACTTTTCGCTCGGCGCTTGTGATGCGGCAGCATTCGTCGCAGGAAACGTTGTGTCGAGCGTGTTCATCTCGCCTCCCGCCTTCAGCCGACCAACAGCATCTGGGCCGATTATTCAGCAATAGCTTTCAATTCAGTATGCCATCAATCTTACTGCAGCACCATTTTTAATCGGCAACTCGTGAAGTATTTCTTCCACGGAAAACGGGATTGAAGATGAGGGTTTTACCCCTTCTCCGGTTCCGACGGGAGAAGGTCGGGATGAGGGCGAGTCCGAACGTATTTGGCGAACAATCGACGAACGACCCCATCGCGGGATGTTCTGGATGCTCGACCCACTCTCACCTGGACATGCGAAGGTTGCGATAAGCACTTAGGTTGGGGGTGAGCATCAGAATGGAAGCCTTAGTGGGTTGAGGCCAGCAAAGAGGTTCGATGTTGAGTCAACAGCAGGAGAGCCACTGCTGGCAATCCAGCAATGGCTCTCGGAGGAGTGTCTGGTTGGCTAACTCCTGTTCGGCAACATGGGTTGGCGACTAAAAATCACCACCGCCACCGAAGTCACCGCCGCCAAAATCACCACCACTAAAGCCGCTGGAATCACCGAAGTCGCCACCCGAACCCCAGTCGTTGCGATTCGGGTCATCCATGCCGCTGGTCGCATCATTACCAAAGGCACTGCCGTGGCTATGGTTGTTGAAAAATGTGTCATACAGGTAGTGGCCAGCCATGGCACCGAACAGGCCCGTAAGTAATGAACCGCCAAAGCCCATGCCACCGCCTCCACCCATCCCGGCACCAGCACCCGCTCCGCCACCAAACAGAGCCCGCAGCAATGACATCCCAATCATGACGATCAGCACCACGGCTCCGATCCCGAGCACCCATCCCCAACCACCCAGATCACCCTCACCAGCTGGCTTAGCTGGTAAAGTATTGGCAGGGGCAGCCGCTGATTCTTTGGCCTGCACTGGTGCTGCCGAGGGTGAACGAAGAGTTCCGAACTCTTTCTCGATCAAAGTGACGGTGGCGAGCAGGCCGTCGTCATAATCTTTCGCTCGAAAGCCATTGAGCAAAGTTTCGGCCACAGCATTCCGCTGACTGGTCGTAAACCCTGCATTTCTTAACCGACGATCAGCAGCCACTTCGAGATGAGCCGGATCTTTCACCACGAGAATGAACAGACCTTTCGCCTTAGCCAGTTGGCCGCGATCTTTGGTGAAATCGACAAACACCCCCTGCTTCGGCTGACCGCTGGCGAGTTGACCTTTCCACGGTTCTGGGAGTGTTGCGACCGTCTGCAGCTGAACTTCATGACCCGTCTTGGCTTCGAGGGCCTTCAGCCGGCTGAGGGCGGTCTCTTTCGCAGCAGGTGAAAAGAAACTGGCTTCATCCTGAATTGATGTCTCTGCCTGGGCAGCGTTTGAAAAGCCTGTGAGGGAAATTAGCCCCAGGAGCAAGGGGGTGAAAAACAGTGAGCGCTGGATTCTGTGCATGGCTCTCGAATTCACTTCCTGAGTTTTTGAGTTTGTGGGCATAAGTAAGGACTCCCTTGCGTTGCATGCTGCCACGTTGTGTCGTTCAGTGAACGGATTGACGAACAATTCACTCGCGATCATCACGAATGCGGTGATGAGAACGTTTGGAATTCACTGTGCGCGTCAGTTGTCAGTAACGAAGAATTGAGTCCGGAAGATCAAAAACTGGCACAAAGCGTTTCGACAGTCTATAAAATGTGATCATTTGTGCGGTATTATTGATCTGGAAATGTTATGTTTTTGTGGTGGATGGTCAAAATCACGAGGGTCCGGGGTCTTGGCGACGATCAGGAGAGAGTGATTCGGGATGACAGATGCTGCCCTTGTCGATGCCTTGCAACTGATGCTGATTCCCAAAATCGGCCCGGCCACCTACGAACGGCTCATTCAACATCTGGGGAGCCCGACGGCTGTACTGGAGGCCAGTGCGGCTGTGCTGGAACAGGCAGGATTATCATCCACTCTGGCAAGCAGAGTCTCTTTAGGACGCGATCGGGCCGAAGCACGACAGACACTTCAGCAATGTGAGGCGCTGAACATTCGAGCCACTTGTCTCAACCGGGACGACTATCCGGTACGCCTCAAGGAAATTGATCGACCGCCCCCGGTCCTCTTCATTCAAGGATCCGTGACTGCTGCAGACCAGTTGTCCGTCGCGATTGTTGGATCCCGCAGCCCAAGTGTGTATGGCGAGCAGATGGCGAAAAACTTTGCTGGCGGATTGGCTCGCGCAGGGGTCACTATTGTCAGCGGACTGGCGCGTGGAGTGGATGGTTTAGCCCATCGGGCCGCATTAGAAGCTGGTGGGCGAACTCTGGCTGTGCTGGGAGGCGGGATCAATCAACTTTACCCGCGAGAACATATCGAACTGGCTAGGCAAGTTGTCGAGCAGGGAGCCTTGATCAGCGAATATGCTCCTGATGTCCCGGCGATTGCACCACAGTTTCCTCAAAGAAATCGCATTATCAGTGGTCTCTCACTGGCGACGCTGGTGATCGAAGCCTCTGAAAAGAGTGGCTCACTCCATACCGCCCGGCACGCCATGGAGCAGCACCGCGATGTGCTGGCAGTACCCGGACGAGTCGATTCCGATGCCTCAAAAGGTTGCCTCAAGCTGATTCGAGATGGTGCCATCCTCGTGCGGCATGTCGAAGATGTGCTGGAAGCTTTGGGACATCTTTCCGCTCCGGTGCAAAAACCCGGCGGGCAAGTGGTGCAGCAGCCTCGGGAGCTTTTACTGAATGATCAGGAGCAGAAACTGCTGCAACTGGTCGGGATTGAAGCCACGCCTGTCGATACTGTGCTGACACAGTGCGGTCTGGAGTATTCGCGCGCTTTGTCGACATTGACCGTACTGGAGATCAAAAAGCTGGTGCGACGCTTGCCCGGGAATTTTGTCGTGCGGATCAGTTGAGCCAGGTCTCGTTTTGCGAGCCAAGTCTCATAGGGTCAAACTGAAGATGTTGGCTCGACAGGATTCTGCTCAGTGCCAGCGGTTTCTTCAGGGCCAGCAGTCCGGGCAGAGTCTGGTGCCAGGCCCAGCCAGGGTCGATCCACCAGTTGCAGGAGTGGAGGCAAGAGGAGCAGATTCACCAACAATCCACCAGCGATGGCCGTACTGACCAGAACTCCAAAGGTGATCAACGGGACAAAGTGACTGGTTGTCAGCACTAAAAACCCGAGGATTAAGGCCACATTCGAATAGATGAGCGGCTTGCGGACTTCGGTCTGTACTTCTCCTAAGGCCCCCTGAAAATTGAGGCCTGATCGTCTGGCCCGCAAGTAGGCCGACATATAGAAAATGCTGTCGTGAATGGTGAGCCCCATGGTATCGCTGGAAATCATGGCGGTACCAATATTCACGCGTAGCCCGAGCCAGCCCATGGTTCCCAGAAGGAGCATGATGGGCAGAACATTGGGTACAAGCGAGACAAAGCCCATGACAATCGAGCGATAGGCAATAGACATAATGGCAATCAGGCCGAGTGCTCCCACCATGAGATCGGTGCGTTGATCCTGCAGCAGGCTGTCGATCAGGTAATTCAGGAGAACAAAGAGTCCGGTCACTTTGGCATCAGGGAACTGTTCTTTGGCGAGTGTTTCGACGCGATCAATCAGTGCCTGTTTTTCTCGGGCCGATTGTCTCTCCAGCCCGCGGAGCATGATGCGCATCCGGCCTTGTTCGGCATTGTAAAGACTGGGAACAAATTCAGGCTGGAGAGAGTTCAGCCAGCGTGATTGGGCCTGTGCATCAGGGATTAAAAACGGGAGCAAAGGGACAAGATCAAGCCCATCGGTCATCGCGACGACTTTCGTCAGACCTTGACCTTCGGCTGTGCCGATCAAGCCACGCAGATTTTCGGCCAGCTGCCGGACTTTATCGAGATGTTCGTCGGTCAGTCGATGGGGAGCCGGAAAATTAACTTCCCAAAGGCCAGCTCCCCCGAGGCGGGTTTCGAGAAAATCGAGTGATTTCACCACAGGGCTGGACGAGCGGAAGTTCTTGGTGAAATCGGTTTCCACCTGCAATTGCATCAGGCCCGCCATCCCATAGATCACAGCCGCCAGAGTAACGATCCCCATCCAGAAGCGGTGCGCCAGCACGAACTGGGTGAGTGAAGCGAGCCACTGACTGACCTGCTGATCGCCGCGTGGCTTTTGAGCACCGGCTCGATCCGGGCCGAGTAACATCCCTCCGGGAAGGACAAGTGTCATTGCGACCAGCACCAGCAGTGACCCAAGGACCATGGTGATGCCAAACGACTGCACGGGATGCAGGTGGCTCGAAAGCTGAGCCGCAAAGCCGGCTGCAGTGGTTAGGCAGACGAAAATGATATCGATGCCAATAACCTGCAGCATGCGACGGAAGGCAGTTTCTCGATCCAGCGACTGTCGCAATTCGTGATAATAGAGCGACATATAAACGACAGTAGAGACACCAATAATCGTCAGCAGTGAACCGAGGACAGAACTGACCATGGTCAGTTCCAGATGGGAGGCCCACAGGCCGGCTTTCGTCCAAAGAATCGTCATCTGCACAATGACAAACGGCAGAATGACCGAACGAAGATCGCGCAGAAAGAAAAGCACCACGCCAATCAAGAGAGCCGAAGCGGCCCAGCCCATGAACTCGCCATCTTCCTGGGCATAGCGGAACATATCGTGAACGAGAATCGGCTCGCCAATCACGAACGTGGGAAAGGACTGCTTCTCGGCCAAAGCCCGTAGTTTGGCAATCGTCTGACCACGCGAGATGGGTTGACCAGCGGAATCAACGGCCCGTTCACTTTCTTGCAGGCGGACAGCAATGCAGGTTGTCTGATTATCACTCCCGAGAAGGACACCCCGCGAAAAATCGAGCAACTCCTCTCGGCGCGAGCGAAAAGCGGGGTGCCGGGTCATGCGCAAGTAAGTGGCCAGACACTGCACGCTGGTGGGGATCACACCGGGTACGGCACTCACTTCGTCGGCCAGTTGTGACAGGCGGTTTTCACCAGCTTCTTCAAAGAGTTCGGGATCGTGATAGGCAATGAAGATAAACTCGTCACCACCAAACCACTTTTTGCTTTCGAGATAATCCCTGAGATGAGGATTGCCCGGCGCGTACATCGATTCGATCGACTCGTCAAACTTCAACTGGCCGGCAGGCCAGATGGAAATAGCCGTCATCAGGCAGGCCAGTAACAGCCACCAGACGCGGTATTTGATCAATCCGTCAATGACCCAGTCGCGCCAGGGATTGGGCAGAATCACCGGCCCCTGATGGGTCGTCTGTGATGGGGCTGGTGATTGTCCGGATGAATCGCTGTCGGACACCGAAATCGACTCCCTCGTGGCTAAGCTGTCAGAACCTCCGTGAAGCTGACACTCGACAACGGACATCATGACTTGACGTGTGGAAATTGTCGCCTGAAACAAGACCGATTCTTAACAAATCCTCTTGAGATGCCGGATATTCTGTTGACCCGACTCTTTTTATGATTCAAGACGAACCTGAGCCCCTGAATCACCAGAGTCTGTTGTTCGATCAGTCATCCTCGTGAATGCCGGGCGATCACTGGAGTCGCATGATTGCCCAAGCTTGAGGCCGGGCGATACCATTTCCAGAGATCCTTATCGAATTCCCATCGAGTCATTTCTCGAAAAGAGAGGTCGCAAGGTGGTCACCTCGTGACAATTCAGCGATCCAGAAAGTTCAGCATGCAGGACACTGATCGACCTTCTGCCTCCAGGCCAAAGATATCCGTGGTGCCAGTCAACCTGGGGCCACGCAGCTATCAGGTGCGGATTGGTGCGGGGTTGTCGAAGCAAGTGGCCATTGAGTTGGGCAATCCTGGATCGGCTCTGGTGGTTTCCGATACGAATGTGGCTCCATTGGCTGCTGAGAACTTGACTCAACAACTGGCTGAGGCTGGCTGGAATGTCCGGCTGGCTGTGCAACCAGCGGGTGAGACAGCCAAGTCCTTGCGTGAAATCGAAAAGCTCTATGATCAGTTGATCGCCATGCAGGCTGATCGATCGACTCATGTGATTGCCGTCGGTGGTGGTGTGGTGGGTGATGCAGCGGGCTTTGCTGCTGCGACTTATGCCCGTGGGCTCCCTTTCATTCAGGTACCCACCACACTTCTGGCGGCTGTCGATAGCTCAGTGGGTGGCAAGGTGGGTGTGAATCTGCCAGCTGCTAAGAACATTGTGGGGGCTTTTCATCAGCCCAAAGCTGTCTTTATCGACACCGATCTGCTGGCAACCTTGCCGCCGCGAGAGTTTGCCGCCGGTATGGCTGAAGTCGTGAAGTACGGCATGATTCTCGATGAAAGTTTCTTTGACTGGCTCGAAGCCGAACAGCCTAAGATTCAATCGCATGACCCCACCTTCCTGGCCCGGATTATTCAGCGCAGTTGCGAACTGAAGGCCCAAGTGGTGGAAGCGGATGAGTTTGAAACGACTGGTCTTCGAGCCGTGTTGAATTTTGGTCATACGTTCGGGCACGCTTACGAAGCACTCGCGAAGTACGGCACACTGCTGCATGGCGAAGCGGTTTCGATCGGTATGATCGATGCTGCCACACTCGCCTGTCAGTTGGGTCGTATTCCGGAAGAAGTCGTCTCGCGACTGACGAAACTGCTGCAATCGTTTCAACTCCCGGTCTCACTTCCATCGGGAATGAAACTCGATCCACAACAGATCATTGCTACCATGCGGCTCGACAAGAAATCGGTCGGTGGCAAACTGCGGTTGATTCTGCCGACGAGAATTGGCCATGTCGAAAGCGTGCGCGATGTATCTGAAGAACTGGTTCTCAAGACAGTGGCCCGTCATGGCTGATGATCAATGCTCACCAGGAATGCATCAGAACTAGCGAACCCCCATAAAGCCTCTCAAGACGCTTCGCGAAACACTTTTGAATTCATTGCAAAAGCTCTCCGGCAGCAGGAAGGTCTTGCCTTCTTAAAGAAGTCACTCCTGCACTTGCCTCCAAAACGCACATGGCCTTCTCCCCTTACTGAAAGAAGGCGAGAAGGCCATGCGGTTGTCAATATGTTGTCACGAGGCTGTGCCTAATCAGCAAGTGGCTTGATCGAGAGGTTGCGGAACTCGACGGCATCGCCATGGCCTGCAAAGCCAAAGTGTCCCTTGACCAGATCTTTACCAGGATGTGGTGAATTCGCCATGTATTCAGAGACCTTCGAAAGGTCGGTATCCAGAATGATGGTGCCATTGAGTTCGACTGTAATCTTGCTGCCATTGATGGTCACTTCCTGGAAGTTCCATTCCCCTGTGGGTCGCAAATAGCCACGCGTTGCAGCGGCCATACCATAAGCCGAGCCGTGGTACTGACGCACATCGAGCTTGGCATACTGGGGAGCATCGTTATCGAGAACCTGCAGTTCAGTCATGCCGGAATAAGCGGGATTCCCTTTGCCGGGATACCGAATGGCGAGGCCATTATTGCCACCGGGTGGCAGGCGGAATTCGAGCCGGGCCACGAAGTTGGCGTATTCTTTCTCAGTGTAAAGGTTGCCCCCTTTGCCCTTTTGGCAACGAATGGCACCGTTGGCAACTTCGTACTGATCGGCCGCACCCGCCCAGCCCGCCAGTGATTGGCCATCGAAAATCGATTCAAAGCCACTCTCTGACTTGCTGGCCAGAATTTTATTGGCTTCTTCGCTGCCGATTTCTCTGACGAAGATATTCCGCCAGCTGATCTCACCGCCGTGAGTTTGCAGTTGGATGTAACCATTCTTGCGAAGAGGAGCCGCTTTATCCCAGTAGTTGTCCATGATGGCGTGATCGACCACGAGTTGATCGTTGAGATAAATCGTGGTGCGGGCACCCACTTGAATGATGCGGAAGCGATTCCACTCTCCAAACGGTTTATCAGCTTTGGCGAGCGGATCTTTACCAGGATGGTTGGGAAGATTGTTCCATAAACCACCTGAGCCTTTGTCGGCACCAATCGAGAACTTGGCCGTCTCTGTGCTGTCCCAGATCTGAACCTGAGGCGTGGTGCGCAAGTAAATGCCACTGTCGGCCTTGGGAACTGTCTTGTAATCGATCAGCAGTTCGATATCGCCAAAGGTCTTGTCGGTTGTGAGATAAAGTCCATGCCCATCATTGATCAGAATGCCATCTTTGACGGACCAGTGGCGAGCAATATCTTCGAGGCTTTTGGCCTTGAAAGCGGCAAAGTCGGCTTCACTCATGGCATCGAGCTTGCGGGGGTCATACGTGCCCAGACCCCACCAGCCGGTCAGATCTTTTCCGTTGAACAATGCCGTAAATCCCGGAGGTGGATTGTTATCTTCCTGAGCCTGTGCAGGAGCAACGACAAAGAGCGAAAGCAGGCAGCCTGCGATCGAAAGCATGAGAAACTCAGGAGAAAAGCAGGCAAGACGTGGTAAAGCATGCAGCATAGGTGTGTTCCTCAGGCAGAGATCTGGCGGGTCATTCTGGCGACCACTGGTACTCGCCCAGCGGTACGTTTCGTCAGCCTAATAGCCTTTTTGCGAAAATGCCAATGGAATTCCTGATGTTGGCCACGGCCGTTCCCAATCCTGTGAAATGATCACGAATTCACCGGAAACAGCGCACCGTGAGGGGGGAACATCTGGTCTGATGCGGTGCAGCGGTCCCAGGGCAGAAAACTCACCTTGCGTCATTCTTGTGCAGTGACGAAGATGATTTGTTATTCCCGGCTGTCATCCCGCGAATTCATTCGCTGGAAACAGTCTGAGTCAGCGACAGTTGTGACACAACGGCACCACTAGATAAGTTAAAGATCGAGCATGGACGCTCATACAAAGACCAGCCAACTGGTTTCTGAATCAAATACTAGTACGGCAAAAGTGCCTTCGCTGGCGTATGGAGTCGATCCGACTCGGCCAGAAAAGTACAGCTTGAGACAGGCGCGGTATCATGCCGTCAGTGAAGAAATTGCCCGGCTGATTCCCGAATTCCAGGCTCGCGGTCGTCGTCTCAAGATTCTCGACGTGGGGATCTGGAATGGCGTGCTCATGCGTTATGTCGAAGCGCTGCCAGGTTCAGAAATTGTCGATCTGCATGGGGTCGATCTCACTCTGCAACCGACCATTTACAAGCCGGAAAACTGGGCCAGTCTCAATGCCGGCGATCTCATGGGAGGCCTCAATTTTCTGGAATCGAATCAGTTCGATCTGGTCGTCTGCGAGCAGGTACTGGAGCATCTTCCCACTGTTGATGATGCCATTTCGACTCTGGGTCGGGTGCTGGCTCCGGGGGGATTGCTGATTGTCGGAGTGCCGATCTTCCCGGAAGGAATTCATCTCGTTCGCAAACATCTGGTTCCTGCTGTGGATAAACTCGTGGGCAAAAAGAAACCACGCGGCCACCTGCAGGCTTTCAGCAAGCGGACATTTATTGGCGCCGTGACTCAGCATGCCCCGGTCAAAGTTGTCGCAGCCCGAGGTTTTCGTATTTTTTCGGGCGGATTGCTCCGGCCGCTGGAAAACCAGAAGTGGTGGTGGCAATTGAATCGCACTGCCGGCGAGACGTTGCCTTCGCTCTGCACCGAGATTCAGGTTCTGGCTCGCAAAGCCGCCTGATGTTCAAAGCGGCTCTCAAAAATCGTGAGAAAAGTTCGATTTGAGAGAGAGATTCGCGGAACTTTCACCAGAGATTCATCGCGAAACCATGTTGTTTTGGATGATATATGAAGCTGGGGAAGTTGATTTTGCTGCTCCCAAAGCGTGGATCGTGGCAATGCTGCCAATGTCGGCAGGCTCCTCCGGTGACAGGTAGCCAGAAGTTCTGGTCAGAGGTTTTCGTTCTGGGAGACAATCACCTCTGGCACAGTTTCGGGCTGAATCATCTGGCGGGTGATCCTGCAGGGGGCCACGAAAATGCTTGTGAATTCCATGGCTGTCGGGCGAGAGTTTGCCAATGGCGAGCACCCCGGCAGCACGCTTGATGAAGGAAATCAAGGTCGATTTCTGTCATCCAGTCCCGAAGTTTCGGCAACTTTGCCTGACGTTCATTCGGTACGAAATACGCACTTTCTACCCGGTCGAGAAGCCCTTGAGCAACTCGAATGGAACTGGCGGCCAGCAGGATCTCAGCGTCCCGCGCCCAGACATCCTGGTGAGGATCAAAAACGGGGAAAGGATCTGCTCGGCGAATTTCCGGCTCCTCGAGAGCGTGGTGTTTCGGTTGAAAGCCGACTTTCGCCCATCGAAGATCGACAGGAACGAGCAATCCGGACGGTCTTTGTCAGCGATACTCATCTCGGTTGCCGACATGCCCACGCAGTCGAACTTCTCGATTTTCTACGGAGTGTCGAGCCCGAATCGCTCTATCTCGTGGGTGACATTATCGATGGCTGGAAGCTGAAAAAATCGTTCGCCTGGAAGCAGGTGTACAACGATATTCTCTCGCGACTGCACGATCTGGCCGCCTCCGGCACAAAAATCTATCTCACTCCTGGAAATCACGATGCGTTCTTACGCCGGTTCCAATGGGGGTTTGATTTCGTCACGATTGAAGATGAATTTGTCTTTGAAGCGGCCGATGGCCGGAAGTATCTGGTCATTCACGGCGATAAATTCGATGTCGTCGAACAAAGCGCGCAGTGGGTCTCAGGCGTTGCCTCGATTGGTTACGACTTGCTGCTTTCGGCCAACTGGCTCTTCAGCCGATGGTTTAAAGCCCCGGCCAGTGGCAGTTATTCATTCAGCGGTCGCGTCAAACGGAGCGTCAAACAGGCTGTTCGATACATCAGCTCCTTCGAGCAACGTCTGGCCAGGTATGCCCTTGAACAAGGTTGCGAAGGGGTGATCTGCGGCCACATCCATACCCCCGCACATGACCACCGTCACGGAATCGTGTACTGCAACACCGGGGACTGGGTTGAGAATTGCACCGCGTTTGTGGAATATGCCCATGGAGAGATGGAATTGATCCATTACTTTGAAACTTTCTCCACGCGGAAAACGAGTGCTGCAGATTGCAGCCATGAAACTTCGGTGACGAACAACAGCTTGCCTCTGCCCATTCCTGCCCTGGCCTGTGCCTGCAGTGAATTGGCACCTCAGGATCTGGCTGCTGTCCCGTGCTGAAGCTTGCTCCGATTCCCGTGTGGCCACTATCAGCAACCGGGAATCGACGGATGGTTGTCGAAAAGCTCAGCAAGACATGGTTTAACCTCGTCCATGGCCGAAATCTGGTCTACAACCAGTGCTGGGAAGACCCTCGCTTAGACCGGGTAGCCCTCGAACTGACTTCAAATGACCGTGTGGTGGTCATCACTTCCGCCGGTTGCAACGCTTTGGATTATGCACTGGCCGGTGCAGGCCACGTCCATGCGGTCGATATGAATCTGCGGCAGAATGCACTGCTGGAACTCAAGCAGGCTGGCATTCGCAAGCTCGATTACGAAGACTTCTTTCAAATTTTTGGTAATGGTGGTCATCCCCAGTGGAGCACCATTTACACACAAAAGCTGCGACCGGAACTGAGTGATACCACCCGCAAGTTCTGGGATCGCAAAAAGGCTTTCTTCACGGGCGATACCCGCCGCAAGTCGTTCTATTTTCACTGCACTTCGGGCACATTTGCCTACATTATCAATGTTTACATCGACCGGATCGCCAAGCTGCGTGACGGGGTCAATGCCATCCTGGCAGCCAGCAGCCTCGAACAGCAACGCGATATTTTCAAGCAGTACAAGCTGGCCGAATCACTCTGGCGGCCCTTTATCCGCTGGGCCATGCGGCGGGATATGACTCTGGCACTGCTGGGGGTTCCCAGAGCTCAGCGTAAGCAGATTGATGAGCAGTATCCCGGTGGGATTCTGCAGTTCGTGATGGATCGCGTCGAAGCCGTCTTCACCAAGCTGCCGATCAAGGATAACTACTTCTGGCGTGTTTACCTCACAGGCCAGTACACGCCCGAATGCTGCCCCGAGTATTTGAAGCCCGAAGGCTTCGCACAGCTCAAGGCTGGGGCCGTCGATCGAGTGAGCACACATACCAACCACATTCTCGGGTTCCTGCAGGAAACGCCGCATCAGATTTCGCGGTTCATTCTGCTCGATCACATGGATTGGCTTTCCAAAGATCCAGCCATGGCCATCCTCACTCAGGAATGGCAGGGGATCATGGACAAAGCCGCCCCCAATGCCCGCGTATTGTGGCGTTCAGCTGGCCTCAATGGTGAGTTCGTAAATCCCATTCAGGTTACTGTGAACGGCCAGAAGAAAACTCTGGGTGAAGCCCTCGAGTACAATCGTCCGCTGGCCGAAGAACTCCATGCGAAAGACCGCGTGCATACTTACGGCAGCTTCTGCATTGCGAACATCAAGAACACATAACCGCTGTTGCGGTCAATGATCGTCTTGAGACTGAACCTGCTGTCGTGGGCCCGATCGTCATAGAGCAGACTCTTCTGCAGTCATGACTTGCGTACATGTTTGCCTTACATGATCAGAGCCAAATGAACAACTGCGCGGCGGGTGGCTGGGGTTGAGTCTTCGAACCCCAGCGATCTTGGGTACTAGCTGGGGGTTCGCGAAGACGCTCAACCCCAGCCACCCCATACTAGGGAGCCCAATTGATTATTGGAATCCATATCATTCCCGTCTTTACTTCTTCCCTTTGACTTTATGTTCGAGTGTGCAATCGGCTTCTGCAGGGACTGCCGGGCCCTTCCGATCGACCGGATGCGTGAACAGGTATTTCCAGACATCCTCATAAAGGTAGACACCCTTCGAATTTTTGGGAGACGGCCCGCCCGGAACCGAAGCACCGTGAGCATTGTTGGCATCGTTCCCCACATTGGCATTCGTGACCAGACGACGGGTATTGCTGAATGGGGGTTTGGCGTCATCCACATTCACAGTCGGGCCAAAGTCATTGAGCCCCAGTAACAGCCATGACCGGCAGTAATGGTCTGCAGTCCAGCCACCATCCAGCACATGCGTAAAGCCAAAAAACCGCTCATGCGGCGTGGCTGAAGGAAGCTTGTACCAACCTTCCAATTGATCGCGCGGCCCGGAAAACATCACCACGCGATCCACCTTCTGATGGACAGCAAACCGGGCGGCTGTCGTCGAACCGTGCGAAATCCCACTCATGATGACATCTTCCCAGCGGAGATCACCCTCTTCGGTCAGGAATTGCTCCCATTTCCCCTGAGGATTTTCTTTGGCCAGCCACTTCACAAACTGACGCGAACGTTCGGCCATGCCGTCCGGAAGCGGGATCTCAATGTCGGGACTGAAGTCTTCGCCCGTCGCTGCTTCAAGGCGAATTCGCCCCAGGTAGAGTTCATCGGGTGGTGGTTCTTTGTTGAGCTTGCCAAACCAGCCATTCGCATAATGCACCTGAATGCCATGCATTCCATAGCCAGAGATCCGCTCGAACAGCCCTTGATTGTGGCCCATCAGCCAGATCACTAGCTTGCCTCGCGGTTTGACGCGCGTATCGACGACGGCATGCTGCACATCCTGCGGCTTGCCGTCTTTGTTAAAAACAAAACCAATCTCAGGATGCTCTTTGGCTCTGGGATCGATCTCACTCGCCCGGGCGGTGAGGTCGTAGCGCTTCGGTGTTTTGTCGTTGTAAGGCGGGGCAACTCGAACGGCAGCACTCTTCGTGGTATTCGGTTGTAAAGCACTGGTTCTGGAAGATTTCGACTGGGCCGCAGCTGGTTCCAGTGTGCCCAGCAGCAGCAGTCCCGACAGGCAGAAGCCAATGGTTTTCCAATCCAGAAGAGAACCCCAATGCCTCGATACTTCGCAGATCTTCATCAGCCAACACTCCTCAAATCATCAGTCTCCAGATGCAGGTTGTCATCAGGTTGTACCGGATCTTGATTCCCAAGGGGACATTCTTTTGGGAGAATCCTGAAGGTGTGAAAGCGATCCATGACCCGGCTGTTCATGGGAACTGGTGGTTTATTGCGGGAAAGAAAGTTCGCCATGGCTGATGAAAAACGAACGGCCGTCAGTTATCTCGTGTTTGATATTGAAGCGATTGCCGATGGTGAGCTGGTTTCCCGCATCCGCTTTCCCGGTGAAAATCTCTCGGCAGAGGCAGCCATTGCGAAGTACCGCGCCGAGTTGATGGAAACGACGGGAAAAGATGTTCTCCCCGTCACCTACATGCTTCCTGTCTCGGTGGCCATTGCCAAAATCGATCCCGAGTTTCGCCTGCTCGATCTGGTCGTTCTTGATGCACCGGAGTATCGCCCACACCGGATTGCTCAGCTCTTCTGGCAGGGTTGGCAGCATTATGGCTATCCCACACTGGTCAGCTTTAATGGCCGTTCTTACGACATGCCTGTGCTGGAACTGGCGGCACTGCGCTATGGTTTCTCGATCCCCGCATGGTTCTCATTAGAACTGAGATCATTCGAGCAGCCCCGCAATCGCTATAACAGTTCGTCTCACTTCGACCTGTGCGACTTTTTCTCGAACTTTGGTGCCACACGACTTTCGGGCGGGCTGAATCTCCTGGCCAACGTGCTGGGAAAGCCCGGCAAAAGTGGCATCGATGGTTCGATGGTGCAGGATTTTCATCATCAAGGACGCGACGAAGAAATCAACGACTACTGTCGCTGTGATGTGCTGGATACCTATTTTGTCTTTCTGAGAAGCCAGGTTCTGCAGGGCAAGTTGACACTTCAGCGTGAGCAACAACTGGTGGGTGAAACGAAAACATGGCTGGAAAATCAGGCAGACAATTCACCGGCCTATCAGCATTATCTCTCGCATTGGGGTGATTGGCAGCCTCCACCCGCTTAAAAGATTTATGCATTGAAAAAGGCTACGGGGTGGCTGGGGTCAAACGTCCTCGTTTGCCCCCAGGTCATGGGACTCGGATCGTTTTTAACGAACAGCGTGAAAAGTCATGAATGCATGTTGTCAGATGTATTTGTGCGGGTGACCTTGAATGACCAGGGGGCGGATGAAGACATCCGCCCCTGCCACCCACCCGTCTGAAGTGAGCAACCGGAAAAGGCTACTCCACGCGAGCCGTGGCTCGTGGTTCAAACTGCGGGATTTCTGTCTGTTGCAAGAGCGGCTGGCTTAATTGAGCACGGTCTTTAATTGGAGCTGAGCTGGATGCGACAGGCCCGGACTGCATGGCCTGTGTGGCTGCAGCAAGTGCCGCACGGGCTTCTGCCAGTCGCGGGTCAATCTTTTGAGTATTAGCGGCTACATCCTCGATCTCAGTCGTGCGGAGATTGGCCACTGGGTCAGCCGGAATATAACCCTCGTTTTGTACGATGCGACTGTTTTCGGGGCGATTGCCAGGTGCAGTCGCTGCGACAAGAACATCGGAGGTTTCAGTACGATCCAGAATGGCGACAGCCTGGCTGGTTTCTGGATTCTGGCCACGTACCCGCAAGTTATCGACGTTCGAATTAGTGGCTGATCGACGCTCGAAAGGTCGAGTCAGTGAAAATCCACGGGGTTCGCTAGCCGTACCTGGGGAATTGGAAGCGACCATCGCCAGTGGTGCAGTTGGCTGTGTTCTGGTCGCCTGGAGTTCGGATGCAGGCTGTGAATTGTTGCCAGCGAGCATTTCACCAGGTCTTGCGGGCTGCCTTGGGCAGCCAGCGAGTACCCAGCGGTCGTGTTCCTGTTCAATCTGCTCGACGTTGCTGTAGCCATAATGAGATTGCAGTGCCTGATCCCATCCTCGTTCATGAGCAGACTGGAGGAACTTGAGGTACTCCCCTTTGCTCGATTTGGCAATGAGATAATCCGCCAGCAGATAGCCTTGTGCATAGAGGGTGAGGACTTGCCGCTGATCCTGCGGATAGTTTTTCATCCCCAGAAGTGTTCTCAGAGGAATTTTGCGACGTCCACCCGTGGCTTCGATGGCGAGTTTTTCCAGCCGCATTCTTTCCGATTCGTGTTCGATGAGTGAAGCGGCGCCTTCATCGGCCCAGCGAGGAAGTGGTCGGCGAAAGTAGCAGGCGAAAATCGTGTGATTGACTTCATGCGGCAGAACCGAATCCAGGATTCGTTCGGGAGTCCCCTGAACTTCCATGTTCCAGCCATAGACTTCGCCACGATCAAAATTGAACGTGGTGGCACCACCTGCGGGGTAGTTCCCCACCTTGCAGGAAATTGGGCAAGGCTTTCCCCAGCGGGGCATTTCGCGACCTGTCCAGGAGAGGCACAAGTCCCGGCGGAACTCTTCAGCGGCTTCTCCCACAACGCGAGCGAATTCATCGGTCGGCGCTGTGACAATAAAGTTGGGAGTGCGGTAGCTGGCCGCTTGTGCCGTGAGCGAAAGCAATGAACAGTGAAGGAACGCAATCGCCAATAGAGCGATTCTGGCCCGTGTCGCATCCATGCGCAAACTTTCCGATCTATGTTGTTCGTCCGAGGCTCGGAAATCGGTTCAGGACGATTTTGAGCCGGATTTGGCACTGAGCATCCTGCTGGCGTGCCAAACTTCTGACGAGCGAATCATGCGCCACTTTGCCGTCATGCGCCTAGTCGAGTTATAACTCGATATTCTCATTGGAGTTAACCGTTACAATCACTCCGAGCAGTTCGGAAACAATTTCTATTTTTCGGCAATTTCTGCCTGTAAAAGTTTCAAGAAAGCTGCTCTGAATCGTCACAAACAGCCATTGCTAAATGATGAAGTGCGAAGTGATGAGGTCCGTGAACCAGCATTCGGAAGTAGCTGTTGGTTTCGTGATCAGGCTGCGGTTCTCATGTCAGAGCTGATGTGCTAATTCTGTTTTGCTTGTTGCCCATGCAGGGCACAAGGATCAGCGATGAAGTCGATAGGGCCAGGCCATGACGATCTCTCCCACCGAAGTGGCAACTTCACAGGCTGTCGGGCCTAACAGTCAGCCTGCCTTGAGTGAAGTGGCCAGCCAAAAAGTGCAGCCCTCATCCCGGGTAATTCTGTTCTACGATGGTCAGTGCGGGCTGTGTCAGAAGTCGGTGCAGTTTGTCTTGAAACGACAGCCACAGGGTTCAATCCTCTTCGCACCTCTGCAAGGAACCACAGCGGCTGAGATGCTCCCCGCTGCTGATCGCGAGCAACTCGATTCGATGGTCGTTGCCAAAAACGGCCAACTCTTTCGCCATTCCACCGCTGCCTTGGCCATTGCCCAGGAGTTAGGTGGCTTCTGGAAAGTGCTGGGCCATCTGGGGAGCATCATCCCCCGGCCTCTTCGCGATCTGATATATCGCTCTATCGCCCGCAACCGATATCGCATGTTTGGACAGGCCGACGCCTGCCGCCTGCCACAACCCGGAGAGCGTGAGCGATTTCTCGACTGAATTCGTTTCGCCACACCCCAATTAAGTTTTCCTGGCAAGTGGCTGACATTGCACCCCGCCAACGGATAAGCTGCTCTGGATGAGTTTGTTGCGATTCGCGCAGAGCGATGACAACCTCTGCCCTCACCACCTGATCGACCATTCCGGGAGTTTTCTCATGCGGCACATGAATTTCACTTGGCGAACAGTTCTCACGTTAGGGTTAGCCGCCGGGGCCTGCTTCCTGGTTGACAATACGGCGATGGCCGCAGACGGCCCCAAGACGGCCTATCTCGATGCGGCTGCAGCAGGGCCGGATTTTGCCATTCAAGGCGAATATGCGGCTGATGGCTGGGGCCTGCAGGTGATTGCCGATGGCGATAGCAAGTTTCGCGGAGTCCTCTACCAGGGTGGGCTCCCTGGAGCCGGCTTCGAAGGTAAGACCGACAAGTTCAAGCTGAATGGTGCCACAAAAGACGGCAAAACCTCGCTGGCTGGTAGCGACTACGAAGTGGTCATTGAAGGCACGAAAGCTGTTGTGAGGCACTCGGCCAAATCAGTCGAGCTCAACAAAGTCCAAAGAACGTCACCCACACTGGGGCAAAAACCACCTGCAGGTGCCGTCGTGCTGTTCGATGGCACAAATGTCGATCAATGGGACAAAGCTTCCATGACCGAAGACAAACTTCTGAATGTGGGGACTCGCACCAAGGAAAAGTTCGAAGACTATACTCTGCATATCGAATTTCGATCCCCTTACATGCCCTATGCCCGCGGGCAGGCTCGCGGCAACAGCGGGCTCTACCTGGGTGATCAGTATGAAACCCAGATCCTCGATTCATTCGGACTCGAAGGGGCTGATAACGAATGCGGTGGCATCTACATTAACTCAAAACCCCGAGTGAATATGTGCCTGCCGCCACTTTCCTGGCAGACTTACGATGTCGATTTCACTTGTGCCAAGTTCGACGAAGCAGGCAATGTGAAATCACCTGCCAAAACCACCGTTCGGCATAACGGAGTGGTGATACACGAAAACCTCGAACTCAAGCCCACACCCGGCGGTGGCCAGAAAGATCAGAAGCCAGGGGCCATCTTCCTGCAGAACCACGGCGATAAAGTTCACTTTCAGAACATCTGGATTCTCAAGAAATAGCCGCAGAATCGATGGAAAGACTTCATTTTCTCAGACATCAGTTCGTAATGAAGTCTGAATGATCACCGGTCGAAGGATGAGTTCGGCTTTCGCGTTCAGTTTTCCCGCGACGGCGCTTGCCTTCGGCTGCAAAGCATGATCGACTATTGATATGTTTTATCGCTGAAGATCAATGGCGGGTCGGCACCCCTATTGAGAGCATGCTCACTCATGACAGCGAAGTTTTGAATCACGAAACGACCTCCGGAGAGTTAACTATGGATCAATTGAATGGATCACGTCGGGAGTTCCTCGCGACGACCGGTATGGTGGCAGGGGCGGCCCTGGCTGCACAGGCGGGCTTGGCCACAAGTGCCTATGCTCAAGGTGATGACGTGATCCGCATTGGCCTGGTGGGCTCTGGTGGACGCGGAACAGGTGCAGCACGCGATGCTCTCTCGACCGATCACAACGTCAAGCTGGTCGCTGTGGGCGATGTGTTCGAAGATCGCGCCAATCGGGCCGTGGGAAGTATCAAGGGCGGACTGGGCGACAAGGGAAGCAAAGTCGATGTTGCTCCCGACAAGGTCTTCTTCGGCTTCGATGCCTTCAAGAAAGTGATTGATAGCGGTGTCGATCTCGTGATTCTGGCAACTCCTCCAGGCTTCCGCCCTCAGCAGTTCGAATACGCCATTAATGCCGGCAAGCATGTTTTCATGGAAAAACCAGTCGCGACCGACGCTCCCGGCGTCCGTCAGGTGCTGGCCGCCAGCAAGCTGGCCAAAGAAAAGAACCTTAAGGTGGGCTGTGGTCTCCAGAGACATCATGACATTGGCTATATCGAAACCATCAACCGCATCAAGGATGGCCAGATTGGCGATGTGATTGCCATGCGGGCCTACTGGAACAATGCCGGCGTGTGGGAACCACCGCTCAAGCGCGAAAACGCCAAGAGCGAAATGGAATACCAGATGCGTAACTGGTACTACTACAACTGGCTGTGCGGTGACCACATCGTCGAGCAGCACATTCACAATCTCGACGTCTGTAACTGGGTGAAGGGTGATTACCCAGTCCGTGCCAATGGGATGGGTGGCCGACAGGTTCGTGTCGATAAGCGATATGGCGAAATCTACGACCATCACTGCGTCGAATTCGAATACAAGGATGGTTCCCGCACTTATTCCCAGTGCCGCCATATTCCGAACACCTGGAATCAGGTCTCTGAATTTGTGCATGGCTCGAAGGGAACTTCAAATCCTTCCGGTTCGATTACAGCCGCCGGGAACGATTGGCGTTATCGCGGGCCGCGCCCCAATCCTTACGTGGTCGAGCACGACGACTTGCTCAAGGCCATTAAGGGTGGTGTTGCCTACAACGAAGCCGATAACGGCGCTTTCAGCACGATGACATCGATCCTGGGCCGCATGGCGACATACTCAGGGAAAGTCATTGAGTGGAACGATGCCCTCAACTCACAGATCAGTCTCTTCCCCAAGGAACTGAGCTGGGATGCCGACATGCCTGTGAAGCCCGATAGCGAAGGCAATTATCCCATTGCCACGCCAGGTGTGACCAAAGTGGTCTAACTCCGATATCGGATTTCCTCCTGGTGGTGAAGTTTCCGCCGGGTGAAAAATGTAAGGTCAGGGGTGATGGAGACTTTCCATGACCCCTGACCTTTTTGTTGAACTCATGAATCCTGCGGGCTGAGCCAAGTCCAAAAAACAATGCGCGGCGGGTGGCTGGGGTTGAGTCTTCGAACCCCCAGCGATTTTCGGCACGATCTGGGGATTCGCGAAGACGCTTGGGCCCAGCGCACCCCATACCAAGGAGCGTAGACGAATACTGGAATCCGTATGAAAACAGACGCGAACAATCAACTGTCGCGGCTGAGTGGCATGATTACATAGGTGTAATCGTCATCCGTGGTGAACACGCCAGGGCTTTCATCATTGATCAGCTTCAGATGGACAGTGGACGAACCCTCCAGCACACGCAGGAAATCTCCCACGAACCGAGGGTCAAAGCGAATCGTCAGTTCGCTCCCCTGATAGCCGATGGGCAATTCGATTTTCGATTGTCCAATGTCGGCGGCTTTACTGGCAAGTCTCAATGTCCCTTCAGCAAACGTAAAGTCGACGCCCCGGCTCTCTTCGTTGGTCACCACCTGTGACTGTCTCACGGCTGACAGGAAGGTCGATGCGACCAGGTCAATTTCCGCCTCATAGCGGGCGGGGATCACCTTGCGATAATCCGGGAATCGCCCTTGCACAAGCTGCGTGGTAATAGATGCACGACCAGCCCGAATGGAAATATCATTGGTATGAATCGCGAGGCAGACATTGGTCGCTTCATCACCCAGTGACTTCTCAATAAGTGACATCGCTTTTGAAGGAACCACGGGCTGCTGGCTGCCACTGACAGGTTGACCTTCCACAGAACATGCCCCGACAGCCACAGCCAACCGGCGGCTGTCTGTCGCAGCCATACGAACCTGATCCGCAGTAATCTCGACGAGCACACCACCTAAAGCATACCGCGTGCTCTCAGCATCAGTAGCAAAAAGCGTTCGCTTGATCAGCCGGCGAAAGACATCGGCAGGGACGACAAAATAATCTTCTTCGACGAATTCAGGTGCTGTCGGGAAGTCGGCTGGATCTTCGGCCGAAAGGCGAAACTCACTGCCACCACAACGCAGCCAGACAGCATCGCCATTGACTTCCAGCGAGACAGTATCGTCTGTCAGTTCCCGCAAAATCGACGTTAATCGCTGTGTGGGCAACAGGGCACTGCCACCCACTTTGCATTCCACATCTGTCAAATCAAAGCGAATACTCGTACCGTCACCATCTGTCCCTGTCAGTTGGGCCGAAGAGGTCGCTCCCGGCCCGGAAGCGACGGCATCCAGCTTGACGTTCTTCAGAATTTCTCGCGGCGTCCGGGAAGGAACCACAGCACCCACCACCGTGAACGCTGCAGACAGCACAGCACGTGGACAAACCAGTTGCATTGAACTTAACTCTCGACTTGGGAATATGTTTTTTGAATCGACAGTCCAAAAACTGTCTTACAACAGCCAGAATTGGCCCTATTCCGCAAGTGTACCTTGTCTGCAGGTCAAATGTCGGGTCGTCCTGCGAAAAAATCATCAGGTGAGATTCGCAGGCGAATTCGGCATTCGCTCGACGAGTGCCGAGCTATCGACCCGCTGGAGAGGTTCCCCCCGCAGCCGCCTGACGCTGCTCAGAGACACCGTAGTGCTCTTTCAGAAAAGGGCTGAGCCCTTTGACGAAATCTTTCGCAGTCTGTGGCAAAGCGGCAACAGAACGCAGATCCGCGCCAAACTCCATCTGAATGCAGTCGATACCACCAGGATTCTGGCTGCCATGCGCCACAACAATCTCACCCCCATTGTACTCGACTTCCTGATTGGGAGCGGCTGTCGAGGGAGGAACCACCCGTAATCCTGCGTCTTCCATGACTTTCGAATACAACGAAGCGGCATCCTTGCCCACCCGGCGGTTCAAAGCACTGATTGTCAGACCATTGCGGGTGCCCCGATAGACGGCTCCCTTCTCCTTGCTCTGACCATGCACATCAATCAAAAGCCCTGAGCCGTGCTTTTCCAGAATCGACTTTTTGAATTGCTCAATCGCACCATGGTACTCATCGTAAACCACCTGAGCCTCGGGAGATTCATAGGCGTAGTCGGCCTCGCGATTGGCATCAAGATACTTGCGTGAGACTCGCAGGATCACCAGATAAGGCCGCTGGCCAAATTCCGCTTCCAATTGATTGGCAATCGCTTCGGCCAATTCACTGGAACGGACATCGCGCACCGTCTGGAACCTGCTTCCCCCGCTTTTCCGATCTCGCGGCAACGAACCGGGTAAATCGAGTTCACCTCCATGCGGTGCCGACAAAATGACAGGCAATGTTCCCTTTTGAATCGTCACAAACTCAACTTTTTTAGGTTTTGTCGTCGCTGGCTTTTTAGAAACGGCTGGCTGATTCGATGCCGTCTGAGCTCTGGCAGCAGGAACAAATACTCCCATCGCCAAAACGAACAGAGTCGAAACCATGAATGATGAACGTAGCATACAACAACGACCCTGATTGATCATGAGCTGGCCTAGAAAGACGTTCGCGAAAAATTGAGAGCGAACTCGATGCAGTCACAAGCCAGATGAAGCACAATGATTCCGTGAAATCCCTGAGATCATCTGGTTACGATGACCTGACGTTTATTAATGTGAGCCGCTGGTTGATGAAACCAGCGGCTCACAAGTACTTATTCAATATCAAGCCTGATTCAGCAGCGGATCGAATCCGTTGCGAAAATCATGGCTATCGCAGTTAATCGACTTTCGTTGTCGAATCGGCACTTAACTTTTGTGGAGAGGCGACAGGAGCCGGTAGCTCATCAATCCCTGCTGCCCAGCGCACACCGGCTTTGATGAGATGGTGAGGACCATTCTTACCTTCGGGATGACAGCTGTAACAGATGACCCGTCCATTTCCGTAATTGACTTTGGCAATCGCACTGGTACCCACCATGACACCGGAGGGAGCACCCTTTTTCGCGATCTCTGTGGCGTAGAGTGCTAATGGTTCATATGGAGGGAGTTCTTTGGTACTTCCAGGGCTGAGCAGCGGACCCTGGCCATAATAGACACCCACAAGATCGCTGGATTCACCCAGCAACGTCTTGCCTGTTTCTTTCATCTCCAGTTCGACAGGGCCTGTGCCGCGAGCCCAGTGGGCCTTGTCGACCACCTTGGCATTCATTAAGCCGAGTGACCAGGAGTAGTCGGATGTCGCCAGGTAAGCACCAGCGCAGATACCAACATAGCCACCCCCATTTTTCACGAACTCCTTGATCTTCCCACAGCCAGCTTCTTCCAGCTTTTTCGACTGCGCACTGGCGCTCCCGCCAGGGATGATCAGCACATCTGTCTTGGTGAGGATATCGGTATCGCGGATCTCTTCCGGGCTGACACGCACACACTTAAAGCCATTTTCCTCAGTCAGAAACTTCATCAGATTTTTCGGCCCGTTAGCCGATCCATCCGAGTGATCATAGATTGACACTCGGATCGGCTCAGCAGCCTGAGCCACCGAGAGCGTCAAGCTGGATGCGGCAATACTGAATGCGACAAAGAGACAAAAGCTCGAAAACCTCATCAACATGCAAAGGACTTTCTATAAAACTGGCTATGGAATATATCTAGGCATCATCAATCCAGGCTGACAGTCAGACCATCTGCCATTCCGGAAATGCGATCGGCAATATCCAGATCAAGATTCTCGCTCAGGAAACGCACCGATCCATCGGCCATGGCAAAATGAGCCCCACCTGTATGGAAACTGCTGAAAGCGTTTCCACCGTTGGGAGAGTTAATCCGACGATTGACAGCGCCAGTGTTCGCGGGGATACAGTAGCCACAGAGCGAAAGTGCTGTATTGACGTTCGAGGTATTGTCTGACGACAAGCCCATCCAGGTGCCACCGTTAAAATTGACTGGTAATCCGGCGGAGTCGACGCGGAAAGATCCCAGTGCAATTTCACCAATCATGACAGTATTGGTGGTGCCATCTGTAATATTCTTGAATTGTGTCGAGGAGTTCGCACCGAAGATACCACGATTTCGACCAATCCAGCTCCCGCGAACGAGTGCATCGGAACCTTCGACGGTATTGTCGAAGGCGGGGCCAAAAACACCCAGGTAGTTCGATGTCGCGTAGTCTCCACGATTCGGATTCAATCGAGCACCCACATCACTCGGGCAGCGATAGGCAGCAATTGGTTGCTGGCCCAGAACCTTGATGGGCGTTCCCGCCACACCCTGAAAAGTGACAGTCGCAGTACCGTTCAAGCGATTCGCACCGACATTCAGCAGGTTATAGAGCGGGGCCTGGTCAATCTGAGGTAAAATCATCGTCTGCCAACCCCAACCGGGGCTTCCCGAGGTTGGTGTGGTGGTCGTATTCACAAATGGCCAACCGCGATAAAAACCAGCAGGAAAGCACTGGTACTGGTCATGATAGTTATGCAGTGCCAATCCCATTTGCTTGAGATTGTTCCGGCATTGCGTTCGCCGGGCCGATTCGCGCGCCTGTTGAACTGCGGGCAACAGGAGTGCAATCAGTACTGCAATAATGGCGATGACAACGAGCAGCTCAATCAGCGTAAATCCACGACGTTTCATAAAGCCCAATCACTCCTGTAAAAAACTGAGATCGCAAGATAGACATGTATAACGAATAGTGCGGTCAACATTAGGCCGATATCGTGCGTTAATACTCTCCCACGACCTCAGCAGCCTGAGCAGATAAGAGCCTGGCCATGACCGTGATGCTAATGTTCTCAGAGTTGAATCGCACACTGCCATCACCCATCAGGAAGTGAGCACCACCTGTATGGAAGCTGTAATATTCTTCATGATTGGTGCAGTTGATCGCGCATCGACCAAAATTGGTTGTGCTACTGATATTCCTGGCTCCAGTCCCAGCTGTTGACCCAGCCATGCGGACACCCTGACGATAATCAGCCCAGCCACCACCACCATCGGAAGTATTAAGCATGCCCGTTCCGGGAATCACTGCTCCAGAAGGAACACCACTATTGTATCGCAGTGGTACCCCTCCACGCTCACCCACGAAAATTGTGTTCGAGAGTCCATCAATAATGTCTCGGATACGGCAGATCTTGAAATTGTCTTCAAAAGGACCATCAGGATTGTTCACTGTCTGGGCATCGACCAGACCACTGGCCAGCGTCAGGTTAGTACTGACGCCACCATTCTCGGCATAGTCGGTCGTGGATCGCTGCAAGGTACTGTAAGTCACTGAGTCAACCGTAAAGGTCGAAGTATCCACATTCGGCGTCGGATCGGAGGGACAAGTAAAGATAGTTAATGGAGTGCGGATCGCGGGTTCGTTCACTGGGAAATACCAGTGCTGACGGAAGTCGTAAGTGTTGAAAAGGGCGGCTTGATCGATGAACGGCAACAGTCGCACTGGCATACCATGTCGCTTGGCATCGGGATTTGCGGTTAATCCCGTGGTGCGAGTCGGGTAACAACCATAAGTGCTCTCGTAGTTGTGCAGTGCGAGGCCGATTTGCTTGAGATTACTGCGGCACTGTGTCCTCCGGGCGGCTTCTCGTGCCTGCTGGACTGCTGGCAACAATAAAGCGATCAATACGGCAATGATCGCAATCACCACAAGCAGCTCAATCAAAGTGAAGCCGCGACGACGAGGGAACATATTCTGACTTTCTCTAATGACGAGGCAAAGACGGATGTACGAAAACAAGGTGGGCGGCTGACCAGAACTCGCAGGCGAACCCAAATCTCCTGCAAAAATCCAAAGCCGTGAGCTGCCGGGGACATAAGGTAAGTTTGCTGCCCAACCAGTGGGCGAAATCTGCTCCTGCACTAGGCAGTCCTGAACAGGTCGTAACTGATCAATCTGCGTGAAAACAGGCTTTCTCGAACCAGTTTAAAGAGCAACGAATCGAGAACTCATCATGAATTCACGAGTCTTTCACACGGGTTGACTTGAACGAAGGGCACCTCACCCGCGTTGACTTCATCAACAAACTCAAGAGAGGCACTGCGCTATGTTCACAGAAATGCAAGGAGCGTGCCGTTGGGAAAGAATAGCTCCGACGTCGGATCACGGACGCTGTCCAGAGACGGTCGTAGAGATCAACGGCAGGGGTGAACAGCAACCTGAACCCGGATTTCTCGACGCCCCGCTCTGATCAGATTTTATTTGCAAGCATAACAGTTGAAGTTTTCGAGATAAGTTCAAGTCTCGCCATGAATTGGAAACTGCAACCTGCACCACAAGGCGACAGCCGGGCCATGGAATGTGCAAGTCCACATGAGATAGGCGATCGAAGACAGCCTGTATCCGGATGGCGAGAAGAGAGGTTTGAAGTGCAGGCGAAGAGAATTACTCGTCTGCCTCAGCATCGAGATAAATGAGTCGTCCGCAGGAGCGGCAGAACATGGGCTTCCCTGCACGCAGTTCCATGAAGAGCTGCTGTGTCAGCTGCAGATAGCAGGCACTGCAGGAACGATTCTCAACGGGTGCCAAAGCATCCGCACCATGGGCCTGAATCTGTCGTCGGTAATCCGGGATAATATTCGCCGGCAGGCAACCTTCAGCACTGGCCAGTTGCTGAACCAGTGTCGCTTTTCTCGCTTCGAGGCCAGGTTTCTCAGCGGCGTACTCGGCTTCATACCGCACCAGTTCGGCCTGAGCAGCAGCGACTTCTTTCTCACGCTCAGCAATTTCAAGCTGACATTTATCGATCTGCTCAAGCGTTTCGAAAATTTCATCTTCAAGCACACTTTTGGACATCTCATCAGCAGCGATCTGCCCCTTGATAATGTCGTACTCGCGGTTTGAAGCCGCCGTATTCTGCTTGGCCCGATATTCGGCAATCCGGGCTTCCTGGGTCTTGAGCTGCAGATTCTTCTGATCAGCCAGCAAACGGGCTTGCTTCAGGCGATCTCTGGCAGCTTCATGATCGGCTTGCCGCTTCTGAATCAACTGTTTCTTGGCGAGAGTCTGCTTCGGGCCACGGTCAATCAAGGCCTGCACATCACGCAATGCCAGATGAATCGTGTGAAGTCCCTTAAGCTGCATGCCTGACGAATCCATACTCTCTCCTCCCAGACCATCACTTACCCATGGCTCTCAAGATATCCCGGCAGCCGCAGGCAATGTGGACTCTCTCTGTATGGATCTGATAGTACACGACTTCAGGAGCAGCAGAAAGTCAGTCCGCTCAAGTGACCTGTTTCCACAGGCATGCGCGAGCAGGCTAGACTGCGGAAGTGAGTTGAGCAGGCATGCCCCATCGACTGCAAGATAAAGCCTCAATCGTCGCACGAAACAACGCTTTGGCTGTCATCGCCCATCCCCCACCCAGGTGAGAGATGGGCTGGCCATGCTTGAAATGGAATTCAATTTCCACTTTTCTTGAGAGTCTGCAGATACTCAACGAGATCGACAAGTTCCTGGGCCGTCATCAGTTTCTGAAGATCGGCGGGCATGAGCGAAATCTTCTGCTTCGTCAATTCCTCAATGTCCGATCGTTTGACCGTCTTGATCAATCCGTCAGCACTCTTCAGAGCCACCTCCTGATCGGTCTGATTGACCAGCAGGCCAATCACACTGGTACCATCAGAGAGTTCCGCCACAAAGCTTTCGTAGTTGTGGCTGATCCCCGCACTGGGATAAAGAATCGATTCGAACATCGCCTCGCGGCTCAGCTTCGAGCCAATCTCAGTGAGTGCCGGGCCGACATCTTTGCCCTCAGAACCGACCTGGTGGCATTTCGCACAAGTCCCCACACCAAAGTAAATCTCTCGACCCTTGGTGATGTTACCTTTGTTCTTAATCAACTGTGCCAGAGGTGGCAAAGGACTGTCATTACGGGATGGTGGCGGCGGGAAGATGGCATCCACCTGCGATTTGAGTTTCGGATGATTGGCCGCCTGCACGGCAAAACCAGCAATCGCCAGCGAATCTCCCTGCAGCTTCTGTTCTTTCGCCAGATTGATGAGTTGTTCAGCTCCCTGCTGAGATTTGGCCAAACCACGAATCGCTTCCATACGGACTTCGTTAGGCTGCTTGTCATCGAGGGCCAGCTTGCGGAGGAGCTTGATCGCTTCACCACCACCAGCATTGCCAATCGCCCGCAGAATTGCGGCTCCACTGAAATCACCCGGTGCTTTCGAAACGAGAGCTGCTTCGATGAGTACTCCCTGATTCTTCGCGACCAGCACACGAGCTGCATCGACACCCAGCTGGCTATCGGCCTGGGCCTTCGCAAGTGCCAGCAGTCCAGGATATTCGGCCTGCATGTTGAAGCGATCCACCAGCGTAATATAGGCAGGTGTCCCGCGCGTTGTTTCAAGCACACGGGCCAGTGCAGCTTTGCGAGCAGGATTGCTTTCGGGATCAAACGATTTCAGTCTTCCCAGTGCTTCCGCCAGGATCAGCTTGTCGCGTCCATCAGGCATCGGCTGTGTCGCAAAAGCGAGTTGTGTAATCGCCTCATCCTTCGCGGGAGAAGTGAGGAAGTCAAACGCACGGAAGTAACGCGGCAGTTCCTCAGCGGGTGTCTTTGGATCAGAGATGATCTTCGCCAGCAGTTCCGGCGTTTGTGCAGCTCTTGATCGCCAGATGATATCCCTGCCTGCCAGCGTTTCTGCGGCGTTGGGATGAGCCTTGAGATAGGCACCCAGACAGGCATCCCAATCCCCTTCGGCACCAATGCCCAGGGCTTCCAGATACCAGCGATCGCTCCCCTGATACTGGTTGGCCAACTGAGCCCATAGTTCGGCCTTCTGGGGAATGACATGTACGCCCTTCCCGTGGACATCATCGGCTGAGGCGTGGGAGGTCGCCAGCGCGACCAGGCATTCGCGAAGAACCGCTGCGTTGGGATCGCTGACCAGCTGGCCGATCGCTTGTGTCAGTACCGTCGTGTTCTTCGAACCCGCGACCGGGCTGTAGACCTGACGGATAAGCCGCAGAGCCGCGATGCGGATGTCGGCATCGCTGTCCTTGAGAGCCTTCTGCAAGACGGCGGGATTCTTTTTCAAGAGCCCCAGGGCTCGTCCCCTCAGGCGAGGTTCTTTGGATGTTTCAAACAGTGCCAAGAGCGCGGGTTCGGCTTTGGCACCCATCTTTTCCAGCACGAGATAGGCCTGCGACCGGGCTGACAGATTGGGGCTGGCCAGTTGGGCAATAGCACCTTCAACCGTGCTGAAATCAGGCTTGGGGAATTTGTAAGGAGCACCCGGCGGAGCCACCCGGAACAAACGACCTTTTTCCACATCGCCGGCGCGGTGTCCACCAACGCCCGGATCATACCAGTCAGCAATAATCAATGATCCATCGGGAGCCACGCAGACATCGCTGGGACGGAACCACTGGTCCCGTTTGCCTTCGAGAATATTGACCATTTCCGCCGAGTAGCCGGCCCCGTCAGGTTTCGTCACATAAGCACGCACAATATTCGGGCCGGCATCACAATGGATGATCTGATTGCGAAAAATCGCAGGGAGCAGTTTGCCTTCATAAACTAGAATTCCAGTCGGTGAACCCGCACCTGTCTGTAGCAGATTGGGCATGACGCCCGGATCATTCAGGTGCCAGTGGCGAAGGGGGATCTCTGTTTCCAGATTAGTGCGTGGCTGTTGCCAGCCGGCACCTGTGAATTCGTCCTTGTAGCCGTAGTTGCCAAACTCCATCACGTAGTTAATGCGCACGCCACGGTTGCCATCATCATCGTTATCGGATTGCCACATCGAACCAAAGGAATCGACGCAGACTTCCCAATTGTTGCGGAAGTTCCAGCCCAGAGTCTCCACATGGGAACCATCCAGATCACATCGGAAGACCATCCCCTCCTGATAAGGCTTCCGATGATCGTGGACTTCACGCCCACTCAGATCAACCACGACCTTGCCATCCTTGTCTTTCAGACGGCGGCCTGAGTTACCGAAGTTAAAATAGAGCTTTCCGTCGGGGCCGAGAACAAACGCATGGATGCCGTGATCGTGCTGCTTGCCTTCGATCCCGGTGAACAGAATCTCTTTGGAACCAGGATCGGCCTTAAGATCGTGATTGCGGTCATAGAGTGAGAAAACGGTATCGCCGGCTGAGATAATGACTCGATCACCCAGCACACAAATCCCGTGAGCCGAATCGACATCGTTCCCCTGATAAAAGACGGTCGATTTGTCGGCAACGCCATCGCCATTCGTGTCTTCGAGAATGAGAATGCGGTCACCTTCGGGACGCTCGCCGTTGTGGTGGCGGTAGTTCACCACTTCGCAGACCCAGACGCGGCCCTGCGGATCGATGTCGATGTTGGTCGGGTTGAGCATCATCGGCTCACCGGCAAAGAGCGTCGCTTCGAGCCCTTCACCGGCATCCAGCTGATCCACCGCTTTGGCCAGTTCTCGGCTCCCGGCACTTCCGCCAGTTGCTTGAGTCGCTTTAGGTGATGGAGCCTGCGTGTAGACAGCGAACTTCACGGTGCTGCCACAGCCTTGATTGGCACCACCATCATCAATGGCACCCCGGGCCTGGAAGCGTGTTGTTCCTTCAGGAAGCTTGTAGGCAATCAGCGAGTTGGCGTGCGTACCAATGCCAAAGGAAGGCTGCACACCTGCAACCATGAGAGCATCACCGCCGCAACTGTGGTTGAGTTGAACCTGCCCGTAGCCCGATTCCGCGCGACTCCACTTGAGATCCGTCAGCTTGACCTGACCTTGCGAAGTGGTGAGGGTTGGTTCAATCCAGTCGGCCCAATCGCAACCAAAGCCATCACCGGCATCACTGACAACCAGGTAAAGTTCTTTCGCGCCATTCAAGGGAACATCAATGGCGACACTGTGGCCCTTCGTCTCAGCAGAGACAATCGGGCTTTCGTAAATGGGCTTGGGATCAGCAGCAAAGACCAGGCCCGCCATGAGCACAGCCGGCGTCAAGACAAGTGGTGTCACACAACGATAGCTGGCAAGAGTGTGAGCGATATGCCGAAAGGAGAACATCAGGGAGCCTCGCACAAAACGCAGGAATGAGATCGTTTCAGCAATCTACCTGAGAACGCATCAAAATGCACGAGTGTTTTGATGGGGTGAGCGATTGAAAACTGAACGAGATTAGTCTTGTTGTCCAAGAAAGAATGAGTGAATAGCTGAGGGTTCAACTCCCCAGCTATTCAACACCGTTGTGAAAGGGAGCCATGGGACGGATGACGACCATTTTTCCGTGGCCCCCACCACGATGGCTAGAGCCCGTTGGTGGTTTTCTTATATTCGAACTCGGCGAGTGGGAGAGTTTTGGCTCCTACAGCCAGGCGTTCTTTCAGACGGGCAGTCACCACAGACATTTCGGTCTCCGCCAGCCGGAAGCGATGGAGCCGGTCGGATGTGGTTTTTCCCCCAGCATAAGACGAAAGCGAACGGATCCCGCCAGGTGCCTGCTTCCCTGAGTTTTCAAGTCGATGACAGAGCGTGCATTGAGCAGCAAAGGTGGTGTGCTTGGATGTGCCGTACTCGGGAAAGAGTGCCTGCTCGTTACCACTGACAAACCGATAGGTCGGTTGACCAGCCTGTTGTGTTCCGGAGCGGGATAGGTAGTAGAGCCAGATGGTCGAACCATCCCGGGACGTGGTCTCCAGGGGATCAATCTGATCCTGCGGAGCATGCACGACACGGAAGCGGATTTCGTCAATGACAGGTGTCGCAACGGCCTGCAGATCAGGAGTAATGCCGATCAGCGACAGAATCATCGCCGTCTGCACCTGTCGATCGGGTTGCCAGTCACGTGTGGTTCCCGAAGTCGCCCACGCCTTAAGGAAGGCTTCGGTATCAGCACTGGTTCCAGCGGGATCAAGGGCTTTCATATAAATTCGCGAAGCACGCAGCGAGTGAGGGGCCACAAAGAGCTTACTTGAGCGGCGAGCGAGCTGTTGCCAGCCATCCTGTTCAGCCAGAATCTCATCAGAACTGAACCAGGGCGTCTGATAGCCCACCATTTTCGAACCAGCGAACTGGGCTTTAGCCCGTTCGTAGCCATCGGGTAAGGAGTTGAGCGTTTGAGCCGGTTGTGCAAGATCGGTAATGAGGCGGGCCAGTTCCAAAAGAACTTCGGGGGGAGTTCCTTCGGTTTGTTCCAGACGCCACCAGACACTCAGCAGATCCCACTGCAACGAGAGCTGCATCAGGGGTGCGGGCTTACGTTGAGGATTGGCCAGTGCCGTACGAAGCTCGGTTGCAAGGAGCTGCAGTTTTCCAGTGTTGTCATTGTTCCATTTAAGCAGTGGCGAGACTCGTACATCCCCGTCAAAGATCCGCTCGTCAGCAGAAGTCCCTTCACGTTTGCCGAAGTACCAAGGTCGCTTCGGATCAACCACCACCTCGGTTCCCGCGGGAGCAGGAACAACCGTCCCGATTTCGACAGGAACGAGTTTGTCTGTGAAAAGCAGATGCGTCAGAGCCGGGAAAGGATCCTGGAGATTTGCACCCTCTGACAGTCGTGAAGTCTTGTTGGCGATGGATGCCGTGTTACCTGCAGCCTCAAGTTTGTTCGTTGACGAGGGGCTGTCAACGGCAAACACATAAACCGAGGGGAGCACCAACATCGCTACAAATGACAGCAGGCTCAAGATTCTGGTGCCGGGGAATGTACGCTGCCTGGAAGGGCGGAATAGAAAACCGACAGATACAGACATGATGCAATTTTTCCGTGAGTATTGTGCAGGCGAAATTCTGGTGTCAGATGCGACTTTCCATTCGACATGAATCGAGCAACGAATGCGTCGAGCATCAGAATTCACCAAGCACTTCGTAACCTTCAATGGTAATCAAACCAGCCACGATATCGTTGCTGACATTCTCACTGAGAGAACGAACCGATCCATCGACCATCAGAATGTTTGCGCTTCCTTCATGAAAGCTGTAGATCTGGAAGTTGTTGGTGCAGTTCACCATGCATGGACCTCGAGTGTCTGTTCCATCCGACAGTGAGCCGCGCAATGCTCCCAGATTGGCTTCAGCCCAGGAGGAAATCGTAACACAATTGGCGTTTCCAACCGTCGTTGTGGCTGTGAGCATGGACTGATCGCAGTTACCAACCATGTTTCCGAGGCGGTAAATGTGAGAACGACCGGCCGATTCACAGACCATCATGGTGTTCGATGTGCCGTCAATGACATCCTTGATTTTACGACCTGGCGTACCCGGCCTGCTCGAAAACAGGAAAACTCCATCGGTATTCGTCGGGCGAGGTGTCGCCACGAATCCGTTGGTGTACTGAGTTGTCGAAATCGAAGAAACACCCATGTAATCGCTGGATGCTGCGCCCCATCCAGCGGCACCTGTGACAAATCGAAAATTCCGCCGGGTATCACCGGGAACACTTGGACAAACATGAAACGAAAGAGGCGTTTCAACGGCTGTGCGATTCACCGCGTTGTTATTTCGCTGGCGAAAATCGTAGATCCCGGAAAGTGGCGATTGATCCATATAGGGCAGGATCTGTGCACCCCATCCATGGAAAACACTGACACCATCGATGGTGCCACTGATCGTTGAAGGAAAAGCATCATAAGCCGAATGATGATTATGCAGACCTAAACCCAGTTGATGCAGATTGTTTTTGCATTGAGTGCGTCGGGATGCTTCTCTGGCCTGTTGGACTGCGGGGAGCAACAAGGCAATCAGAACCGCAATGATGGTGATCACAACCAGCAGTTCGATCAGCGTAAATGCGGATCGCAAAGAATGACGATGAGCAGCGTGAGGGCGTAATGGAGAGAGCATAGCCTGAAGTCCTGAAGAAAATGACGAGACAAAAGGATTGAGTCGAACGCGAAACGATTTATAGGAAAGCCCAAGGATCCAGTCCTCAGGTTCTCTGAGTGAGAGTACGTGTGAGACCGCCGCGTCTTACGAACTTTCATCCGCAGGTCGGCTGGCAGCTTTTTGATTGGTCAGCTCCCTCTGGGAATCAGACGCTGGAAGTTCTGGTGGTCGAATACGAATACGAGGTTCGGCCAGCGCTTCCAGAAAACTGGCCAGATCCTGAAGATCCTGGCTGTTCAAACCCAAAGGTTTCAGCAATGGGCTTTTGACTGGAAGAGGCTTAGTGCCGGAGTATTGACTGGATCGTGGTGTTTTGGAGTTGTCGTTGGCATGAGGGGTTCTGGGCATGCCGGCGTTGTACAGTGTCAGCAGTTCATCCAGTTCAAAGAGGCCGGAATGCATGTAAGGGCCAGTGGCGGTGACATTACGCAGTGACGGCGTCCGAAACAGGCCCGAATCCTGAGCAGCTCCGGTCACGTTGTAACGACCCAGATCTTCGCGTTTGTTGCCGTAATGACTGATATTCAGGCCATGCAGCTGACCATCGGAAAACGTCGGGCCATGGTGGCAATTGATACAGCGGGCTTCGCGCCGAAACAGATCGAGCCCCACAAGTGCAGAATCAGAAAGTGCCTGGCTTTGTCCATTCAGGAATCGATCGAAAGGACTGCGTCCCCCCAGAAGAGTGGTTTCGAACGCAGCAATCGCTTGCGAAACTCGATCCAGAGAAACCGATTCGCTCCCAAATGCTTCCTGAAAGAGAACGCGATACTCAGAGATATTGCCGAGCGTCGCGATCAGGTCAGCTTCTGTCGCTCCCATTTCTTTAGGGTTCAAAAGGACCTGTCTGGCCTGATCCTCCAGATTCCGGGCTCGACTATCCCAGAATAATGCAGGTTGTAACGAAGCATTGAGGATGCTGGGAGTATTGCGTGCCAGAATGGTTCGCCCCAGTCCGAAGGCCGACATGCGACCGTCAGCCCATCCCAGATCGGGATCGTGGCAGGAGGCGCAAGCCATTTCCTTCGTCCGTGAAAGTCGAGGGTCAAAAAAGAGCACTCGACCCAGTTGAATCTTCGCGGGCGATGTCGGTGCCAGTGCCGAGACTGGTGGAGCTTCGATTGTCCCGAGTTCACGCCATTTGACTCCGGCATCAACAGCAGGGGCAGGCCAGTTCGAAGTGGGAAGTTCATACTCTTTGCGTAGCCGCTGAATGTGCTGAGAGCGTTCCTCGATAGAACGAACGGCCCTGGCTTTCGGCTTAAGCGCTACAGATGGCGAAGCGGTTGTCTCGGGCTCACGATTCGTAGCGTTTACCTCACAAGTGGATGCAGTCTCCTGAGCCGATAACGATGCACCAGACCCTTGAACGATGAACAATACCAGCATCAGGAGAATGGCGACCTTTAGAATCAAATCTCGGAGAACCTCGCAAAGTTTTCGAAACCTCTTGAGCGGCAAATGGGTTTCAAAAATGTGCCATGCCCTGGTCACAGTGCCAGTGAGGTCATGATACGGTGTGAAAAGCGCGCCAGTCTTAAACTGACCGTCTCGTGTATAAAGACGTGGGGCAACTGCTGTCAAAGAAACTGTACGTTCCGAGTGAACATTGCCTGAGCAGACGCTTGGAAATACGAGACGGATCGGCATCAACAGACCTCGATTGATCATGGCCAGGTCGCAATACGACCGGCCTTGAGAATTGCTGAGTCATCGGGTGTCGAGCGCGTGCGTCTATCTTTCAATTCTGAAAGGTGTCGTCAATCCTTGGGAATCGAGTCTCCACTGAAATTATTGAATCGACACATCGTCTCAATAGCATCGAATTGAGAGTTCAAACGCAGTCTCAATATCTGCACAAATCCGAGCCTTTGTTTGCACAAAAGTCTACTACTGTTTCAATGCATAGTGACGATTTGATGACCTGATGCGCGAACATCCTCCTGATCGGTTGACTGGCTTTGCTGTTGTATCCAAGGAAAGAGTCTTAACGACTCTCTCAGGCACCGGCCAAAGGATGAAATCAGCCATACAGGCTGCCATGCCCGAACATGTCAGCAAGTTTGAAGTGAAAGCGTTCGACAGCGACTGACATGCCATGCTTTGCCGAGCTTGGTATAACAATCGGTTCGCGGGAATTGCTGTTGTCTCAGATCGGATTGGGCAAAGTTGTGAACCTGTGCTCAGGCTTGGCCTCTACTCGGTTCACAAAGGTCTCAACCCTCCGTGGGAAGTTGCCTGAGATTTTGTGCAGCCCCCTGTCGCTGACAGCAATTTTTGAATATTTGAACCTGTTGACTGCCTGAAAAGTGGATTTATGTCTGAGTTGATTACACCGCGTGTCCTGGGTGGATTTCGTGACTATCTGCCGGATGCCATGATGGCTCGTGAGCGGCTGATGGAGACGGCCCGCCGGGTTTATCGCAGCTATGGCTTCAGTCCGATCGATACCCCTGTGCTCGAATACAGCGAGATTCTGCTGGGCAAAGGTGGCGATGAATCGGATAAGCAGCTCTTTCGCTTCCGCGATAACGGCGACCGCGATGTGGCCATGCGGTTTGATTTAACCGTCCCCCTGGCACGGTTCTCTGCGATGCATGCGGGTGAGTTGGGGTTGCCCTTCAAGCGATATCATATCGCTCCCGTCTGGCGTGGCGAAAAGCCGCAGAAGGGACGCTATCGCGAGTTTGTCCAATGTGATTTCGACACGATTGGCACCCTCTCGAATGCGGCTGATATCGAAACGTTGATGGTGATTTATGATCTCCTCAGTGCGATTGGCTTTACTCAAAATGGTCAGCCACAGTTCGGTATTCGTGTCAATAACCGACTGATTCTCAATGGTGTTTTAGAGCAGTTGGGTGTCGCGGAGAAATCAGTGGGTGTGCTGAGAGCGATCGATAAGCTCCCCAAAGTCGGTCGGGAAGCCGTGTTGGCCGAGATGGTTGAAAAGGTCTCCCTTTCCAGTGATCAGGCTGCGCAGGTCCTGGATCTGCTTTCCAGCGAAGCCGATCTCGATCAACTGGAAAAACTGCTGGCGTCAAATGCCAAAGCCAGTGAAGGGGTCGCCCGGCTCAAAGAGTTGCTTTCAGCAGCCAAAGAAGCGGGAATTCCCGCCAGTGCCGTGACGATTGATCTCTCGATTGCCCGTGGTCTGGATTATTACACCGGCACCATTTACGAGACCTTTCTGACAGCCCTTCCCACCATCGGAAGTGTCTGTTCGGGTGGTCGATACGATAATCTCGCCGGGCTCTTTACGAAGGAACAATTGCCCGGGATTGGTGCCAGCCTGGGCCTGGATCGATTGCTGGCTGCCATGGAAGAACTGGGCATGATCGGGCATGCCACAACACCTGCAGTGGTCTTCGTGCCCCAGTTCGATGAATCGAAGCTGGGGGCCTATATGCATCTGGCCCGCCGCCTGCGTGCGGCAGGTATCGCGACTGAGGTTTATCCCGAAGCGAAGAAGCTGGGCAAGCAATTGCAGTATGCCGATCGGAAGGGCTTCCGACTGGCAGTCATTGCAGGGAGCGATGAATTCGCGAAGGGCGAATGGCAAGTCAAAGATCTGCAGTCGGGCAGTAAAGAAATGATTGCCGATGCGGTTCTGGAAACCCGTTTACTCGAGATTCTGGCTGCTGGAAAGTGAGTGTGACCTGCCATGACTCGTCTCTTTGCCGGAACGGCATTTGACAGGCCACCGACATGTGAGGTGTGTCAGAAGCTGGAAGACGAGTGCGCTTGCCCGCCGGTCGTCAAAGCTCCCACCTGGGCCGACCCTAAGACTCAAACGGTGAAACTGTTTGAAGAAAAGCGCAAAGGGAATCGATTTGTGACGATCGTGCGCGGTCTCAAGCGAGAGACAACAGACTTTGCTGCATTGCTGACAGGTCTGAAATCGACGTGTGGAGCTGGTGGATCGATTGAGGAAGACGATCTCATCATTCAGGGGCAGCAGCTACAGCGAATCACCGATCAGCTCAAGACCTTGGGCTATCGAATTGCCGGTGGAAAGTCGAAGTGATCTGATTGCACTGGTTATTTCTTCCCCTCATCCCGGCCTTCTCCCGTCGGAACGGGAGAAGGAGTAAGACTTATGCCCGCGTCCGCGTGGGAGAACACATCAGGCCCAACAAGTTAACGGTCGTAATAACTCAGCAGTTCCGGATGTCTCCGGGCACTCCACCAGAACCCTTTAGGAACCAGCCCCAGCATCACAACGACCAATTGCGAAAGGACGAACAGGCCCAGCCAGAAGAGGGTTCCTTCTTTGAACCCATAAGAATGCAGCCCGACACCCAGTTCGTTCACGCCAAACCACGACCAGCTCACGACGATGTTCCCCATCACAGCCAGGACTGCCAGCCCTCGTTCTTTCACGAGGCCTCCCCAGCGGGCGTGCAATGCCAGTGCATTCCACAGCACAATCATCAGGGCGCCGTTTTCTTTCGGATCCCATCCCCAGAAGCGGCCCCACGAATCGTCCGCCCACAGTCCGCCGAGCACCGTCCCGACAAAACTGAAGAAAATTGAGAAACACAACACGCCATAGGTCATACGATAAAGCTCGCGGTGCATGTTTGGAGTCAGCGAAGGCGTCAGCACGCCACGCACCAGATAGATCAGCCCCAGGAGCCCCGCGATGTAAGTGGTCGCATAGCCCAGCGTGATACACGTCACATGTGTCGCCAGCCAGAACTGTGTATCCAGCACGGCCTGCAGCACATCGAACGTATCCCCATCAGCCGCCAGACCCCAGGCAATCAGGAGTGTGGCATATCCAGCGGTCGCTCCAATCACATTGCCAATCCCATTGCGATAGATCGCCTCCAGCAAAATCCCCAGCAGTACACTGGCCCAGCCAATGAAGACCGCCGAAGAATACAGATTGGTTACGGGTGGTCGTCCCGAAATATACATCCGGCCTGCCAGCGCCAACGTATGCACAATGACGCCCAGAATCAGCAGCGCCAGTGCGGCTCTCCCGAGTGGCTTCTGCCAGAAGAGCCACGAGAGCATGGCCAGCACGAATCCCGCCAAGTACACCACAGCCGCCTGAGTAAACCAGTCGACCCGGTTGAAATAGGCTTCAAAACGTAACTTTGTCAGCGAAACATCTTTGAGGTTCTGTGTCGCCAGCCACTCCCGATAATCTGCAACCGCTTTATTAAATTCCTGAGGTTTATTGGCTGCCCACGAGGAGTAGATCGTGACCAGATAAGACAGTGCCTGGCTGTCCTGTTCTTCGCGAGAAAGAACCGAACGAATAATGCCCATCGTCCAGGCGGAAGCAAATGTCTGCCATTTGTCTTCATCTGCAGCCGGTGGGACTGCCAGTGGTGGATGACGAACTTCCAGCGCCTGCTGACGACGAATCGCTTCACGCAGATCGTTAGCCGGGTTCTCCTGACCAATCCGCGGCAATCCAAAGGCTGCAGTCAGCAGATCGAGTTGGCCAATCTGGCGCTCAAACTGCAGCAGCTTCTTCTCAAAAGCCGTTAACTCAGTCGCAGGTTTTTCTCGAGCCAGATCTGCCTGACGGGCCAGTTCCGGCAGCTTATCAGCCACTTCCATCGGGCTGTAACGAAAACCAGGGCGACGCTCCAGCCCCAAAAGTGCCAGCAGTTCAAAGTTCTCGATCCGCAACACCCGGTGATCACCACCCACTCGCGGCTGCGCCATAATATCAAGCAGCCAGCGGATGGCCGGTTGCGACTTGTCGTTGGCATCGGCATAGGTCGATTTACCACTCAAGACCTGGAGTGATGTTCTCGCCAGGGTATCGAATGGTTTGGTACGTCCTTGCGAAACGACAGGGAGTTCACCGAACGAGGCCAGATCAAACTCTGTGAAAGGTGTCGAACGCGGCATGCTCTGGCCAGCGATGTAACCTCCAAAGACCAGCACTGCGACTCCCGCTGGAATCCAGCCCCACACTCCCCACGTCTTGGGCTTGGGTTCGTCTTCAACCACAGGTCGCTTTGCAGGTCGCCGACGGGGATCATCGCTGATCTCTGCTATGCTCATCGCAGCTGGCTCAGGCTTCTGAATGCGATTGAGAAACCGCAAGAGCGTGATCATAAACTGGGCCAGCATCCCAATCGCCACGATCATGCAGCTCACATAAGGAATCATCCAGCCCTGATTCGCCACCACCGAGATCGTGGAGAACTCAGCCCCCGATTGCGGACTCTGGTGATAACCCGTCTGATACAGCGTATCCCCTGCAAATCGCAGCGGATTATTCATCCAGACCTTCACATCGCGATCGACATGTCGCGCAGGGTCGTAAATATGGAGATCCGAAGAAAAGTCTTTCGGTGTACTGGTACCGATATAGAGCTCACGCCGCACATCTTTGAGCGTGACCGAGTAAGGCTTGTAATGACGTTCAAACCTCAGTGCCAGTTGATACTTTTTCCCATCGATATCGACAGAATCGATTTCACCCGATTCCGCCAGGAGTGCTGAAACCAGATAAGTTCCCAGCGAAGTCCCGTCATTCTTGAACAGCTCAATATACGCCGCCGGCATATCGACTTTGCCACCGGCATCCGTCCCCTTGGAAGTCTCAGCGGCTATGGCACCAATTTTGAGTCCATGGCCCGCCGTCGCAGGATTTGTGGCAAACGATTTGGGATCAACAATCTGGGCATTGTTGTAAAACTTGTGAATCCGTATGCCGAAAGGTAACGCGGGGTCGGTCAACGTCTCATCAAGAGCTCCCCCTGTTGAACCACCACCCAGAAAGCCGGGGAGATAGCGCTTCCAACCCCAGGGTTCTCCCAGCAGGACATTGCTAGGAATGACCGTCACCGATTCGCTTTTGTCATTGAGCGGGTTCGAAATGGCCAGTTCAACAGTCCGCACATCCTGTACAAAGTTCTGTGTTTGTCCTTCCGAGAGCGACATTTGAGCTTCGACAGCTCGCGTGCCTACCAGGACTTCACTGAGCATCAGAAGGGCGATTCCACCATGGAGCAGCACAATCCCCGCGCGCTGACCGAAGGCCAGCAGACAGCCAGCCAGTAAGCATCCGCCCGCCAGACCTCCTTTGGTCAATTGCCAGAGAATTCGCATCGAAGAGGGACTGGGAGTTTCGCTATTCCCTGGAAAGAGCAACCAGATGATGCCCGCGATTGAAATGGCCAGACCTGTTGCCAGCAATCCCCAGGTCACAGGTTTTGAAAGTGGCACCCAGAATAAAGAGGCAAAGAGCAGCACAAACGAAGCATAGACACTGACCTTCAGGCACAGCCAGAGTTGATCGTAAAGTTGTTGATTCTCGGGCAGAATTCCACTGGCATTATCACCACTGATAATGACGACCCAGGTCATGGCTGCACCCACCAGCAGCACACCGATTCCGGAAAAAAGACGCAGCCCCTTCGCCTGAAAGGTGAAGCGAACGGTGTGAGCTGCCAGCAGGTTGATAGCCATGATCGTTCCAATCAGCCACCCCCCCGGGAAGTAAAAACCACCCGGAATTTTGGGCATATCTGGAAAGAACGAAGGGGGGAAGAATATCTGAAACTTGATCCATGCAATCGGCGTGCGGAAGTAATCACGGATCACCACCCAGATATCGTCTTCCACCTGGGCCAGCGTCCCCGCCAGCACAATAAAGATTGCCATGGCGAACAGCACGACTGTCAACTTCAACGAAGCCAGAGGCATCAAGACGGATCGAACGAGGCCCAGTAAGCCAGGTTTCGAAATGGCCGGAACATTCAGTTCATTGAGGGCTGTGCGGGGGAGAAATTCAGTGGCCATATTGCATGATCCTGGCGTCGGCCCAAGAGCCGCTGGTTTGAAAAGCTGGCGAATTCTTCAATGGTGAAAATCATGGGCAGCCGCTTCGGGCTGGAAACATAAGTCTCTCGATAATGACGACGATTTTCGGCTCAAATCGTAAGTATCAATTTTCAGGCAGATCACAAAAGCTCAATACTCCAGGGTGATCCACAACTTCTAAGGTAAGGCACTGGTCTCCAGAAACTCCAGAAACCTGGCCTTCTCCTGCTGGGCCAGTGGTGTGCTCCCCTGAAGTTTGACAAACCATGTTCGATCTCCACGAGGCAAAACAGCCCCCAGAATCGATTGTCCTTTTGAACCTTCAATCTCAATGAGCTGCGCAGGGCCATTGGCTGTCTTTACGTTTTTCAGTTCAGAAGTGAGGGCTGCAAGTTCAATCGCTGGCATTCCCACCTGGTCACGCCAGCGGTTGATGTTTTCCAGCAACCCGCCCGATTCGCCAGCCAGATCAATGACGGTGATCTCGACACGCTCATCCCCTCGCGTCACTTCATAAGCCGCCTTGCGAAAGGCATTTAACTTCCCGGGTTTCCACTCTGCGGGTGGAGTGAGCTTGATCTCTCCTTCCACCATTTTCTGCATCTCATTGACAGCCGGTGGCTTTGTCTGGCCTGATTCTGCTGCAGGCATATTCGCAGTTGAAGCAGTCCCGGGAGCTGACATACCACCCATCATCCCCTGGCCTTTCGCCCTGCTGCCCTGCATCAGCACGAACACGACCTCATCGTCACCCTGCTTTTCCGTCGTCTGAGAAACAGAAGAACTCTCCATGGGCCCGATCCCCAGTTGACCTTTCCATCGGGAAAGATTGGCATCGAGCTGTGAGTCCCACTGTTCGGGAGATCGAGGTAATGAGGAAACCGTCAACTCGATGGGGGCTCCCGCTGCATCTTTCATCACGAGTGTGGCAAATCGAAACTGATTCCCCGGGAGTTGTGACCAGCCTTCCGGAAGCGTCCATTCGGGATTGCTTCCATCGCTGAACTTTACGCTGGCGACAAACTCTTTCCATTTCGTCGCCAACCCTGCGACCGCTTCCGGAGAAGCTGTCGCTTTGAAAAACCACGCCTGGTTCCCTCGTGGCCAAATAGCTCCCCAGGTTGTCGCAGGTTCAAGTTCAACCTGCGGTGCCTGAGGAACATCCACATTTCCCCGCTCGACAAATTCTGGTCGGGTCACTTCGTACTGGCGAATTCCCGGTGCTTCGCCGCAACCTGCCAGTAAGCCCATCACCATGCAGAGAAAGAACCAGTGATAGCGCATCGGCCGATGCTCAGCCTGCAGGAGACGATAAGCCATGTTCATAGGTGTTGAATTCATGTTGCGTAGGAGTCAGGTTGGCAAGGCAGAGGACGACGGTCACTTGCCTCGGGCAAGTGAGACCGTGCGATTGTGGCAAGTTCAGGCAGGTTCAGATCACCCCCAAAATCACGCAATGCTCATGACGAGGCCTTGCGAAGAGACTAGCGGAGATTCTCATTTCTCTCAGAATTCTTATTGGCAAAAGTCTTCAGTATCTCACAACGACCTGGATGAAATTCTCATCATCCATCAGATCGACGTTTGCTGATTATAACCCTTCTTGCGGTCGCTCACCTACGGAACAAACCCGCTCAACCCGGCAGATTCTCAAGAATGGGTTGCCATCGGGACGAACTCTGGCTGGTCAAATGCCAAGCGAAATCACAAACATGAACAAAAGACCACGCCCCTAACATTCAGCCTCTCTTTGTGGGCTGTTTCTTTTGGTAAAGATGTAAAAATGGCGAATCGCGGCGCGATACAGACCGTTCATCTCTTTGAACAGTTTCTGAGTGGAACGGGCGGTATGACGTTTTTCGTCAACATCGGGTAAATGGTTGTATTGTCATTTACATCAAGGTGTTACGTACTTTCGATTATCTCCGGCTGCACCTCCAGTGTGGGTCAATGTCAACACGCTGGCATCATGCGTGCATAACGATTCATGCGTTGGGTTGCCACGCCCGACACGCGTCCAAAGCTCGCCTTTGCGTCAGTCGAAACGACGTCATCAACGACGAGGTTTGCGACCAATTTCTCTCGGACTTCAGAGAGTTCGCTCTCTTCTCGTCAATAGCTGCGCAGCGTGTGCATTGTCGGCCGGCAATCACACAACCCGTTCGTCTGATTCTTGAGGTTGTGCCCTCAGGGATCGCAAACAGCTCGCCACAGTTGTTTGCAGCAGCGTGAAAACACGCTGTGCTGGTGTCTCATCTCAACAGTTCACACAGAAAGTTTCACACATGTTTCGTAACCTGCTCAACGATGAAAACGGCGCCATCATCAGCGCTGAACTCGTTCTCGTTCTCACCATTCTCGTCATCGGCGTGATCGTTGGCCTCAGCGAAGTCGCTGTTGCTATCAACACCGAATTGAACGACCTGTCGAACGCTATCGGCCGTCTCGATCAGAGCTATTACTTCACAGGCTTCAAGGCCATTTCCCCCAAGTTCAAGAGTGCAACCGCTGGTTCACGCTACAACGACGAAGTTGATGATTGCGATCTCAACGGCACATGCGAAATCGTTTGCGGCGCTTCGACCGTTGCTACAACCGAAGGTGGTTCAATCTAGTTGAATCGCCTCTTCCTGAGGCGGCTTACTGGAACATCGGAATCCCCTGCCAGACAATTGTCTGGCAGGGGATTTTTCGTTTGATGACGCATTCTGTGCAAACATGAATCACGTGGCAGATCGATCCCTGCGTGCATAGCGCACAGCAATCCACTGGCTCAATGTTCTCACAGGCCGCAGACGTGAATGATGCCAGGCTCCCTCATGCAGCCAGCCGAATCCAAACAAGCAACCGATTACACAAAACACGATCAAACCGCTCCGTAAGGTCTGATCTGTGGCAAATCGTTCGATCCAGAACTCTCTCCATGTCTGCGCGGGTGGGACTGGCAGTTGGGGAGCAGGTGGTTCCAAGGGATATGCCAATAGCAGATTTTCAGGAAGTGGATAACGCTCTTCGTTATTGCCAATTCCACCCAGTTGAGAACGGGCCAGCTCCGCTTGAAAGCGCTCATCGTGCTCCAGCGCCTTGGCAATTTCCCGGAGAGATCGCGTCTGTTCCTGGAGAATGACCAATTCCCAAAGGCTCTGCTGATACTGTTTTGTAAGCACTTCCCGTCGATGCAGCTTGGGAGAGAGCACCAGTGTGGCAAACGAGAGGCTCACCAGTGCCAGCAGAATCCAGAAGGCAAACGACATCAGAATGGATAACGCTCGCGGAGCTTCCAGGGTCGCCCCGCTATTAGATTCATCGAGAGTGGTTCCACGATGCAAATGATCTGCCTCAACCTTTGCAGCCGATCCAGGCTCCACAGGTTGAGGCAGATTTTCTGCAGATATGGTGGCCTCAATGGTGCTCATTGGCAGACTGCTCGGCGAATTCGAGCAGTCTGCATGAGTTCAATTGACAGGCGTAGACATCACTTGCAGCGAATGTTGTGCAATGTGTCTTCTGGGAAAAGTTGACCGTCTGGCCTGACTCTAGTTTTGGTCGTCAGGCTGGTCTTTAGGGCAATTCGCGGATCCGGATGTTGCGGAATTCTACGGGAGCCCCTTCCGATTCGAGGCAGAGAAATCCTGTCGCGGGTTCGCACTTTTCACCGCCCGAAACTTCCTCGCCATTCACCCACAGGCGGATCTCGCCATTAATGGCCCGCACATAGTAGTGGTTCCACTCGTTGATCCCTTTGCTGAGGTTTTTCCTCGGGAACGAACGCTGGCCATTGGGGGCTGTGGGTGGAAAAGGCTTCATCTTCGATGAACCTACAGGGAAGACATCCCCATGCGAAGTAAACCAATCGGCCTTTTTGCCAGTCGATTTCTCGTATTGTTCGGTATAGCCATGATCGAGGACCTGCACTTCAATACCGCCCGGGGGAAGCTGTCCAGGCTTGATGCTGTTCAATGCCTGTTCGCTGGCCCAGACAAAAATTCCCGAGTTCCCACCGGCACGCAGGTGCTGCCACTCAGCCACCAGCTCAAAATTCGTGTAAGGCTTGATCGAGCGAATGACACCCACCGGCTTGCCCGTGCATTTGACCAATGAACCATCCCAGGTCCAGGTATCCTCGTAGCAATTCACGTTGGTAAAGTCGTCTTTGCCCAAAGCCCTCCAGCCGGGCCCAACGCCATCGATCTTCGCCACGACACCAGTGGCGGCAGCGGTCTCTTCAGCCACGACCGCTGGCAGATCCGAAAACATTATCCAGCCAGCCGCCATCATGGCACAGCGACCAATCACACTTTGAATAATCATGCTGCGAAACCAGGGTATATTTCTCACAAACTGCCTATCTTGTCTGAGACCCAGGTGCCACAAGAAAACCCAATCAGGCCCATGGAACAAAACCGATAGAAGGTGGCTCCAGACTTCTCGGTCCGCGGGAATCTCGACTCGATTGATAATCGAGCGAGACTGGACAGACAGACTGCCACACCTCGTGGACTAGAGCAAGAGGATTGATAAATTTAGTGGCAAAGTGAGGCTGGTTGAGCAGAAATGTCGCCACCTCGAACACCACAGAGCAGAGTTCCCATTAGTACGGATTCCAATCAACAACTGCACTGCGAGTGGCTGGGGTTGAGCCTTCGAACCCCCAGCGATTTTCGGCACGAACTGGGGGTTCGCGAAGACGCTCAACCCCAGCCACCCCATACTATGGAGCGAAGTTGAATCTCGGAAACCGAACAAGTTCACTGGCCCCAAAACACTAAATGTTTCAAGGCTTGTTAGAAGCAATACTTTCCATCTCACCGAAAGTTTTCACTCGCTCGTGGCGCTGGTGGCAGGAACTGGCGGATTCAAAGGCGTGGCTGGCACGACAGGGACACTCCCGGGAGCCGGGAAAAGTTTTTCGGCTTGCCGCACCGCCTCCTGCAGAGCGGTCAAACCCTGCTCGGCTGACTGCACATGGATCATCTGCTGAGAGATCGGGCTGACCCCTTTGGCACGCCACTGCGCGAGCAGTCGCTCGACACGTTCAATCACTTCATCTTCCTGATTCCAGACCGACTCCCAGATCGGCTTAAGCCCGGTCGTTTCAATCCCACTGATCCCGGAACTGACGGCACCACTGCTGCTCGATGCCCCTTCCTCGCGTTCAGATTCTTCGCCGCGTTCGGCAGGTTTGGCATCACTCGCCGTCTGCGATCCACTGACTGCCGATGTTACCGCTGTCGATGAAGTCGAAGTCGATGCCGCGACCGGAGTGTCGTTGGCCGTTGTCTGCTGGCGATAGTAGACCTGGCGCAGTTGACGGGCTGCGACGCCCACTGGCCCGCCTTCTTTTTCACCTCGCAGATCGACACTCACTTGTCGCATGCCCACCCAGCAGGGGACAGCAATGGTGAACTTGGGATCGCCCAATCCTGCCCACATGGTCGTCAGCAGCGGGTTTTCTCCAGGCTTCACACCATGAAATACGACAAACGAAACAGTCGTCGTCCTGCTGATCGTATTTTTTGTTTCAATGAATGGAGGAAGTTCTTCCTCGGGCGAATTCACACTGCCCGCACACGGTGTTCCTGCAGCATCAGCGAGATCGCGGGCGACGTGCCGCAACAGATAACGCACATCGAGAGGACCACTCTTCTGATCGTCATGACCCTTGAAAGGTTCCTCCAGGAGTTCGCGTGCACGAAAGTATCGCTCAGCTGAATAAACATCCGAAAGGTCCGCCCGTGAGGGATGGTCGCTTAGTGTTGGGCCGGTGGCTCCTTCGCTTTTGAGCGCTGCATTTTTGCCCGTGATGGAAAAGTTAGACCGCACAACAAACCCGTGGGGGGCGACCAGTGGATCATTCGCATCGAATTTGCGATAGCTGGCCCTTGCTGTTTCAAACAGCACAGCGCCGCCCTGGGCATCGATCACACCAAAGTTTGCCGCTGTCGAACGACCCGACTGATTCGTCTCTTCCAGAAGCTTCTCGACATCTGCGACCGTGGCACAGTCACGCAAGACTTTGAGCATGAAGCTGCCATTTCCCAACCCCTTGGCAGTCTTGGGAAATGCCAGATCATTCGTGACCGAATTCTCGATGCACAGCCCGGCACTGTTGACCCCCATCCAGATCGATTGACGGGCACCGGCATTCACCACAGCCAGCACCTTGTACCGGCCATCTTCGATGAAAACGAGCTCATTACGGAAATTCGGGGCATCGCGGTTCTTCCACAGAAGTGGTCGCCCATCGCGTGTCGCTTTCCCGCTAATCACTGCCGTCGTGCAGGCCAGTGCTGTGGTTTTAGGCAAAACTGTCGCCAGGAGCAGCACGCTTAATGAGAGCCCGAGCCATCTCGTGAATCGACCCATTCCCGCATCCCGGAGAGCCACTGGATTCAGGTGACTGTTCAATCGCCCACCTTGATGCCGACGGAAAAATTCAATTGCTGGAGATTTCAACAATTCCCAACTCAGATACTCAATTCCTGACGGCATAGAGGCCTCGATTGGTGTGGCAGTATTTCAATGCAGAATGATGTATTTGTTCATATTCCAAATGGAACCATTCACAACAAATAGACCGCAGCAAGGATTGTTCCACTTTCTTGGACATAGCAAAGTTGCGTAGTTCTCGATCTCGATGATTCACGTTTGGCATCTGATCAATTTCTCAATTTTTCTGGATCCTCACTCTGCAAACTTGGCATGTCTGGCGGAGGCGTGAAACAATGCACCTAGAGCATATTTCCCACGACTACACTTAAGCCAGGCAGCACGATTTTGGCCAGCTTGCCGATCAATTCCAGCCCCTCAGATACAGCCACGAAAGATCGTGCTGAATTCCGAGGAGACTCGCTTTCACCCACTCCTGACACTCAGCCCAGAGAATCGGTGCAGTGGCAACTTCTTAAACCACTTCTGGCAGTTCTTATCACGGGATTTTTTCTCGCCTCACTGACGAATGCCTGGCTGGCGATTGCGACTGCCAGAGCCAACGAATCGACCCGTATCAACGAACTCAGTGCCAGTCTGCAAAGAGCGTCATTTCCACTCAATGCCAGCGTCTTCAAACAATTGGAGGAACTGACTGGAGCCCGATTTGTCGCTTTAGCTGCTCCCTCGTCCTCACAAAACTCGATCACCTATCAAAGCTCACAACTTTCCCTCGAAACCAGTCAATTGATGATGGCTTCCTTTCCCTCAATTGGGACTCCTTCGCGACCCCAAAACATCCATGCCGGAGGCGAAGACTGGCTCACCCGTACGATCGAGCGGTCTGTCGGCCTCCCTCAAGGCCCTGCCTCTCGGCTGATTATTCTTTTGCCGGTCGAGAGCTGGCAAAGTCTGTGGTGGCGAACTGCACTCCCTCCTGTGCTTGCTGGGACTTTGGCCGCCTTTGTCTGTGTGGTGATTGTCATCTGGATCTCGAGGCGACTCACTGGCCCGCTGTTGGACGTGGCCTCCCAAACAACCCAGATCGCGCGGGGAAATTTATCATTACTCCCAGTTCCCCGCCGCAATGATGAAATCCGCGATCTCATCGTCAATGTGAACTCGATGTCCCAGGAGTTAGTACAACTGCATCAATCGATTCGTCATGGCGAACAGCTCAGAACATTAGGGCAACTGGGGGCAGGCTTTGCTCATCAGTTGCGAAATGCCGCTCTCGGGGCTCGTATGGCTCTTGAATTCAGTGAGCGTGGCGATTCGTCATCCAGTGATCATGAATCCGTCCAGATTGCTCTGGCTCAGCTGCAGCGGATGGAGTTGTATCTGGATCGCTTTTTGAGACTCAGTCGGCCCGATCGAGTTCACTCCACAGACAAAAACTCGGGCCATGTTTCGCCCAGTCAGACCATGATCCGACTCAGTGGACTGGCAGACGGAGTCCTGCAACTCATTGAACCTCTGGCGAGACACCGGCACGTGGAGCTGCATAAAGACACTTCAACATTCTGGGAAGTTGAAGTCCGAGGTGATCTCGTCTCGCTCGAGCAAATGCTGTCGAATGTGGTGATCAATGCTCTGGAAGCCGCCAGTTCGCTGGAATTGACTTCAGAAGCGAGTGACCAGCTTCCTGCTTCATTAAAGTTCAAACCCACGGTGGTTCTCAAATGTCTGACCACTGATCACGAAGTGGAACTTTCTGTCTGTGATAATGGACCCGGGCCACAGGCGAATGTTCAGGAAACACTCTTTCAACCATTTGTCACCACACGTCCTGAAGGCTGCGGACTGGGCCTGTCTGTGGCTCAGGAAATCGCGACGGGTCATGGCGGTGAGATCACCTGGAATCGGCAACAGGAACCCGATGGCACCATGTGGACCATCTTTCGCATTCGCCTCAAGAAGCAAAGATAAACCTCTCCCGCGAAAGCCTTTCATGCGGGGTAAATTGAAGCTGACTTAGCTCGCTCGCGAGGCGGCAGCAAGCTCGTCTTCCAGACCTGCCAGATCCTTCAATATCGGTTTCCAATCGGCTTTCACAAACAGTCGCACACGTTTGACGAAATCATCAAACTGCGTTCGCGCCAGAGCATCGACCACGGGCGAAACTTCCTGCAAAGGCTGGTAAGTGCCCGTTTTGGGCGACCAGATCGTCACTCGAAATTCGACTTCTTTATGCACAGGCGGGGCATCCAGCAGCAGATCTGTCGGGCCGAATGCCTGACCAGTTTTTGCAGAAAGCCTGTCTGTCAGCCTCTCCATCACCTGCACCAGTTCTTCGTAGGGCCTGCCGGCCAGCATCCGATACAGCTCAGGGGATTGATGCTCGCTGAATTCCAGCACACGCTTGTGCAATTGCCGCCTTGGACCAAAGACACCTTCCATCAGAGGTGCCACAATGGTGCCTTTGGCTTTCGACCGTAATTCCTGAGTCACTTCCCATTCGCTCTTCTCAAAAAATGCAGCCAGATCGAGCTGATGTCTCAGTTCATAAAACGAGCGGCTGAACATGCACGTCGCCGACCTGACGGCATGGTGCCAGTAAACCTCACTGAACATCACATACCGCGCAAAGACCATCAGTTCGGCAGCCGTCCGGCCTTTGGCACTGATTGCCAACCCATCGCCTGCCTGGTTAACAACTAAAGAGCGGATCAATCGTTGCCGATCAAAGTTTCGCCCATAAGGGACACCGGCATGCAGACTGTCCCGCTCCAGGTAATCCATCTTGTCGATATCGACCGGGCCCGAAAGAATCGATCGGAGTAAATTGAGTGCCGGCTCATCGGTCCTTTTGACCAACAGATCGAGCACCTCTTCGGGTTCGATCTTCCACTGATTGAGCAGGACCTGCCCGATCTCTCGATCGCGTGAGAGAAACTGAGCCGCAAAATGCTCATGATGGGGAATATCCGGCAGGTCGAGATCTTCAATCGGGTGGCAGAATGGCCAATGCCCCAGATCGTGCAGCAAGGCGGCTGCCAGCAACATCTCGGCATGCCGGGGCGTGACAATCGCCTGAAAACGTTCATCTCGACCGAGTTGCCACAGGTACTCCAGTGCGTTCTGGAAGACTCCCAGAGAATGCTCAAAGCGAGTGTGTGTGGCTCCCGGATAAACCAGCGATGAAAGCCCCAGTTGTGAGATATGTCCCAGTCGCTGAAACTCGGTGGTATCAACGAGCGCACGGACTCGATCCGTAAAAGGGACATCCTGCTGCATCGGGATACGAACCAGCGGCCCACTTCCATGAAGCCCTGCCAGTTCGGGAATGTCGAGATAAGGATGCCGCATGGTCAACGATCACCTGAAATTCCCGAGGCGGCATACGTCCATTTGTAGGGTGCATGCAGTCCTCGGAATGCACCATGTATTGCTAGCAAGTAGGGCAGGCTCCCGCCTGCCGATGATCGGTATTTCAACAGTTGTGAACGTGAGGGAAGTGAGAATTGGTGGATTGGCATGCACCCTGCTTTTCTTGATCAACTTGACCGGCATGCAGGAGCCTGCCCTACATCTCTCTACTCAACCGCCGGTTGGACAATCCCCATCTCGACCAGTTTTTCGAGGCATTCATCACGCTCTCGGCTGCGTGTTAATCCGGCCCATGTAGGATCCTGCACGGCCAAAAAATCTGCTTGTGAATAGGGAGGGACTAACTTCATGGCACTGGCCCGTTCGGCTAACCGCTGAATCATCCCCACTTCCAAACGACTGAGGAACATCCCCTCAAAGCGATAGTCGAGAAATGCTTCCCATGCCACAGGAAAGAGCGGCCGAATAATCTGCTCGCCAATCGTTTTGGCAAAAGTCCGGATTTCATACTGTGCATGAGAATCCATGCGTAATGAAAGAAAGCCCAGCAGATTGTGCAGATCGACTTTCCAGTAGGCCTCGGTGTAAGTGCAGAGCGGCAGATCTTTGCGGGCCTGCTCGCGGGCGACACCCTGGGCGAGCCGGGATTCGTAGAGCTCACGAGCCGCAGTCTGGAAACGTTCTTCGGCGGCGGTGAGTTCCGCCCCGATTTCGTTCGGCAGAAAGCCCGCGCTCCCCTGCCGGTTGGAGGTCGACTGGCTCCGCCATTCACCAATGGGTGTGCTCTGGGCCGAATCAATCGCGACCGAATATCTTGTGCTGTATTCGTTGACATTGGCTGTCCGATGACGGATCCACTGTCTCCAGCAATCCATCGGGACTCGCACCAGCAGTTTCACTTCAGCCATTTCGAACGGTGTCGAGTGGCGGTGTCGCATGAGGTAACGAATTAGAGTCCGGTCGTCTGAAACCCGCTTGGTTCCTTCGCCATAGCTCACGCGGGCGGCCTGCACAATCGAGGAATCGTCGCCCATCACATCGACAAGGCACACAAACCCGTCATCGAGGACCGGAAACTTCTTCCAGCGGAGTTCTTCCAGAAGTGCCGTTCTCGAAATCTCTTCGGGGGCTTGATCGCTGTTCGCCATGAGTCTATCTCTCCGCAATTGAAAACCTGGTTGCGGGAGTATGGCGAATCAGTCCGGGATTTTCATGCAGAGCAGGTCGTCATTTCCCCGCCCATGCTATTCCGCCGAAAGAATGGTCTCGGAGACGCCGAAGCGGCCTTCAACACATTTCAACAGGTCTTTCAAGTGTGGCTCGATGACGTGATAAAACACTTTGCGCCCCGATTTTTCACTCGTCAGAAAACCACACCTTTGCATCAACCGCAGATGTTCCGAGGCCATCGCACTGGGCAAATCACACGCCTGGGCCAGTTCGCTCACCGTAAAATCTTTCTGCAAAAGCATTTGCAGAATCCGCAGGCGATGAGGATGGGCCACAATCTTGAGGCACTCGGCGGCCTCAGCCAATGCATCCAGCGGAGTGAGTTGAAGCGGAGACTCAAGGGCCATGAGCAGGGCCTTCCATGAAATCACACAAAAGTAAGTGTTGAAACGTATACAGTAAAGAGGGCTTTTTCCAGCCATTGAGTTCGAATTGAGGACGGGTATTTGCAAACAATTTCTTCGATCCGGTTTTCACCGAACACCTGGCTCATCTCTTCAGCACTTCAAATCTCTGCCCATCGGTCACCCCAGCACAAAAAAGGAACTGTAACTATTTATTATTTAGAGACTTGAGAGATACAGACGACCCTTTCGCCTTGTTGCCATTTCCTCAGTTGTTCGACCTAGCCAAAATCTCATTTTTCATCGATAACCCAATCGGGCCGCCCATGGTGCATAACTCATTGTTCATGCTCACATCTGTTCATTCCCCGGACCGAACGATGTCATGAGTCAAATGCTGATCGTGGCTCTCACTTAGTAATTCTCTTAGCAGCGTCGCAATCTTTCAGGCCGTTTCCAAAATGTCTGCCCGCGAGTGGGCCTGGTAACACTTTTTGACCAATTCATCGCACATCACCGAGAAACTTCTGGCGAATCCATGGGGAAAGCATGGTTCGCCAGTCTGGATTCACCTGATCGGTGTTTGCGGCAGTGGTTTGCGCTCGTTGGCAGAGTATCTGCTGGCCCGGGGTTTTTGTGTGACCGGTACCGATGAGCAACTGCCGACAGCCGGGCTGAGTGAACTGTTTCCACGAGGTCTGGTTTATACCCGCCAGAAAAACTTGCCCCGGGCTGCCATTCATTCGCCAGACGCTACTGCGCTAGAGTCTGGCTTTTCCTTTCCCGAATTGTCGCGACTCACTTCCAATCCGGAAAACAGGCTCCGTCAATCAATCGCTGCTGTCCCTGATCTAATCATTCACAGTGCCGCAATTCCGCCAGCGGATGCCGGCTTGCAGGCCGCCCGGCTGGCCGGGATCCCGGCTATCCCTTACCACATTGCGCTCGCTCACCTCATCAACTCCAGTCGCAGCCTGTGCATTGCCGGTACTCACGGGAAAAGCACCACCACAGCCATGGTTGCCTGGATGCTCTCCAGTTCGCTGGCACCTGAGATTACAGATTCAATCGTAAATACTAATCATCCATGGCGAGCATCCTTCATTATGGGTGGAGAACTGATCGCACCTCTACCTCTATCAAAGCCTGATCAGGCCATGGCCACCTTGCATAGATCTGGCAGTTATGTTGAAGGGGACTGGCTGGTCGCTGAGGCTTGCGAGTACCGCCAGCATTTCCTCGCTTACGAACCCGAACTTGCAGCAATACTTTCTTGTGAGCCCGATCACTTCGATTGTTTTGCCAGCGAGGCCGAATTTGGCGATGCTTTTTCGAAATTTGCTGCCCGTGTGAAGCCAGATGGCAGGCTCGTCACAGCGGCGGATTCTCCAATGGCACTTCAGGCGGCCGAGAACGCGCAAGCACAAGTCGAAACGTTCGGCCTCTCGATGGGGAATGCAAAATACCCTCACTGGCAGGCTCGCCAGATTCAACGACTTGGTGCCAAGAGTCGGTTTGAGTTGTTTTATTGCGGAAAACACCGGGCGAGCGTCCAATTACAGATTCCCGGCAGGCACAACATTCTCAACGCACTGGCAGCACTGGCTCTCACTGAGCAGACGGGTTGTCCACTACCGCATCGCATCCAGGCACTTGCCAGCTTTCAAGGGATTCGCCGACGGTTCGAATGGAAGGGCCTCTGGCGTGGTATCCACCTGATCGACGACTACGCACACCATCCGACGGCTGTCATCGAAACTTTGCGAACTGCCCGGCAGATCTTCGGCTCCCGGAGAATCGCTCTCGCTTTTGAACCTCATCAGGTTTCCCGCCTGCAGGCACTGCTCCCCGAGTTTGCTCAGTCACTGGCTCTGGCAGATCAGGTGTTCATTGCCCCGGTTTTTGCAGCCAGAGAAGGCAATTCCGCACTTAAGCACACTTTGATTCAAGACCTTGCCCAACGTGTCCGTTCGGCAGGAATTCCTACGGAAGTCTGCGGCACACTTGACCATCTGCGGTCATCCGTAGAGCATAAGGCGGGCACAATCGATGTGCTGATTACTGCGGGCGCTGGCCATATCGACCGGATTCACTATGAGCTTTCTCGAAGAATTCCACGACATTCTCAAACGCGACGAGCCACTGGCTCCTTACACCTGGATGAAACTGGGTGGCCCGGTGCAGTACTTTCTCGAACCGCGTAGCGTCGAAGAACTCGTCGCTGTGGTCAAAGCCTGTGCTGCCCAGCAGATCACAGTCCGTGTTCTCGGCGGTGGCTCGAATCTTCTCGTACGGGATGAAGGCGTCAGTGGAGCAGTGATCAAGCTCACACATGAAGCTTTCCAGCACATTAAAATCGAAGGCACAACGCTGGTCGCTGGTGGTGGAGCACTGCTCTCCAATGCCATTTCGCAGGCCGTCAAAGCCAGCCTTGCCGGGTTTGAAAATCTCGCGGGAATTCCGGGAACAATTGGCGGCGCTCTGCGTGGTAATGCCGGTGGCCGCAATGGCGATATCGGCCAGTATGTCAGTTCAGTCAAAGTGCTGACGATCGACGGTGAAATCATCGACCGCTCGGACGATGAACTCTCTTTTGGCTATCGTCAGAGCAATCTTACGGAACTCATCATTCTCGAAGCCACGTTCCAGCTCATTGCCGATGCCCCGGATGAGATTGTCCGCCGCCTGCGAAAAACGTGGATTATGAAAAAATCATCTCAACCACTCGCGGCTCAATCGGCAGGCTGTATCTTTAAGAATCCACGCGGTCTTTCGGCGGGTTCATTGATTGAACAAGCCAACCTGAAGGGAACTCGTGTCGGTGGAGCCGAAATCAGCGAGCGGCACGCCAACTTTATCGTCTCGAATGGAAATGCCTCCTCCGCAGACGTCCTGCGACTGATGGATCTGGTACGAAGCAAGATTTCTGAACAGTTTGCAGTCGATCTGGAGTCAGAAATCCAAATCTGGTAAATCTTCGTGGCTTTAGCAGTCGATGCGTGGACAGGCGTATGTTTTCATCAGCAGTTTGAATACGCCTGTCGGTTGCCTGACATTGACGACCATTCTTCGTCGAGAGATTTGTTTCGGCAGATTCTGCCACTGCTCTGCCTCTACGATTGAGCAGTCAGACTTTGCCGAGAATGAGCGTTTAACGTACAGCTCAGGTTGGAAGACTTCAGGCCAGAACACATAGTGAGCGGAAATCGCTGTGCCAACATGAAGTTTGCCAGCATGGGAACAATTTAGACTCGGGTTCGCGAGAATAAAAGACTCAGGTTCGAGAGAACAAAGACTCAGGGAGGAGTCGGTATGGGAGTTTCCCAACCATGGATGGCAATCACCTCAGCCATGGCTCAGCATTGGGTTGACCTCTGCATGGGCCGATGGGCAGCCAGCCTGTTGGCGGCCAGCCTGTCGGGTGCGATCGTCTTCCAGCAGCTTCCCGGTCTGTGTGCTCAGGAGCAGATTCCGAGTCACGAGCCTCCCGTCTCGGCATTAAGTATCGAGAACAACAGCTCAGCACCCCGTCGTCTCATGGGCCACGAATCGTTGATTCCCCAGCCGGCAACAATCATCACCGCCTCGGGTGCAGCGCCGACGACTCCCGCAAAAACCCGCCATTACATCTTTCAGGTCCAGGTCATTGAGGTGGATGAGCAGGGCGTACAAACTGTTGTGGCGACGCCCCGCATTCAAACAACAGGAACCCCCTCTGGCTTTGTCACCGAGAAGCCCGATGGCCAACGCTTTGAGTTCACTGTCGCGGTTTCCAACTCATTCAATCGCCCCGCTGAAGTTTCGACATTGCCAGCCGCCATACCACCTGCAGTAACTGCTGCACCTGCGGGAACCGCTCAGGCTCCCCGATCGCTGGGTGGGACGGCTGAGCAATACGCCGCCATGCCTCAAATTGGTGGTGCCCCGACTCTTGATGCCAATACCAGTCTCGAAACAGAACGTAATCAGGCCAAAAATCTCGCGTTTCCCGATCTCTCTGATCTGCCACCTTCTCCGGCCACCGCTGCCAATAGTCGCCCCAGGGCTTTCATTCCCAATGATCAGGTGGCACCACTGGCTTCGACCTCACTAACTTCCAACAACGCGATGGGAAGTTCCGCCTCCAGCGTGAATTCGGGCAGTCGTGCTCCAGCGGGCCAAACCGAACCGGTGATCACTTCCGAAACAGTTCTTGATCGCCTGTCGAAAAAGATCACTGTCAGCCTTACCAACGAAACCCGCCGCTCGGCTCTCCGCAAAGTGGCTGAAGAAGCCGGAGTGAATATTGTCATCGACCCTGCGGCACTGGTTTCTTCCCGGCCAAAGCTTGACGACACCGTCACGTTGAACATTGCCAATCAACCCGCCGATGAAGTGATCGAACAACTTGTCGCAGCGGCTGAACTGGCCTACGCCGTCAAACATGAAATCGTGTTGATCGGCCATGCAGAGCAACTCCGGCCAAAACCTGAAGATTACTTCGTGAAGACCTATCCCGCGGGAGAGCTTGCTCCGCTGGTGAATGGCCAACCCGATTTCGATGCACTGGTCAGTGAGATTCAGGCCAGTGTCCAGCCGAAATCATGGAAAGGCCCCAACAGTGGCAGTATCCGTGTGTTTCAATCAACCGGAGCACTCGTCGTTCGACAGACAGAAGCGGGCCATTACGCACTCGAGAAATACTTAAAGAAACGGGCGATTCGCTGATAACCGTCGCCATGTGATCCGTGAGTCAAGTGATCTGATCGACACGATTCTTTCCGCAAGGTGCTGGGAATGTCACGCGGGAACATACAGTCTGCTGCCACCAATCCACCGCGATGGAACATTGCCTTGCTGGCCGGTGGTGATTCTGACGAGCGGTCAATCAGTCTCAGAAGTGGCCAGGCCGTTTGTCAGGCTTTGCAGGAGCGTGGCCATTTCATACTGCCGATCGACCCCGCCATCGTTTCACTCAAGGGAATGGATTGGAATGGGTTTGATGCAGTCTTTATCGCCCTGCATGGACGGTTTGGCGAAGACGGCGGTGTGCAGACATTGCTCGAAGAATCCGGAATTCCTTACACGGGGAGCAGCAGTCAGGCTTCCCGTTTAGCGTTTGATAAACGCATTGCCAAACAGAATTTTGATCGCATGCAGGTGCCGACTCCCGCATGGTGCGAACTTTCACCTCACGAGTCTTTCGACAGTTTGCTGATGAAAGCAAAGGAACTGGGCTGGCCTGTGGTCATTAAACCCGCATCGCAAGGCTCGAGCCTGGGCGTCTCGATTGTCCGCCAGCCAGAGCAACTTCAATCCGCTTATGAAAGGGCACGCCATTACGACGAGGCCCTCATTATGGAAGCGGCAATTGTGGGCAGCGAATGGACTGTCGGACTGCATGACGACGAGATCTTGCCACCGATCTGTATCGAGACAGACCGCGAGTTTTTCGACTGGGTCGCGAAATACGAAGACGACCACACACGTTACATCTTCGATAAACCTCTCCCGGCAACATGCCGACAGAAGCTGGAAACTGCCTGCCGGGGAGCCGTCCATGCTCTGGGTGTGACTGGAATCTCCCGGGTCGATCTGATGCTCGATTCGGAAGGGAACCCCTGGGTTCTTGAAATCAACACCATTCCCGGATTAACCGATCACAGCCTCGTCCCCAAGGCGGCTCAGCAAGCCGGTTGGTCTTTGGGAGAATTGTGCGAAGAGTCGATTCACCGCGCCATCCAAAGACGCCCCCGCAGACCGCACTTACTCAGACGTGCTTCGTTTTCGACACAGGCTCGGCAAAGGCCTTAATGGTCTCAGACGAAACCACCCGCCACAAAGTCTTGAGCGGGAGGTCAATGATGAGCTCTAACCTCTCATGCCATCGAGGAGTTCAGCAATCGACTGAGGGCGATCCCTGACGGCTTTCTTGAGTGCTCGGTTGACGACTTTCGCCAACCTGGTTTCTTCGGCAGTGGTTTGTGTTTCCTTAATGACGACATTTTCTTCATCAAGCGTATCGACAATCGATTGCTCGATTTTCTGGTGTGGCCCCCTGCCAAAAAGTAGATAGAACGCGAGAGCCCCGAGGGCATAGATGTCTGTCGCTGGGCTGATGTTTCCAAAGGCGGTCGAAATCTGCTCAGGTGCAGCAAAACCAATTGTTCCGCCGGGCGAGATGAAGTTTAAGTCTGCGTGATCGTTCTCTGTTTTTGAATAGCTTTGCGTGGCAAACCCGAAATCAGTGACAACGACACGACCATCATGCGCAATCAGGATGTTGGCGGGTGTGAGATCACCATGAATGACACCTGACTGATGAGCTGCTGCCATTGCGTCGCAAATGTCAATGAACCGCTTCCATCGAGTTGGAGCATCAGCGATTGAGCACTTCGTCAATGCGGAACCATCAATGTATTCGCTTAAAAGATAGGGCCCGCCGTGAGGAGACCTTCCCCAGCCAAGATATCTGATGATGCCCGGATGATGAATCTTTGAAGCGAGATCAATTTCCCGGAGAAAGGAATCCTGCGACTCAGGTTGTTTCCATAGATCGCGGTGCATGAATTTCACAGCCATCAATTGACCGTGTGGCTGCCATCTGGCTCGATAAACTTTTCCAAGAGCCCCTCTCCCGACCAGCTTTCCAAGTACAAATTGTCCATAGGTGATCTGAGGTAGCGAAATCGTTGGACTGAATCGTAGTTCTTTGGTGGGGAATGAAAACTCACCTGCCCACTGTTCGGCGATCAGGTTCCGCAAAGCCATTAAGCGCCGGCGAATGGTCCTCTCATCGACAGCGCATTGCTGTGCAATTTCTTTCTGAGTCGCATTTTGCAGGAGAAGTTCAAGAAGCTGTGATTGGCTATCGTCCAACTGTGAGCGGAGATCAATCAGCAGTTCCTCAAGTTCCTGAGAACCGGGCGAAACTGGGAAACTGTGTTCGAACTGCTCTAATGAGTATCGCTTCCAGTGACCACCTCTTTTGCTGGCGCTTTCTCGTTCGATCGCTCGGGATAACTTGCGGCGGGCGAAGAGAGCGAGAAGATCCCAGACAGATTTCGTTGATGTCGGAATGACTGAACGTTCTGTTTGATGGCGAGCCGTACGGAAGAAACTCACCAGTGCTGACTGCACAACATCTTCTGTCGCGATTCGATGGCGATACTGCGCCGATAAGCGAGCACTGATCATGGCCATAAGTCGAATCTGATACCGCGCAACCAGTATTTGCGCAGCGTCTTGATTCCCTGAAGCCCAAAGTTTGACCAGTTCCACACCAGATTGATCGTGTAGATCGATTTTCAGATTTTCTGGTTCAGGCATGTCCGCTTTTTCGTCCAGTTTCTCATCTCCTGAGCAGACGGCTTCCAAGTCCCGAAGTTCGAATCGGAGAAACTCCCCATGACGATGGTAGTGACTGAACCTTGCAGAGGTTGCAAAGACAAAGCCTGCCTTGTGGTTTGCCCATGCGACTGTTTCCATGAAGATGCGGAAATGGTCTACATCAACCCGGAAGAATGCATTGATTGTGATGCGTGCGTCAGCGAATGTCCCGTCTCGGCGATTTTCCACGAAGACAATGTGCCCGCACAATGGCAACACTTTGTGGAATTGAATGCTCAGCGGTCACGAGTCTGTCCACCTGCTCAACCGTGACCAGATTCACAAATGGAAAGAACTCGACCCATGTGGCCGGGTTGCAGTCATACAGTCAAAAGACAGAGAGGCCCGACCAATCAGGCCGGGCCTCTCTCGAATTGCACTGATCATCACCATCCGTTTACAGCGTCCAGCCTTCGCGGTAAGGGCGGTTGATGATGGCGTCGGCTTCTGGGGTGCCGGGGCACTTGAGATTGACGGCATCCCAGGCAATGGGCTTCTGCATGCGATAAGCGAGGCAGCCCAGCAAGACGGTCTCTGTCAGTGGCCCGGAGTAATCGAACGAGCAGGTTGTTGGCTCGCCCGTTTTACAGGCCCTGATCCATTCCTGATGATGTCCAATGGAGCGAGGGATTGTGGGTGCGGGGGGTTTGAAATCGGCAAACTTCTCTTCGGGATAAAGCTTGTAACTGCCGTAATCGGCGAACATCTCCCCTTCACTTCCCACAAACATCACACCCGAACCAGGCACTTTACGACCACGAACTTCCTTAGGCGTCATCGTGCCGTCGTACCACTTGAGTTTGCAGGCGGGCTGACTGCCTACCGCAGGGAATTCATACTCGGCTGTCATGCCAATCGGTGCTGTCTGCAAATTCAGCGCTGGTCCTTCGGCTGTGATCTTTGTCGGGTGCTTCAGCCCCAGTGCCCAGAAGGGAAGATCCATGTAATGGCAGCCCATATCGCCGAGCGTGCCGTTACCAAAATCCCACCAGCGGCGCCAGTTCGCTGGAACATAAGTGGGGTGGAATTCTCGGAAAGGTGCCGGTCCGACCCACGAGTTCCAATCGAGCCCTTCGGGAACAGGCGGAAACTCTTGGGGAAGTTCTCCACCACCCCAGCCCTTACCCACCCAGACATGCACTTCGGTCACCGGGCCAATGGCACCACTGCGGATGATTTCGACCACACGCCTGTAGTTTTCACCGGCATGAATCTGCGTTCCCATTTGTGTGGCGACTTTGGCGGCGGTAGCCGTCTCCTGCAAAGAGCGGGCTTCAAACAACGAGTGGGTTAACGGCTTTTCTGTGTAGACGTGCTTGCCTTGCTTCATGGCAATCGAGGTGGGTGCTGCATGTGTATGGTCGGGTGTGCTCACCACCACTGCGTCGAAGAAATCGGGCGTATCAAAGAGTTTTCGATAGTCGGAAAACTTCTTGGCATTCGGGAAGAGTTCGAAGGCTTTAGCAGCGCGACGGAAGTCGGCATCGACAATCGCGACGATGTTTTCACTGGAGACACCCATGAGGTTCTCGTGCCCGCGTCCGCCCGGGCCAATGACGGCGATATTGAGCTTTTCATTCGCAGAGCGAGAGGCTGAGAAAGCCGGGCGGGCGGTGACAAAACAACCCGCTGCCAAGGCGGCAGACACCCCGAGAAACTGGCGTCGGGAAGATCGAACCGATGGATTCATGGATGGCGAAGTCATGTACTGTGTCTCCAGAGGTGATGGCGGGGTGTTCATTTTACGGGCGGGCAGAGTTGTCGGATGACAACCGCTTAAGCAGCTGGCGGGTAGTACAACGAAGTGCCGGCACAAAGTTTCTGATTCGCTGTGCTTGGAGAATCCTCAGGTTTGTAGACCTCAAAGTCAACAACTCTCTTGACGATTTACGACAAACAAACCCATCGCACCAGATCGTGCGGGAGCTTCATTCAGGCTTCAGGATCGACAGCTATCCTCTATTTCCGTTGGGGCGACGGGTGCCCTTTGTCAGAGTTTTGTGATTCTGGCAATTGAGGTTGATTAGTGAAGTTTTTCACCAACACCTCCGCTCAACTTTGGTGTTGAGGAAAGATGACCCCTCCGATTGATTCCTGGAGAAACATCCGATGAGAAAATGGGCAGCTTCAATTCTATTGCTGACAGGCTTGGCAGTTAGTCTACCGCTGACAGGCGTTTCGAATGTCTGGGCTCAACCACCCGGCGATGATCCACGTCCCGCCGGTGATCGTCCTGCTGGAGATCGTCCAGGACGCCCTCGCCCGGAAGGTGACAATCCTGATCGACCACGTCCGGAACGTGGCGGGCCAGAACGTGGCGGGCCAGAACGGCCCCGCGGTGAACGTCCTGAAGGACGCGGACCTGAAGGCAGGGGACCAGAGGGCAGAGGGCCAGAAGGACGTGGACCAGAGGGACGAGGCCCCGAAGGCAGGGGTCCGGAAGGGCCGCACAGGCCACAGGGAGAGGCCGTCACTGTCAAAGGCGAAGTGGCCCGGATTTCGGAAAACATTCATGGCGACGTTGATGGCGTGATCCTCAATGATGGGACTCGCATTGCCTTCCCGCCGCATGTGGGAAATCGACTGAAGGAGCGTCTGGCAGTCGGGACGCTGCTCAAGGTCGATGGACACAAAGAACGCACACCACGAGGAACGGAGCTGGTCCTGGCTCGTGCTCTGACTCCTGGTGATGGTGAAACCATTCAGTTACCACATCCCCCAACACCTCCTGGTCCTCCAGGTCGTGGACCGGAAGGAAGAGGCCCGGAAGGACGTGGGCCTGAGGGTCGCGGGCCTGATGGACGTGGGCCGGGACCGCGTGCTGAAATGGATGGCCCTCCTCGTGGCCCACGTGATGGCGGGCCCGAAGGACGTGGGCCCGAAGGACGTGGCCCGGAAGGACGTGGGCCTGAGGGTCGCGGGCCTGATGGACGTGGGCCGGGACCGCGTGGTGAAATGGATGGCCCTCCTCGTGGCCCACGTGATGGCGGGCCCGAAGGACGTGGGCCCGAAGGACGTGGCCCCGAAGGACGTGGCCCCGAAGGACGTTGGCCAGGGCCTCGCGATGAAGCCGGTGGCCCACCCCGTGGTCCACGGGAAGGTGGACCGCGCGAAGAACGTCCCGGCCCTCGTGATGGTGGTCCGGAAGTGAGACGTCCCGAGCGACCCGGTCCATCCACCGCAGAACTGCTCGAACAGATCGAACTTCTGCGAAAAGAAGTTGCTGAACTGAAAAAACGCTAACCAGGCCCACTATTCCAGCCCACTGTCATGCCAGACATCCACCCTGAAGGAAATCGTTTCTCGAAGGAGTGACAGCCGATGCCAGAATGTCGGTGGGTGGGAATCGTTCACTTTATCTGGATGCCATGTTGCATTGGTTCAACAGTTTGCCGGCTGATGGGTGTTGATCAAGAACTGCTGGCGGCCACTTTCCGCGTGTCGCCAGCAGTTTTTCTGTCACCCGCCCAAGGGAACCTCTGCAACACATCCATGACCAGCCAGGAAGTTATCGCCGCATGCGTGCCTTGATTGTTGAAGATCAGCCAGATCTGCTGTTTGCACTTCGAGGAATGCTGGAAGATGAAGGGTACGCCGTAGATACGGCTGCCGATGGTGAATCGGGGCTGCATCGTGCACTTGTCTGGGAATACGATGTCATTGTGCTTGATTGGATGCTCCCCCGGCTGTCCGGTTTTGATCTGCTGAAACAACTTCGCACGAAGAAATCAACACCCGTGCTCATGCTCACAGCCCGTGATGGTGTGGCTGATCGAGTGCAAGGTCTCGATCAGGGGGCCGATGATTACCTCGTGAAGCCTTTTGATCGTGGCGAACTTCTGGCCAGACTGCGGGCGTTAATCCGGCGGGCAGCCGGTGAATCCGAATCATTGCTCGAACTGGGTCAGGGAGTGACGATCAATCTCATTCATCGCAAAGTCTTCCGGGACGATGTCGAGATTGTGCTGACAGCTCGCGAATACTCGATTTTTGAATATCTGGCACTGCATAGGGGTCGTGTCGTTCCCCGTACCGATTTGTACGATCACATCTTCGATGAAAATGACGAATCTCTCTCGAACCTGCTGGATGTGCATATCTCGAATCTCAGGCGGAAACTTGGCCGTGATGTGATTGAGACCCGTCGTGGCTTGGGGTACATCATTCATAGTCAGGCATCTTCTGCAGAACTGGTGGATGATGCATCCCACGATTCTGCTTCGTAAACGACGATTGTTCTCAAGGCCCGGGTCTCAAAAATTCTGCGCTGGATAATCTGTTGTGGTCGAATTGACTTCCAAACGATGGCTCAGCATTCCCAACTTATGGAACAAGTTCGCTTCGCGGTCGATTCGCGGCAGTCTCGTCGTCTGGGTCACGCTTTTGCTGGGCGCAGTGCTGCTCTTCTTCGCCGTAGTGCTGTACGAAACCAATCGACGATTAACAATCGAACGCATCGAAAGTGAGCTGAGATCGTTTGGCTTCTCGGTGCTGGCCAATGGCCGATTTGGCAATCGATTTCCCACAACCGATGGAGGAAATCGAGGTGATCGAGATCGCCATGGGCGTGATGGATTTGAACGGGATCGGCCGATTGGCGAACCAGGCCCTCCCGGCACGAACCCTCCTGAGCGAAATCCACTGGAAGCCGGTCGAGAGGCAGGGAATCCGCCTCAGCTACTCCTGGCCGACCAAATTCCCTTGGAGCAACCCGAGAGAAGAAATGATCGCAATGGACCCAATCCACGGGGAGGGGGAAGGAATGATTTTCCACCGGGAGAGCCTTTTCAGAGGAATGGCGGGCCGCCCGACTTTGATCGTCGTGGCCCCCCTGAGCGGATGTATTTTTTTATCCGCCGGGAAGATACTGGTGAGATCATCGATCGGTCATTTGATCTGCCCGAAGATGCACTGGCTCCTTTTCCTGAATCGAAACTGCGAGGCCCAGCCGCCATTCACGATCCGACCCAATCCCGCTCAGTGAATGGTCGCTGGGAAGTGAAAATTTTCGATCCCAGCCGGTCGCGTTCGATTGTCGTGGGCCGGTGGATTCAGCGCGAATGGGATGACTTGCAGCGTCTGCTGCTGCGAACCGGCTTGATCGCGCTCCTTTCGCTGATCATCGGTATTGCCGGGACATGGCTGCTGGCCAGGCGCGTGCTTTCCCCGCTCGACGATATCTCCAAGACGGTCGATAAACTGACCGCCAGCACACTCAATCAACGGATTGACGTGGCCCCACTGAAAACGGAACTCCAGGCACTGGCCGAAGTCCTGAATGCCACCTTTGATCGATTGCAGGCCGGCTTTGAACGGCAGGTTCGATTTACTTCGGATGCCTCGCACGAATTGCGGACGCCGATTGCTGTGGTCCTGGCACAAACGGAACATGCACTGGCTCGCGAACGCTCTGCACAGGAATATCGTCAGGCACTGAGTGCCTGTGGTCGCTCTGCTTCCCGCATGCGCACTCTGGTGGAAAGTCTGCTGGCTCTGGCGAGAGCCGATTCGGGTCGATTACAACTCAATTGTCAGCCCATCGATCTGTTGCCGGTCGTGGAACATGCGATTGAGTCGATCAAACCCAAAGCCGAAACCAGCCAGTTAAAGCTGGCGGCGCAGCTCACTTCGGCCACTGTTTTTGGTGATGCTGTGTTTCTGGGTCAGGTCGTTACGAACCTGCTCAACAACGCGATTGAATACAATGCTCCCGAGGGGATGATCTTCGTCACTCTTACCTCGGATACAGACTCGGCCCGCATCTCCGTCGTGGACACCGGACGTGGGATGTCGGCTGAAGAACGTTCTCATTTATTTGAAAGATTCTTCCGGGCGGATGCCGCTCGTTCGGCGTCAGGTTCGACAGGCCATGGCCTGGGCCTGGCCATCTGCCGAGAGATTGTCGAGCTGCATGGTGGAAAGATCGATGTCTCCACAGAACTGGGTCGCGGCAGCACCTTTTGTGTCGTGCTACCTCTGTACCGCGAAGAAGCTGCAGAGGTCTCGACTGAAGTTGCAGCAGATCCAGAGTTGAACAACTCTCTGACTTCAAGTGAATGATTCGGGATGGATGCAAAAGCGTTCAACTGGCCAGAAGCTGTTGTTCGAGGGTGTCCATCAGTTCGCGAATGTTCCAGTCTCGTCCACCCAGATGAAGCTCGCTGTTCGAATCGAGCCATTCGCCCACTTTTTTCTCGGCAGCCATCACGGTGCTGTGATTCCGCCCGCCAAAATGCTGGCCAATTTCCTGATAAGCTGACTGCGTATGTTTTCTTGCCAGAAACATCGCGAGCATTCGCGGCTGACTCACTGTGCGGGCCCGGCTGGATGATTTCAGTTCACGAGGCCGCACGCCAAAGAGCGTACAGATCGTCTGCTCGATATCGGTCAGCCTGACGATCTTCAGACAATCACGCTCAAGGTCGGCCAGAATCTGCCGTGCCGTGGCCAGACCGACCCGCCGTTCGCTCATTGTGTACCACGTGTGGAGGCAGTTGAGAGCCCCTTCGAGTTCCCGCACATTGTTGCGGAATTTTTGCGCCACCCACATCAGTGCTTCTTCACTGATATCGGTACCCATACGGGCCGCTTTCATCTGCACAATCCGTTCACGCGTGGCCTGATCAGGTGCTTCCACTCGACAGATCAGCCCTGACATGAACCGAGTGACCAGTTCATCCCCCAGTTTCGAGAGGAGTTTAGGGTGCCGATCAGCCGTCAGCACAATCGCCCGTCCACGTTCTGCGAGTTCGGTAAATGTATGTAGAAACTCTTCGCGTATCACCCGCGTATTATCGAGAAAATCCACATCATCAATGAGGAGAGCATCGACATTGCGAAACTTCTGCCGGAATGAAGGCAACGTTTTGTCACGCAGTGCCTGGGTAAAACAGTTGGCGAACTGTTCGGCGGTCATCATCAGTACATTGAGCCCGGGATGCTGCCTGCGCAATTGCCGGGAAATTCCTTCCAGCAGGTGGGTCTTGCCAATTCCCACGTTTCCAAACAGATAGAGTGGATTGAATGGAGCCGGTACTTCGTCGCAAACTTTGCGGGCCGCTGCCAGAGCCAGTTCATTCCCTGTACCGACGACGAGATCACTCAGTTCCATCGGGCGACGCGACATTTTCGCAGCGTTTGTTCTCCCCAGATGAGCCGGAGCTGAATGATGAGATGCCGCTCCTGAATTGGAACGAGATTCGTGAGATGCTGAGGAGAAACCAGACGCCTGGTTTGTTGGCGCCTGGGCCGTTGGCACTTGGTTCGTTGATCCGAAGGCCGTCGATGCGACATATGCCCCCCGGCGAGGACCTGCCATCTGAGAGACCAGCGGATTTCTGCCTGCTGCGCTGGCGACAACCTGATCATCAGCGACTTTATTCCCAGCCGCCAATTGGCTTTTGGCCAAGGGCGTGGCAGCCAGTGGCAGGTTCTGGGAAGCAGGATTATGGGCAGATTCAGATTGCATCACGTCGAGATTGGCTCCCGGAAAATCACTGACTGGAAGAACTCTCGACGATTTGTTGGCACCTGGTTTGTTGGCACACTGTCTATCAATACGCTGTTCAGCAGCACCAGAAGACTGATCTGCTGCATGATGCTCAGCCGGTTGGTCCGGGGAGGGGATTGTGGAGATTGTGGCTCCCAACTTCAAGTCAGAGACAGCCGACTTTCTCGGGTTCCGAGAAGGCATGTGATTCTGTGCGGGAAGCTGTGCAATCACTCCAGTATTTGTTGTGGAAATCTTTTCAGAGGGATTCCGTGATATCGTTGTTTGGTGATCCGTCGTGTGAGATGGTGTGATCTTCGCAGAGGATACGCTTTGACCAAGTGACGCATCTTCACTGAATAAAATCGTACTTCCCTGCAGACACTCACGAGCCAGTCGCTCCAGCAGGGGATGGTATTCGCGCCTCAGCCAGTTTCGTAAGAACTCGTCTTCAATTCGCAGTACCAGTCGCCCCGCCTGATGATGAGACGTTGTGGCCGCCACTTGCTGCCAGTCGAAAGTGACTTTTCGAGCAAAGAGCATCTCATATCGAGATGACCCAATGGCCTCGATCAATGCTTCTTGAAAGATCTGCAAGGCCCCTACATCAGATATTGGTGCCGTATTGAACAATAATGCTTTGGCAGAATCCGGTGCCCCCTTTGTCAGGTCCGGCGAAACACTGGCCGTGGCGGCGGATCGTTTCACAGGCGCCTGGTTCGCAACGATCGACGAAACAGAGACATCGCGGTCATCTGCTGATTGCAGCGATCCGTTCGTTCGGCTGGAAGTGGCGTGACAAAGACCTGCCTTAATCAGGACAGATCCTAAGGAAGCCGCTTCCTGCGGAAGTTTGGCTCTCGTGGGAAGAGAGTGCTGTTTCCCGGCATGCTGTACTGGATGACGCTGTACTGGAAAACGCTCTGCTGGAAGGTGTCCAGTCAGAGCATTCTGCCTGACGAGACCCTCATTGAGCCGTGCCCGCTCAGCAGCGGTCTGAACATCAGATTCAATCTGTCCATCGGCGTTCTGAGATATGAGCTGTGGCACGCCTCGTACCTGGGCGGCGGGAGCCTGAACTGTCTGTTGTTGATCTCGTTCATCATGATTGATTCCGGGGTTCGCCAGCATCATGCCGGGTTGCATCGTGCAGACCCTCCCATGCCCGTGCCACTTTGTCAGGACGTACTTTCAGACGGCTGGATGGAATAGATTCCATCAACTGTGAGAAAGTCAGGCTTGAAAAGGGGAAAGAGCAGGCCGCCGTGGATTGTGGGGGACTCGTGGATTCCTGACTCGCTGAAGTGCTTCTTCCGGTTGCATATTCCGTAAGAACCACTGGCAAAGAGTCAGGGGCCTCGATGATTCAGAAAACTTCTCATGGTTGAACCATGAACGAATACGAATTCAAACAAACAGGTTGCATTTCGTGCGGCGAACTGGCCTGCAGTCTACGACTTATCACAGAGCCAGGAGGCCCCCTGATGACATGCCATCACCACAACCAATGAACTTGTTAATCTGACTTCGAACAAAGTGTTGAGCAATCGAGAAGACTGATCTCCACCCGCCCTGAATCATTCAAAGCAGGTGCGATGCTACCCCCCGCCAGCGGGGAGTCAAACCCAAAGGGTTCATAAAAAATTGGCAACTCGCAGCCTCGTGCAGAACAGTCCGGATTCCACAGGAAAACTCATGTTTTGCCCGCCGAGCGCTGCCAAAAATGAACTCATTTCGACCGACAGACAATGTTCAAAAG